>NZ_CAWPNJ010000041.1:0-329653 GCF_963889195.1 Calothrix sp. FACHB-168
GAGATGATGTTGTTTCCGTAGATTAAGGAACCTGCTACTGGTTCGCGGATACCATCGATGTCTACTGGAGGTGCAGCGATGAAGGCGATTACGAAGCAAGCTGTTGCTGCTAATAGGGTGGGGATCATCAGGACACCGAACCAACCGATGTATAAACGGTTATTGGTGCTGGTAATCCATTCGCAGAAGCGATCCCATACGTTGGCGCTGGAGCGCTGTTGTAGAGTTGCTGTCATTTTTGTATGAATGCGTTTGGTATGTATAAATCAGACGTTTCGTTTGCGTCTGTAATGTTACTTTACACTGCTTTACAAAAATTAATCAAGGGCTGATATATTTGTAAAATTAATACACTTAATTAGTTTTGCTTATATAATAGTCTGAATTGTGACCGAGGAAAGGCAGAGGGGACAGGGGGGACAAGGAAGACAAGGGAGACAAGGGAGACAAGGAAGAAATAAATCTTTTAAGTTAGCCATTCACGCGAGGTTTTGGCACAACCAAGCATGAAAATCTGTCTTTCCTATGCCCAATGCCCAATGCCCCATGCCCATTTTCAAGTTAGTCTTCATAAGTTTGAGAGCCGTTACAAGTAACGTCTCTCGAAAATGTTGATGAATTGGCAGACAGCAGAGTTTATCCGACTTCCAGAAAATCTTGTATTGGTAGGCTTTCTCTACTCACGAAGCAGTAACTTAAATCTAAACCTGTCAGATCCACTTCTGTAAAATCAACGTAACGAAGATCTGTTTTAAAGAAGATGGCTTTGGTGAGAATGGCGTGACTTAAATCTGTTCTGCTTAAGTTAGCCCCAGTCAGGTTTGCACCTCTAAGATTTGCTCCGGCGAGAAAAGCACCAGCGAGGTTTGCATAACGTAAATCAGCACCAGCCAAATTTACGCCGCTCAGATCGGCATTACGCAGATTTGCTAGCCGTAAATCTGCTTGAAATAAGGAAGCTTTGTGCAAATCAACTTGAGTCAGGTTAGCCCGAATCAGGTTAGCAGCCTTGAGGTTAGCCCAAATTAAATTTGCTTGACTTAAGTTGGTTCTCCACAGGGAAGCTGCTGTTAAGTTGGCTTCAATCAGGTTTGCTCCCTGCAAGTTTGCTTGAGATAAAGTTGCTTGAGTCAGGTTAGCGCCAGCTAAATTGATTCCTGCTAAACATACCTCACTCAAGTTGGCTGAGTGCAGGCTTACTTGAGTGAAATTTCTCTCGCCTGCACTATAGCTTTTGAGAAGTTCATCAACATCCATCAAGCCTGCCCTCCCAAATCTCGAATAATTGGTCAAAAATTAGACTATGTGAGTGAAAATTGCTGTAAATAGCTTGTTGGTGTGGCTGGGTAAGACACTGGAGTAATCTTCAAGCTATTGCACAATTTGCTTGGCAGTAGTGGTTTTGAGCAGCAACGATAAGCGTTTTGCTCAAGGTGACGAGTTAGCGATCGCTTTTTTCGTTCACTTTGATGCCAGAATAGATACTTTACATGTCTTTATGTAAAGAAATATAACAATTCCGTTACAAATAAGCAACAATTTCTCAGTTATCTTTTGATAGTTTCTGGTTATATCGGCAAAAATATCCCCTACCCAGGGAACTAACTGAACCAAATTTACGTATATTTAGGGAAATAGTTTCTTTCTTAAAGCTGCTTAGATGTGTCCAGTTGGGGTTCGTACTAGTCACTCAACTCATGCCCTAGAAACGGGTGTGGCAAAGCTTTGGCTTTTATTGGTGGGTGTGAACCAATATGAAGATGAAGAAATACCCAGTTTGCAATATTCAGCCTTAGATTGTCAGGGGTTAGGTGAAGCTTTACATGCTGCAACACAAGCTTTTCCCCAAAAAGAGGTAATAATATATAACGATTTCGCTTCTAAACAGCCAAAGTTAGCAAATGTTCTTACCAGTCTCAGAGAAATTGCGGCAGTGACTAAACCGATTGACACTGTGCTATTTTATTTCTCCGGGCATGGGATGCTAGAACCATCAACCCAGCAAGTAATACTTTGTTTACAAGATACACAAAAATCAAACTTAATAGATACTGGTTTACAGTTACAGGAAGTTTTGCAACTATTAGAAAATTGTTCTGCCCAGCAACAATTATTAATATTAGATGCTTGTCATAGTGGAGGGATGACGCTGTTAGGTGCAAGAGGCGAAGTAGATCCGCAGCTTAACCCGACACCAGAGTTGGTAGAACTTCTACGACAACGCGCCGCCAAACGAAAAGGATTTTATGCTTTATTATCTTGCGATCGCACTCAGCAATCTTGGGAATTTCCCCATTTAGGGCATGGAGTATTTACATATTACTTAATTCGCGGGTTAAAAGGAGAAGCTGCTGATTCTCAAGGTATTATCGAAGCTGATGGACTTTATCGCTATGTTTATCACCAAACACTGACATATATAGATAAAGCTAATCAACAACTACGAGTGATTAATCAACTAAAAAAAGGAAGGGGAGATAATTCTATCCATCCCGAATATCCTTCACAAACTCCTAAGCGCATTGTAGAAGGAGTTGGCGAAGTAATTTTAGGAATTAAACCGAAAAATATTCCCGCTTCACGACATCCACGACAAGCATTAATTGTAGAAGGATTGTATCAAAGTCAAGCCTCCCTATCTTTAAGTAAAATACTCAGCACTGCTGGTAGTTTTGCAGTCAATTATTGGACTATTGGTGGGAACAATTCCCAGTCAAACGTGCGCAAAGCAATTCAAAAATGCTTACTTTCGGAATCTTTTGCTGAATTAAATACTAATTCTACTAATACAGACGAAATTGCAACAGTTTTATTATATTTACAAGGGCAAATTCAAGAGACAGAACAAGGTGAAGCCAGATTATTATTGTCTGATGAAGTCACGATCAATCGCGCATGGTTGAAAAAACAACTACGCCGATGTCAGTCGCAACAAATTATTATTTTAGATTGTCCCATAGAAAAGAGTGGTGGTAAAGTATCGCTGCGGGATTGGCTAGAAGAACTGCAATTAGGATTAGACGCAGGACAATGTTTAATTGCGGCGGCTGTATCACCTGAAAATAGGGAAAAATTTGCAAATACGCTGTTAGCAACCTTAAATAAAGGAATACAAGCCAGTGGACTCACTGCTGCTGCTTGGATTACTCAATTACAAGTAGAATTTGCCCAAACCGACATTCAATTATATTTTTGGTTGTCTGGTTCTCAGGGAATCATTGAAATTTTACCAGGTAAAACGATATTTTCATCAGAAAATATCGAAGAAAAAGCAGCAAATATTCATAATTCTCCCCCTGATGATTTAAATTCTGAAGTGGGGATTGATTACGCTTATTTACGCGATTTACTGCAAGCTCAAAGATGGCAAGAAGCGGATCGAGAAACTACAAATATCATCCTCAAGGTAGTTGAAAAACAGCCATATCTGGACATTGATGCAATCAACAAAATTCCTTGTAAAGACCTTTATACTATTGACAAACTTTGGGTAAGTTATAGTCATGGACGCTTCGGATTCAGCGTTCAGAGTCGTATATGGGAGGGTATTAAAGATTGTGCTGCTACCGATCCTATGTTGGCTTTAATGATTGGTAGTGCCAAAGTTGCTGCGTCTGAAACTTGCATTGACTTTGCAAATCGTGTTGGTTGGCGCTTGCGAGATTACTGGCTTGATTATAACAGTCTCACCTGGGAGGGGGATGCACCTATGGGACATCTACCTTATGTAGGTTTTTTTGAACCAGTTTGGCGTGTCAAAGTGTTAGGAGTGTGGGAATGGCATAGTGCGATCGCAACTGCTAATTGGTGGGAATTATGCGTTGCTCTGTTTAGACGCATTGAAACTTGTATAAACAGCAGTTCTATCTAAACGCAGATATATAAAGTAGTTCGTTCATTATCAAAACAATTCATCAGGGTGAAGTATGAGGCTAAGAAACAACCTACTAACGTTAATTAATTTCCTGGAATTTACTCAAAAACAACTGTATCCCAAAATATACTGAACTTTCTTGATTTTACAGCAAGTGATTTGTATAAACATAGCAAAAATATCAGTAATCATACTATTGTGACTTGAGGAATAACAATGCATTACACCCAATTACAACGCATTTCTCCAGACTTTTGTTTGACGTTATGGGAATCAGAATTAACTCCTCATCCCTCAGTACAGTCTAAATTTAAGCGCCTGTTAGATATTTTGGGGAGTTTGGTGGGACTTTGTATTTTAGCAATTTTATTTGTGCCAATTGCGATCGCTATTAAAATCGATAGTCCAGGGCCAATTTTCTTTGCTCAAGAACGTTACGGGCTACAAGGAAGGCCATTTCGGCTCTATAAATTCCGCTCAATGGTAAGTGAAGCTGAACAATTAAAATCTTTAGTTGATAACGAAGCTAATGGCTTAATATTTAAAAACAAAAATGATTTTAGAATTACTAAAGTTGGACGTTTTTTAAGAAGTAGCAGTTTGGATGAACTACCACAATTCTGGAATGTGTTGCTTAATGATATGAGCTTAGTTGGTACTCGTCCACCTACAGGTGATGAAGTTATTCACTATACACAAAAGCATTGGCAACGTTTAAATGTTAAACCAGGTTTGACAGGCGAATGGCAAGTTAATGGACGTTCGCAAGTAACCAATTTTGAGCAAATAGTTGACTTAGATTTAAAGTATCAAGATAATTGGCATCCATTATATGATTTATACTTAATTATCAAAACAATCTATGTCATTTTTGCTAGAGTTGGGGCATTTTAAAACAATAATCTAGCCAATGAAAAATATAAATTATGGGCGCGATCGTCGCGCCTTTAAATTAGATAAATCGTGACTAGGGAATAGAGGAAAGAGAGATTTTTATATTTGCTTGTGAGATATTTTCGTGAGAGAGTAGCTTGTAAATATAGAATATAGCCAACTTTCTTAATTAAAGTTTTGCAGATAGCTAAATAGGATTTACTGAGGGCTAAAAACCCCTGTGATAAATAGAAAATTATACCAATTGGAAAAAAGAATGCGACAGATTGTAGGGGCACTGGCACTGCCATGCCCTCTAGAATATTTTGATGTGTTGCAAAGATTATTTGAATTGGTATTATTAGTTAAAATTTTCCCGACTTCGCAAAATATAAAAGTTATATTATTTACTCATGAAATTTCAACCAATTTCTTATAGTTGGGTGGCTCTACATCCAAAACCTCAAGGGGTAATTCAATTTATTGGCGGTGCTTTCTTTGGCACATTTTGGCCGATGCTGTTCTATCGTTCTCTACTGCAGCGATTATTTAATGATGGTTATACGATTGTTATTTTGCCATTCAATTTTACTTTCGATCATTATGCCGAGTCTGGCTTTTTAATTAGAGAACAGTATGAAATTATGCCAGAAATTGTCAGAAGAGCAATATTTGCTGGTTATGATTATAAACCTTATCTCAGCGACCAAAATTTTTCTTGGATAGGTCATAGTATTGGCTGTAAATATATTGCTCTATTAGAAGCTTTTAGTGCTTTACCTACGATTAGCAAACCTAGCGAACCTCAATATTACCAGGATATTCAAGAACTGAGGAAATTTATTGCATCTGTAGTGAAAACAACAGCCAAGCCAACAGATTCTCAAGTAAAAATTGATAATAAGACTGAAAGTATTGTTAAAGACTTGTTAATTCTGATTAACGATTTACAAGTAAAGCGGGAAAAAGCTATCAAATTAATCAAATATTACATCAAGCGAGAACCTAATTACCAAGAGTTAAAAAAAGAAGTTGAAATTACCAGTATTTTTATTAAGAATCAACCCTCTTTATTATTAGCTCCTGTAAATACAGGTTTGGAAAGTGCTATTCCTCAGCCTTTAGCAGGTATATTTATTAATTTAGGTTTAAATGTCAAACCTACCCCAGCAGAAACTTTTAGTTTAATCACTTGTGCTAATTTATTTAATCTTCTGGGGTTAAATTCATTCAACACAGATAAACTAGCTTTATCAACTTGTCAGTGGTTTGAGAATGATTGTAAAAAACCACCTTCAGGTTTTAAGGTAGTTTTAAAAGGTGGACATTTAAGACCTTTAGGGATTCAACTGGGTAATGTTATTATAAATTTTCCCGATTTTAGCGATCGTATTCCCTTGATTGAGTCTATACAAAAAAGATATGCAGAGTTTGAATCCCCTGTTAGTAGGTTATTCCAAAGTTTAAGAAGTTAATCTAGTAAATATAACTATAAGGGCATGGCACTGCCATGCCCCTACAGAAATTGCTTTTAACTCGCCCAGTTATCACGCCATTTTACTGTACCAGTATCAGCTAAAATCCAACGCCGACTAACAAGATTTTCGCGCACAGGTGGTTGATTTTGTCGCCACAGAGCATATTTATAAGATATCGCTTTACCTGCGCTTTCATTAAAGGGTATTTCGCCAAACCAGGTATTTTCATTGATATATTCTAAAGCATAGGCTTTGCTAATATCCCAATTACCTAATTCTGGACAATCTCCGGTTACCACAACTGTATCGCCTGGTTGCGTTTTCAAACCATTTACCTGCGCTCTGACAATGGTTTTACCTTTAACTCGCTCGCCTAAATAACTAAGTACAATTAGTTCTTTATGATGTAGCTTGAGTCCAAAAATATTACCGTTTTTTACTTCAATTTGGCGTTGGGTGACAATACAGTTATATTCGCCATCTTCTAATTCTGTATTTTCTATATTAATAATCGCTGTATCTCCTTTATTCATCGCCACAAAACAACGATAATCGCGATAACTACGCAGATAACAGTAAATATTATCTGTAATATATTTTTGTTTTTGACTTCCCAAAGAAACAGCAGGATTTAAACGACGTAATTTAGATAATAATTGGATATCTTGATAAAGCTGGGTATCTGTATCCCATTTTTCCATGATTGGACGGTTATAAGGATCGTTACCACCATGAGTATCATTATGGAGATATTGCTCTGTTCCATAATAAATACAAGGAATTCCACGGCTAGTTATAATCAAAGCCATCGCTAATCTTAAAAGTTGCGTATCGGAGTTGAGGCTTTGAAATCTTGGCATATCATGATTATCAATGAAGGTAATCAATTCTGTTGCCGTGTTGTAAAGATAATCGAGATTGAATATATCTTGAACTAAATGAAATCCTCCTGGTGCATTGTAGGCTAAAGCTTGGCGAATTCCTTCGCATAAGCCAAAGTCTAAAATTGACATTCCTGACTCATTGGCAAATTTAATTGAACTGCTCTTTTTAGGGTTGCTAAATCCCCATTCACCAAAGATAAATACAGAAGGTTTGTGAGTTTGAATATCGCTATTAAATTCTTGCCAAAACCAGATAGGCATGTGCTTTACTGTATCTACTCGTAAAGCATCTACTCCTTTATCTAACCATTGTTTAATAGCGGTTTTAATATAATTACGGTAATCGGGATTACTTTCGTTAAATGTTGCTAATCCTGACATTTCGTAATAAAGTAATTGATATTCATCTTCCCAATCGGTAATTTCTGGATTATGGTGATACCAATTATTGATATCATTATAGTAATCGGCAATTAATACTCCATCTTCGTAAAGCTTTCCTTTTTCACCGTTAACATCTGGGCTACTGTGATTACAGACAATATCTAAAATTAATTTCATTCCCCGCTCGTGTAAGCCAGAAATTAATTTATCTAAGGTACCACTTTTAAATAAAGAATTTTCTTCACCTGGTGGTAAGAAACGGGGATTTATGCGTTTAAAATCTTTTGTCCAATAACCATGCATAGCAGCATTATCAAATTGCAATGCTTCTACTTGCTCAAATAGGGGAGAAATCCAAATAGCTGTAATTCCTAAGTTTTTTAGATAATCTAGTTTGTCAATAATTCCTTGCAAATCTCCGCCCCAATATTTGCCCCATTTTTGTTTAGTAGGATCGTAAAGTTCGGGATGAGTACCTGCATTATTGGTGGGGTCTCCATCGTTAAACCGGTCTACAATGATGAAGTAAATTGTTTCTTGACGAAATTCAATTGCTCTGGTAAAAAGAAACTCAAAATCTGAGACTGTTTCTGATGCTACTGTATCTGTATGAAAGCCAGCTGCAGCTTTAGTGGCTTGAACTTCAATCTCAGAGTGTGATGAAGAAATTTGTACCATAATATTATTAAAAAAAGCTAAAGCAAAACCGCCCTCACCCTAGAAGGGTGGGGCTAAAAATACGAAGCCTGCCTTCGCAGGCTAAAAGTTTGATAGCCTGTTTTTGTCGAAGATATTCGCTTATGGGAGGCAGGCTTTATTCGTATAGAAATACTCTTCTAGGGTATTGCGTCAAAAGTTGGATGCTCCCTAATATACAGTAAATTGTCACCATAATTAGGGAATTACAACTAAAAAAATATTCCATTGCTATGTTAGCAGAGGAAGCAGAGGAAGCAGAAGAGAAAGAATATTTCTGTCTGAAAGTGGGATAATTTAAGCGCAATTCATCTCTAACGAACGCTTCGCGGTAAAATGTGAGATGAATTGCTGTTCAAGGTAAATTTTTAAGTTTTGATTATATAGTAAAATGCCCCAAGTTTTGGAACAATCAATTCAAATTAATGCTCCAGCTACGGTGGTAGAGCATTGTATTACTGATTTAGCACTTATGCATCAATGGCTGAATCCTGTATTACGTTGTGAACCTGTGGGAAAAGTCTGGAGTACGGATGTAGGTAGTCAAAGTCGGTTTATGATTCAGATTCCGGTAATTCAACCTACATTGAATACTGTGGTTGTAGAACGCCAACCGGGTTTAGTAGTTTGGGGTTTTAAAGGATTTTTTCAAGGACGCGATCGCTGGGAATGTCAACCTATCTCTCAGGGAACTAACCTGTTAAATCGGTTTGAGTTCGATATCCCTAACCCCCTAGTCAGTTGGGGTTTTAATACTTTCGCTGCTGCTTGGACAAAACAAGATATGCAGGCTCAATTATACCGTCTCAAGCGGCTGGCGGAAGGATTGGATTATAGTCAGTAGAGACGCGATGAATCGCGTCTGTACAATGTGTGTTGTTTTACCTTCCCAATTCGGTGAGTAAGCGGCGGATGGCGATGGAGTCTTCGGCGTCGGGGACTTTGGTAAGATAGGTTTGCAGATCGTCGGCTGCTTGGGGGTAGTGACCGAGTTGATAGTAGATGAGACCGCGATCGCGTAATTCTACACTGACACCAGGAAATAATAGTAAAATTCTTTCTACGGTAGCTAGGCTTTTTTCGAGTTCTTGCTTTTTTAAATAAATAAATTTTAAGTTGGTGAGCATTCTGGCTAAAAATTGCCGATTGCTGACTGGTGCTAAAAATTCTGGTTGTAATTGTACGGGTTGCTGAAACATTTGTGAGAGTCTTTCTTCACAATCTTGAGCAAATAAAACTTCACCTTGATGAAATGCATCAACAAATATTTCCATATCAGCAATATCGGGACGAATGAGGAAATGTCCCGGCATTCCTATGCCGATCATGGGAAAATCTATTCGTCTGGCAATTTCTATATAAACTAAGGCTAAGGTAATGGGAATGCCTAATCGACGGTCAATAACATCATTTAAAAAGCTATTACGCGGATCGTAGTAGTTGGTTTTATTGCCAGCAAATCCTAAATCATCATACAAATACTGATTGATACTTTGAATTATCCGCAATGGATAGGCTGATTCAGGCAAGCGTTCTTGTAATTCTGCTGCCATTGTATCGAAAGCATTGAGATATTCTTGGGGATCGAGGTGAGGATATTCTTCCTGTGCAATATATAAAGCTGCTTTTACCAGGTTGATATGCTCGTCAGGCTGTTGAATCTCCTGATAAAAATATTGTCGCGCTGACGAAAAATTCATAAGCGATCGCTCAATCGAGGTATAAGAATGAAGCGCGCCAACTGAAAACAGTTGGTTAAACTATTTTTATTTTAGGTCATTTGTTAGAGACGCGATGAATCGCGTCTGTACAATTGTCATTTGTCTCCCTTCTAGCCTCTAATTTGCTAAAAATTGTTCGATTAAGGCGGTTAATTGCTTGAGTTTAACGGGTTTAGCTAAATATTCACTGGCTCCAACGGCGAGACATTTTTCGCGATCGCCAAGCATGACCATTGCTGTGAGGGAAATAATTGGTATGGTGGCTAGTTGCTGATTTTGGCGAATTTGTTCAATTGCTTGTAAACCATCAACTACTGGCATTTGGATATCCATGATAATTAAGTTAGGATTTTGGCTGTGGGCTAAGTCGATAGCTTCTTGGCCATTTCTCGCCATGATGATGCGATAACCTTTGGCTTCTAGGTAACTAGAGATGGTGTTGATGTTGGCTTCGTTATCTTCGGCTAACAGGATTAGGGGTGATTGGGTGTTGGGTGCAGTAATGACTTGTGGAGGAGCGATCGCTTCTAAGTTGGGTGTTATATTTGCAGATGGGGTAAAGTTTAAATTTGACGGTTGCTGAATCGGACAAGCAGAGTAAGGTAAATATATGCTAAAGCAGCTACCTTGACCGAGTTCGCTCTGCAAGCTGATATACCCGCCATGCATTTCTGTGATGCGTTTGACTAGAACTAGCCCTAGTCCGCTACCTTCGTATTTACGGTTTAAGCTGCTATCAATCTGGACAAAGGGTTGGAATAGTTTAGCGCGATCGCTGGGCGCAATACCAATACCAGTGTCGGAAACAGAAAAGACGATCCAGTTATTTTCCTCTGTTGTCTCGCCCAGATTTTGTACAGTTACTTCTAAGCTAACTCGACCGCCACTAGGGGTAAATTTAATGGCATTGGATAATAAATTGATTAATACTTGCTGGATGCGTCGCTCATCTACAGCGATTTCTTTTTCGAGTTTTGCCAAGTTCAGATGTAGATGAATTTGTTTTTTGAATGCTTGTTGTTTAACTATATCTAAGCTAGTTTTGCACAGCTGGGCTACGGAGACTTTAGCTATTTGTAATTCTAGCTTATCGGCTTCAATTTTTGACAGTTCGAGAATGTCGTTAATTAAAGCTAAAAGATGCTGTCCGCTACGTTCAATGGTGGCGATCGCTTGTTGCTGTTGGTGGTTTAAGTAACCCAATATCATATCTAGTAAACTTTCTGACATTCCCAAAATTGCGTTTAGGGGGGTGCGCAATTCGTGACTCATATTAGCGAGGAACTCATCTTTGAGGCGGGTAGCGCGACGTAGTTCAGCATTTGTCTGTTCTAAACCTTGTTCGTATTCTTTTTGTATGCGGATATCACGCATGATAGTGGAAAAAAATTCTACTTCTCCTTGGGGTGATTTATGAGCAATTAGCAATTGAGAAACGGGAATTTCTTGTCCTTGGGCATCTAATAAGATGTTTTCTCCCAACCAGCTACCGTTGGCGATGGCGGCGGGTACAGCCTCATGTTCTAGCAATTCCACACCTTGTTGGAGACAGTAATCACTTGGTTTTTGCTGCGTAACTTCTGCATCATCCAGTCCCCGCAGCAGTTTCAGGGCAGTATTATTCCAGATGGCGTTACCAAATTTATCAGCGATGAGGATGTAATCAGTTGAGGCTTCTAGTAAAGCAATCAGGCGATTTTGCGCTGCTTCTAGGCGTTTGCGATCTGTAATATCTGCACCATAGCCGACAATTTCAATGGGGTTTCCCTGAGAATCGCGGACTAAGCGGATTTCATTCCACATCCAGATATAATGTCCTGCTTGATGCAAAAAGCGGTATTCATTAATTAACTGCCCTTGTGCAAAAAATTCTGGCATTTTCGCCAGTAATTGAGGTAAATCTTCTGGGTGGACATGGTTGATCCAAAAGCTAGACTCAGTCAAATATTCTGCTGCGGTGTAGCCTGTGACATTGTAGATATTGTCACTGATAAAGGTAGTTCCATAATCGCTATCAGGTTTACAGCTAAAAATCACCGCCGGACTAGCAGAAAGTACAAATTGCAATCGTTCTTTGAGGAGGAGATTTTCCTGTTCGGCTAGTTTGCGAGCTGTAATATCTTGGGCTGTACCTATTATTTGCTGGACTTGTCCTTCTGGATCGCGGCTAAAGATGGTATCCCAACTGTATAACCAACGCCATTGGCCGTTAGCATCTCGCATCCGATATTCAAATTCGATAATTTCCCCATTTGCAGCCATGGCGATGCTTTGCCGTTGGCTAACTAATCGCTGGATATCTTCAGGGTGTAACAAGTCCTGCAGGAAGTTAGCCCCCATTGCTTGCACAGCTTCCGGGCTATAGCCGAGAATTGAGGTAATCTCGCGGTTTACGTAAACATTGCACTGGGTTTGCAAGTCGTAAAGATAAAGCATATTCGGTGACGCATCAGCAATTTGTTGAATAAATCGCTGACTGTCTTCTAATGCTAATTCTGCTTGTTTGCGATCGCTAATATCTGCGGCATAACCGACAATTTCTACAGGGTTACCTTGGCGATCGCAAACTAAACGCAGTTCATTGCGTATCCAAATATAATGTCCGGTTTTATGTGAAAAGCGGTATTCATGAATATGATATCCCTGCTCAAACAATTGAGACATGCCTTCTAACACCCGCGATACATCTCCTGGGTGAATGCGATCTCTCCAGAAACTAGTATAGGAGAAGAACTCTGCTGCAGTATAACCAGTTACATTAACGCTATTCTCGCTGATGAAAGTAATACTATAAGGCTCCTGAGTTATACAGGTAAAAATCACCGCCGGACTTGAGGCTAGTAAGAATTGCAACCTTTCTTTGAGTTGTTGATTTTCCTGTTCAGCTAGTTTGCGATCTGTAATATCTTGGGCTGTACCAATAATTTGTAAAACTTGTCCCTCAGCATTGCGGCTAAATACAGCATCCCGACTGTAAAGCCAGCGCCATTCACCGTCAGCATGTCTCATGCGATATTCTAATTCAATGATTTCCCCATCCGCCGCCATCTGCAATATTGCCAATCGGCTGGATAGTTGGTCGAAATCTTCGGGGTGTAACAAGATGGAAAACATATTTTCTCCCATTGCTTGCACAGCTTCCGGGCTATAGCCGATAATTGAGGTAATCTCACGGTTTACGTAAACATTGCGCTGGGTTTGCAAGTCGTAAAGATAGAGCATATTTGGCGATGCATCGGCAATTTGTTGAATAAATCGCTGACTTTCTTCTAGTGCTAATTCTGCTTGTTGGCGTTGCGCAGCTTGTTGATAGGTATCGCTAATATCAGCACCATACCCAATAATTTCTATGGGGTTACCTTGGCGATCGCGGACTAAGCGCAGTTCATTGCGTATCCAGACATAATGTCCAGCTTTGTGTAAAAAGCGGTATTCTTGAATACGATAGCCTTGCTCAAACAATTGAGCCATTCCCTCCACTATTTCTGGTTCGTCCTCTGGGTGAACGTAACTAGACCAAAAATTGCAATTATACAAAATCTCGTCTGGGGTATAGCCTAGCAAAGTAGTAATATTGTCACTAATAAAAGTTACTTCACCTGTATTAGCATTAACAGTAAAAATTACGGCTGGACTAGCAGAAAGTAAAAATTCTAACCTTTCTTTCAATTGTTGATTTTCTTGCTCTGCCAGTTTACGATCGCTAATATCAGCAAAGTAACCAATGAATTCAATGGGAGTTCCTTGGTGATTCCTGACTACACGCAGTTCCGCCCGTAACCAGATATAATGACCGTGCTGATGGCGGAAGCGATATTCATAAATATGCAATCCTGATGTCAACAATGGAGATTGAGCTAGCAATCTTGGGAGATCGTCTGGGTGAACGCGATCGATCCAGAAGCTAGACTCAGCTAAAAATTCTGCTGGGGTGTAACCAGTGACGTTGTAGAGATTGTCGCTGAAAAAAGTAGCACCATAATCGCCTTCAGGGTTACAGGTAAAGATTACGGCTGGACTAGCAGAAAGTAAAAATTCTAAGCGTTCTTTTAATAGTTGATTTTCTTGCTCTGCCAGTTTACGAGCGGTGATATCTGTTAAGGTGCCAATATAGCCAATAATTTGCCCATTAGCATCAACTTCTGGTGCAACTTGGACGTAGAACCAATTAATGCTGCCATCTGGACGTAAATGTCTACCCTCACCTTGATCGATTGTATGATTGCCAGTAAGTGATTGGGTAGAATTTTCCATCCATTCAGCGAGGCGTTGCTCTCGATCTTCTGGATGCAAAGCCTCAATCCATCCCCTACCCAAAGCAGATTCTTTGGGTCTACCTGTCATTTGGCTCCAGCGATCGTTAACATAGACACAGTTGAAAGGTTCATCAAATCGGAAAATTGCCACAGGAGCGGCTGCGGCTAAGGTAGCATAACGGCGTTTGCTTTCTTTTAGTGCTGCTTCAGCTAATTTGCGTTGGGTGATGTCGGTTTCCGAACCAGTCATGCGAATAGCTAGTCCAGATTCATCGCGCAATACTTGACCGCGATCCAGCACCCACATATAACTGCCATCTTGACATTGAGTCCGATATTCAGCTTCAAAAAATTCGGTTATTCCGGCAAAGTGGTCTGTAATACCAGCCATGACGCGATCGCAATCTTCTGGATGTATCCGGCTTAAGCACTCATCCGGTGAATCACTTATTTCCTCGTCACTAAAGCCACGCATCTGCTTCCAGCGCTGAGAATAAAAAATTTTGTTATTCTTGAGATCCCAATCCCAAATACCATCATTAGTTCCCCTGAGAGCTAATTGCCAACGTTCTTCACTAGCTTGCAAGGCGGCAGTGCGCTCGGCAACTCGGTTTTCTAATTCTTGGTTTAATTGCTGTAAACTTTGGGTAGCTAAATGGCGTTCAATGGCAATACTGGCAATATTTGCTGCTTGGGTAACAGCTTCCCGTTCGCAACTATCAGGCGTGCGGTTTTCGCGATAATAAACGCCAAATACGCCTAAAATTTCCCCATCACTGCTAATAATTGGTACTGACCAGCAAGCTTTTAAGCCTTGTAATAAAGCTAAATCTCGGTAATCTTGCCAGAGTGGATCGGTAGCAATATCAGCAACAATCACAGTTTCTCGGCGAAAAGCGGCTGTTCCACAGGAACCAATTCCTTCATCAATGGAAACGCCATTCATTTGTTGCATGTAACTTGCTGATAGTTGGGTACTGATCCCAAAATTTAATTTACCGTTGCCATCGTGCAGCATGATAGTACATACGGCATTGTTTAGCTGCATTTCCATTGCTTGCAGTAAATCGTGCAAAATGTCTGTCAGTGGTTCGGCTTTGGCAATACGCTCTAAAATAGCGTTTTGTGTTTGTAGCTGTTGGTAAGCTGTGGCTTGCTGAATAGCGATCGCTAATTGTATAGAAATCTCTTGTAGTAAGGTTAATTCTCCTGGTTGCCAATGGCGATAGTCGGCACATTGATGTCCTACCAACAAACCCCACAATTTATCTGCTACTAAAATTGGGACTACTAAATTGGATTTGACTTGAAATTGCTCTAATAAACCTAAATAACAATCAGCATAACCATAGTTATGGATGTTCTCGATGGCTAGGGTTTTACCTTGGCGATATAATTCTGCTGCTTCCTGGCGAAAACAAGGATCGTTAATGGTAGCTGCTTTTAAGGCTTGCCAATTCCCAGTTACAGACTCAGCGACAATTGTGCCACTCCAATCAGGTTGGAACTGATAAACTAATAAGCGATCGCACTGCAAAAAGTCCCTTAAAGCAGTCACCGCCGTATCTAATACTTCTTCTAAGTTGAGAGAAGCGCGAATTTTGTTAGCGATTTGTGTTAATAATTGTTCCCTGGCTACTTGTTCTTGAATTTTGGCGGTACGTTCCTGAACTAATCGCTCTACCAAAGCAGAAATCGCCATTGGGTTAAAAACACTCAATATTAAGCTTTGGGTGACAATACCTAATAATTCACCGTCATCGCGGGTAACAATTACTTGATTGATTTGTTGCTGTTGCATTAATTGCCATACTTCTCCCAGGCAACTATCTACACCTACAGCATCCACAAATCTACTCATATAACTTTGGGCTGCAAATGCAGTTAAATCCTGGTCTACAGCTAATATCTGCACAATGTCCCGTTCGGTTACAATCCCTAAGGGAATAACTTTCGCATCAGAATTATCAACAATGACTACCGAATTGACTCTGTGATGAGTCATTAACTCTGACAATTCCGCCAGAGTTGCTGTAGGCGCTGCTTGGACGACAGATTGCTCCATGAAATCAGCTGTCGTCAGTAAATTCAAAAGGTCAAAGGGGCGCAACAGTGGACGTAAACTATCATGGGTGAGTAGTCCTACCACCTGACCCTGGTTATCTATTAAAGGTAAATGACGAATGGGATAGTGCTGAAATAAACTCAGGGGTACAAAAATGTCGGTAAAATTTGTGACTTGCAAAGTGCGCACCGGGGAAGACATCACTTCCGCGATCGCTATTTCTGCTAAATTTTGCCCATAACTGCTGAGGCGCACTAAATCAGTTTGAGTAAAAATACCAATTAGCTTTGTATTCTCTATTACTAGAGTACAACTATGTTGAGCTTGTAATAGTAGCGAATTAGATGTAGTATTATTTTCAGTTGTTAAATTATTAGTTGTAGTACCTGCATTCATCAACGCGATCGCATCAACCACAGTAGCATCAGGCGCGATCGTCAAAGGATCGCTAATAATCGCCGTTGCCAATTCAGCTGGAAGCCATAAATTCGCAGGGGTAAACATAGGTGAAAACAAAAGGTGAAACGCGCCTGAGACTGTAATCAAAAGTAAAGCAGATAAACAGTTACCGCGATGTCAACTATTGTATCTTGCGGCTCTTTGCCTGTTGAGCTTGAATAGTCAAATATCAACAACGTTTAGTGGAAAAATTTCTATTTACCAATTGCTTCATAATGGTGATTTCTCCGTAAAACTCGCAAATGCTAAGAATTGCTGACTCTCTTGAGAACAAAGCAAAACAGCATAATCAAGATGCTAATCGAGTTTAATATTACTGTTGATTAATGAACTTTCATTAATTTTTTTCACTTTTCAGAGTTTTGCACCAAAATAGTGTACCTTTTACATACAAATTTTAATTTGTGATGAAATCTTCAAGGGAAGATAAGCTAATTTTCTAACTAGTCACTGGCATGACAAATTCTCTGAGCAATTTGCGTTAGAACCCAATATTAAGCGGTGAAACAAACTGCTGAAAATTAAAAAATCAATAGCGCTGAATCTACTAAACTCTGTTTAATAAGACATGAGGTAAGAAGTATAAAGCAAAAAGTTGAATTAAAAATTTGAAAAAGGAATCTGATAGACGCCACAAAAAAGCCCGCTTGTGCGGGCTTTTTATCAATTACAAAACTCTACAAATGACCTACTAAATTAGGCAACATTCAAAAAACCAGTCTGAATCAAATACGCAGTATAAGTCATAAACATTTCCCCAGTAATTGGCGGACAAGAAATAGAACTACCCTCAAGCGCTTTTAAAGTCTCCTCACAGCTAATGAAGGGTCGCTTTGATTGCAAATACAAATCGGGAATTGTTAGTTGCTCATCAGACCAACGTTCTAACAAAAACGGACGCAGTGTATATAAAGGATTATCCACAGAAGAGACATTATTAATTAACTCTTCTTGCCATTGTTCATAAGGAATCGACTTCACAGGATAACCAAATGATTGTACCCATTTAATTAAAGTACTCAATGGCGCTGGTTGGGGATGTTGTAAATGGAAAGCTTTACCGATAGATGAAGGCTGCATTGATAAATAAACAATTGCCTTGCTGACATAATCTACAGGAGACATATCCATCATATATTCCACATCTGGGAAATATCCCATTTGCAGACAACCTTTGACCATCAAATTGATAAAGTCATGGGTATTACAAATACCTGTTTGGCTATCGCCAGAAATTAACGGTGGTCTGTGGATAGTAACAGGTAAACCTCTGTCGCGAGCAATTTTAACTAACTTCTCAGCTACCCATTTTGTTTGCGAATAACCTAAGAAAATTCCTTCCCAATGATTAAAATCATCTTGCTCTTTCACCACCTTTCCAGCATAAGCAGGTGATTCAAACACCGCCACGCTAGAAACATAATGTACAGGCTTGAGTTTAATTTGGCTAGCTAATCTCAAAACTTCTTGAGTACCTAACACATTGGCTGCTTTTAATGGCGCATAAGGATAAACATAATTCAACAAAGCGCCACTATGATAAATAGTGTCAATGTTGGCGGCTAAAATTTGAAACTGTTCCGCGCCCATACCTAACAAAGGTAGAGCTAAATCGCCAACAACCGGGACAATTCTCGATTTATATTTTTCATCCCAAATTGCATAACTTTGGAGATTTTTTTCTAACTTGCTCTTACCTTCTTGAGGATTAGCAGCCCGTACTAAGCAGTAAATATCTGCATTAGTTTGTTCTAACAATTCCTTGATGATAAATGCGCCTAAATAGCCAGTACCACCAGTTAAAAAGACATGTTTTGGTTCAGTAATCGTCACTGGCGGTAAAGCATCAGGACGAATTGTCGGGTCAAGCACCGCCTCAGCATTTAAATCTAAAGCTGGGGGAGTATTAACAGCACTAGTTGTATCTTGAATGACTGCATCTTGGGGTAAATCTTCAGCTAATCTTTGAGAAAGCGCCGCAATATTGGGATAATGCCATAACAGCAAAGGCGAAGGTTGGAAACCCAGCATTTTCTCTAATTTACTGACGAGAATCATTGCTTGGGCTGAATCCAAACCGTAATTTTCTAAATGTTCGTTAACATCTATCTCGTCATTTTCTACCCCTATTAACTCAGCTAGATTAGAAACCAGCCAAGATTGAATATCTGCTGCACTATAAGCGTTTTTAAGATTCATTTTTACATCTCCACTGTAGAACTAGCTGGGCGATACTGACTGTAGTAATCGGGAATTTGTAAGCCTTGTAATTTCAAACTTTGTATGCGATATAAAAATGCTGCTCCGATCATAATATGGTTAGCAACATCAACAACTTTGCGGTTTTGAGGTTCTGCTAAATATGTACCGCGTACCCAGTCATTGAAGCTACCCATCGCTGGGCCGCACCAAATTTGATAATCAACTTCCCGTCCTTTTTCACCAGAATTAGACCAGCGAGAAGATAATCCTAAATACCAGCGAAAAATTAACGCCATTTTCAATTTAGGATTATTGACAGCTTTACCAAGTTTCTCTGGATTTCTTTGGGATAAATAAGCTGCTGTTCCTTCCCAAACTTCGGCAATTGTTTTACGGAAAACTTGCTTTTCTAATTTCTCTCTTTCCGCTTGAGGGATTTCTTCAATTGAGTCATAAGCGCGATATAACTCATACAATTTTTGTGCCCGCATGGGGAACATTGTGCCGCGTTTGAGAACTTGTAATTTAACTCCCATTTCAAACATATCAGCAGCAGGAGCCATCATCACATCAGCCATTTCTGCTTGCGCGAGTAATTTTTTTGTATGTTCGCAAGCACCAGATTCCACACAAGATTGATTAATGGAACCTGTAACTACATAAGCTGCGCCCATCATAAAAGCTGCTAAGGCTGATTGTGGTGTAGCAATTCCCCCGGCTACCCCGATACGAATTGCTTGAGAGTAATGATACTGTTGTTGAATTTCATCTCTCAACGCCATGATGGAAGGTAACAGACATACCAAAGGACGATTATCTGTATGTCCGCCAGAATCAGCTTCCACGGTAATATCATCAGCCATTGGAACTTGTGCCGCTAGGGTGGCTTGTAACTCGGTAATTAAGCCTTGTTCCACAAGTTCTTTGAGGATTCTTGGTGGTGGTGGTTGGAGGAATTTGCTGGCTACTTCTCGGCGAGAAATTTTGGCGATGACTTTATTTTTGATTTCAATTTGATTGGCATCATTTAAACTTAAGCCCGCAACTCGGTAATAAACAATGTTGGGTGTTAAGTCTAAAAATGCTGAAGCTTCTACTACTGTGACGCCATATTTAAGAAATAAATCCACAGCCCGACGTTCAATCATGGGTTCGTTGGGGCTGTGAATTAAGTTAAAGGCATAGGGGCCTTGGGGTAAGGCTTGTTGGATTTTGTTGATGGCGGCTTCTAATCTATCTGGACTTAAGCCACCAGCACCAAAGGAACTTAAAATTTTATCTTTTCCGAGGGCGATTACCATTTCCTCGGAAGCAATACCGCCAGCCATTGCACCAGTTGCATAGGCGTATTTGACTCCATAAAAGGAGAGAAAGGAGGGGTCGCCTAATTGGTGAATTTTAATTGGCGGAATTGATGCTAAGAGTTCTACTGGTGCGGTGACGGTGCTATCAACTGGGCATAAGTAGCCAACGTTGGTAACGCCAATTCTGCCTGCGGCGTTGACTATATAACAGGGTTGTTCTAAGGTGAGGAATTTTTCTACTATGCCTTGTTGATCAAATGATATGCAATCTAGGGAACCTTTCCAGATGAGATTTTGTCCATAGGAATAGCAGGTAAATCCTAGTCCGTTTTCGTGTTGGCTTAGTGGAGTATCGACAGTGGTCACGCTAGTTATCCCTCGATTTATCAGTAATGCTTTATAAATGGTGAAGGGTGCGTTCGTTAAGTGTTGGCTGTGTTGTGAGGGCTATTTTTAACGAACCGCGAAGACGCGAAGGACGCCAAGAGAAGAGAGAAGGGAGAAGAGAGAGTTTAAGATGGAGAATTTTTTTGAGAGGGAAGAGACTGGAAGCATTAATTAATATTCCTTCTGCCTCCTGCCCTCTGCCCTCTGCCTTTATACTTTTTTACGATTCTTCATTGAGTAAGTTTTGGGCGCAAGCTAGTTGTAATTGGATAATTTCACTCATTTGCTTGCTAAAATCTTGTCGTGATTTTAAGAAGGCTGTATGTGCTTTGGTGACGTTGGCGTTGTTAGCATTGAGCTTTTGATATTGAGTCTTATTTAAATCGGACATACGGATAGTTTGACCAAATTTGCGAGTTATATTTTGTGGGGAAAAGCTGGGCTGAGTTGTTTTTGTCGCAGTGGTAGTTATCTCAGAGGATTTTAATTCTTCTGTGGAGATTAAACCGTGTTCCTTGATATTTTTCTCTGCGCTTGTGTCTGGCTGAGGGGTTGGCGGTAAAATATCATGGCTGGGTGGATTTGTGGTAGCAATTACCACGGGCTTGTTCAGTGAATTGATGATTGGATTTGCTTTGACATAATCAATTACTGGGGTGTCTGTATCTATTTTGTTTGCTGTGTTTTGGAAAATTTGGCGATTTTCTGGACTCAATATTGCAGCAGTAATTGATTTACCACCTACGGTAATATTTCTGTGAGTTAATTTGCTTTTGTTTGCTGTTTCTGGGGGAAGTTCGTAAAGAGTAGAAATATCTACTTCAACTTGATGGCTGAGTAATTTGGCTAATGCTTTAACTATAGAAGTATGGTCATCCATACCTCTGCGGTTGAGGGAGACGGTGATGTGTTCTTTTCCTTGGAGAGTTTTACTTATCCAACGCGAACAGATACCGCCAGCACCAGCTTCGACAAAGATTTTGACGCCATCTGCGTACACGCGGTTAACTAGGCGGGGAAAATCTAGTTCTTGACTAAGTCCGGTGGCGATACTGTGGGCGACTACTTCATTATTGAGTGAAATTGGTTTATATCCAGCCGCAGAATAGAAGGTAATACCGGGTAGTTCCTGGGTTGGCAAGGTATTTAATTTGACTAACTCTGCATACTCAGAACGCATGGTTTCACAGTGGATTACATGGTCGAAGGGTGCAGGAAAAGCATTGCAACCAAGGGCTTTGATTAATCTTTGACAAGCTGCTGGTTCGCCAGCGATTAATACTTCTTCTGGTGTATTAATTTGCGTTAAATATACCCGATTCTCATTTTTCAGACATTCTCTGACTTTTTCTGGGGTAGTCATGAGTACATAGTTAGCCCAGAAGTTATTGTCTGAGGTGTCAGAGGCTGGTGGTAATCCCCAATATTCGCGTACAGCGTTTTTCGGCCCAGATAATCTATCGCCAAATAAGGCTGAGGAGTTAAAGCTGTTACTACCGGCAAAGAAATCACTCCAAACGCCTTGGGCTACCATCATGCTGGTTTCGCCTAAGCTATAGCCAAACACATATTTGGGTTTGACTTGAAAGCGATCGCGAATCACGGTAGTAATTAGTCTAGTGAAGAACATCTCCGCTTCAAACATTGCTAGGGAATCATCTAGCAATTTCTTCTCTAGGGTTTCTAGTTCTCTGGTAGACAATTTATGCAAGCTTCTGGGAAATACGAGTTTCTCGACATCCGAGACTCGTTTGTACAGACTCTTAACGAAAGGTTCCGCTTGCAAGTTGGGGAAGAGGCGGAAGAGAGTCCGACCAATACCTACATAGGAATTTACCGCCGCCGGATAAACATAAGCTACCTCACCCTCTTTACCCAAAGGTTTAGAGGTGAAATAACTACCTATAGGTGTTTGCCAATCACTACCTTTTTCAAAGGCGGTATTTACGCCTTTTTGGGCTGAGGCGATTTCTTTGAGTAATTCTTTCTTGTTGCGTCCGGTAATAGATAAGGTGTATTTCGCTGTTGTATTTTGTTGGAATTTAACAAAGTTTTGACTTGCAGCGTTAGTTAAAGACTCAGCCTTATCAATCTCTTGTTGGAGATTATCTAACAAATTGAGTAAAGTTGAACAATCATCAGCCACTACAGGGAACAGGTAAAAAGGCTGTTGTTGGAGATATTTATTGCTGAGATTGATTTGGTCTGGTTCATCGGACAGAATGACATGGGCGCAAGTCCCATCACAACCGATACCATTAATGGCGGCGATTCTATGGGTACTGTCTTTATGGAGGAACCAAGGTCTAGATTCTGTGGCGACAAAAAAAGGACTACCTTGCCAAACTTGGGGCGTTTTCACACCAGACCAGTTAGGAGTTGCAGGAATGTAGTTGTGATAAAGACATAAAGCGGTCTTAATTAAACTGGCAATTCCTGATGCGACGTATGTGTGTCCGATATTAGCTTTGACACTACCAATGGCACAATGTAGACCATCGCCTACAGGGGGATAGGCTTGCAATAGCCCAGCGATTTCTGCTGCATCCTCTTGGGGAAAACCACTAGCAACTACTTCCACATAGTTAACTGCTGTGGGCTGAATATCCGCCATTTGAAAAGCGTTTTGACAGACTTGGTTGATTGTATCGGCGTCTATAGATGTGGAAGAGGCCTGACCGATACTTACAGCATCAACTACAGCATAAATGCGATCGCCATTTTGCTTTGCTGTATCATAACGCTTGAGAACAACTGCACCTGCACCCTCACCAACTGTCCAACCGTTAGCGTTTTGGTCGTAGCTTAAGGTATTCGCGCCAGTATTTACCGTTCCCCATTGGCTACGCAGCAAAACATTTTCTATCCCGCCAGCCAAATCCACAGCACCAACCACAACAGCGTCTACTTCTTCGGTGAGGAGTAGCATTTGCGCCACTTCTAAGGCTTTGAAAGCAGAGGTTTCTACCGCCGTCATCGTAAAAGACGGGCCGGTAAAATTCCACAGCGAAGAAATCCGACTCGCCATAATGTTGGCGATGTAACTGAGGTATTCACCAATCTCTACTTGATGGTGAACGCTATCTTTAACTATTGTTTCTAACTGAGTAATTTTATCGGCTGGTAAAGCAATTTCCGCCGCATTCAAACCGTCTTTAATTTGCCAAGATAAATTCCAGCGTTGTTGTAGTTGATGCATAGACAATTCTGCCTCAGCCGCAATCACAACTGCGACATTTGCCCCTTCTTGAATTCCTGCATCTTTTAATGCCCCATCTGCCACTGTTAACAGTAACAGTTGTTGGGAATTGAGTTGTTCTACTTCATTTGGGGGAATTTTGTAAGCTAAAGTATCGAGGGTAAATTCTTTGATGTATGCGCCTATCGGTGCTTTACCATCGGGTAAGCCGTATTCTTGCAGTAAGTCGGCTTTCTCGTCTATGCCATACCATCGCTGGGATGGGAGGGGGATAAAATGCTGTTTGCCGTCATAAATAGTACGTTCAAAAGCATCTAAATCTTGACATTCACCAAAAAAGGTGTCCATGCCCACAATGGCAATTTTTCTTGACTGTATTTCTTGTTCAAACATTGTTTATTGAGGGTAAATTAGATATGAAAGATAAAGGATGAAATATGTTAAAGAGATTGATTTTTCCGTTGCAGCAATCTCAGATAACTTATGCAAAATTCCTCTCTAGTCCTCTTCTCTTAGCGTTCTTCGTGCCTTCGCGGTTCGTTTTATAAATTCATAACGAACCGCAAAGACGCGAAGTACACGAAGTAAAAAAACAAGAGAGAAGAAGTTAGCGAAAAATAGAGGCTTATTTAAGAAGCCTATAATTTTAAACTTCATCCTACTTTTCCAGAATCAAATGTGAGTTAGTTCCACCAAAACCAAAGGCGCTTAAAGCTGCACGTTTCACAGGTAAATTATTTGGCCATGCGGTCAACTTTCTCACAATATTTTTGTCAGAAATGACACTATTTTCACTACGAATCGGTTCGCTAATATTAATTGTTGCTGGAATCACGCCAGCATTCATGCTGTAAATTGTTTTCGCTAAACCAACCATTCCCGCAGCTACTAATAAGTGACCGAAATTCGCCTTAGCAGAACCTACTAATGGCGATGCTTGGTGTGTGCCAAAGAAGGTTTCTATAGAGTTTAATTCTGTGGTATCTCCTAATAACGTGCCAGTCGCATGACACTCCATATAATCAATGTCTTTCGGGCTGATTTGTGCCTCTTTATATGCTCTTTCAAAGGCGAGAGTTTGTCCTTTAGAATTAGGACTTAATAAATGCTTACCTTTACCATCGTTAGAAAGTCCATTACCAGCAATGGTAGCGAGAATTTTATCGCCATCTCTGACAGCATCACTATAGCGTTTTAGCATTACCATCCCGATTCCATCGGAGGTAATTAAGCCGCGAGAAGCCTTATCTAGAGGGCGACTGATACCATTTTCGGGATAACCTTGAATACCCGAAAACAACATACGTAAGAATAGCGGATCGACACAACTAATGGCACCTGCTAACATGACATCAGCTTTACGCGATCGCAAATAGTAAGATGCCAGCTTAATCGCATAAAATGCAGAGGAACAAGCCGCGTCTATACTAAAATGATTACCAGATAAAGAAAATGCTTGCGATACGAGGGCGGCTTGAAAGCCGGTTATCATGGCATTATAGGGCGAAGCCTTCGCTGTAGTCGGTAACGCAGCCAACCGGAAATTTTTATCTTGTAACAATTCTGCGATCGCAGGTGAAATTGTTTGCTGATATATTGGAGCAAACAATTGATTAGACATCTTCGTGGGTAAGGATAATGTTCCGAGGATTACTCCACATTTAGAGAGAACTTGTTGATTACCCCAATAGCCGCTATTCTGAATCGCCTGTTTCGCTGCATATAACGACCATTTAAAGGAATCATCCAAACTTTCGACGAATTCCCCAGGTAAATTGTATTCGCTGGGATTAAATTGAAAATTCCGAACAAATCCACCTTGGAGAAAATATATTTTTTCCGGTTTTCCTTTAATTGGATCGTAAAATATTGTGGGATCTACACCCAAATCCTCAACAGTAATAGTAGAAGTTGCATCTTTGTCTTCTGTAAGGTTATTCCAAAACTGCTCAGGATTATTGGCATCGGGAAAGAGGCATGATAATCCGATAATTGCTATTTTCTCCACTGCTGATATCCTCGCAAATTAATTTTAGATTTTAGATTTTGGATTTTAGATTAACTGTATCTATGAATCATCTTGCTGCAATGAAAAATCTCGTGATGTCATAAGCCGAACATATATATTTATTAAGACTTACGCACTAAATCTCCCAAACTCTCATTTCCACCGAAATTCTTATCGCCGGAAGCTATTACTCAGACTGCTCTCTGTGTCCTCTGTCTTGAAAAGTTCTGTTCGGAGGAAACCTCCGCTCAGACTTTTCGCTGTGTTCTCTGCGGTTCAATTTTCTAAAATTTCTCTTCTTGGCGTCTTGGCGTCTTGGCGGTTTATAAAAATAAATCTTATGGTTCTGAGTAAGTTAATATATCTGGCTTTTGGTGCCGTACTTTCGGCGATAACACACCCTACTAGACTTTCACTAATCACATAGGAAAGCTAGATAATTAACCACATCAATTAGATTCCCAAACTTGACTGAACTTACGCCCTTACCCAAACTAAACTAAATGCAATCTATAGCATTTCCAAATTGAGTATAATACATCTCAATTTGTATTTCATCAATAAAGAAATGCTATAAATATCACGAATTCATTACTTAGCCTGTAGCAAACTCATAGGCGCGACAACAGCCTTAGCTCCTAAAATTCTAGAGTACAATTGCCCAGCGCGATCGTGAAGAATAAAATTAGCAGTTAAACTAGTTGCTTTTTTCTCCTTCACTTCACAAGAAACATAAAATGTTTCATCAACTGGTATTGCTCTATACTGTTCAGAATTTGTTAACTGTCCAGGTAAGCAAACTTCATTATGATAATGACTCAACCATAGCCATAAAGGCTGTGTACTCAGGTCAGTTGCATAGGGATTATGCCAATGAATCGGGAATTGTCCTTGCTGTTGTGGAGTAATTTGTCGCCAAAAACATTCCGTGGTAATTTTTTCTGAGTTAATATTTAAAACTCGTTGAATTTCTTGAAAACAAGGGCCATGAAATAATGTAGCCGGGCCATTTTGATAGAAGCCTTTACCTGTAGTTGTAATGATGCCATCTTCTGTGAGATTCACTGCATCATATATCGGTGCAACAGGCAATTCTCGCACCAGTTTAATAGTAGAAGTGAAATGATAGTGAGTTTTACCTTCAGGGGTTTTACTGAAGATAGTTGTTTGAAATTCGATAAAATCGCCGTCAACCTTATTAATTTCTTTGAGTTGCAAAATATGTTCTTTGGCTACCGATTCATTAAAGGTAATTCCCTTAAGAACTTTAAAATCTTTGCAACTGAAATATCTATAACCTGGGTAAACTTCTTCACAACCATTAATCATCCAAGACATCGCACAGGTAGCAGGAACTACTGCATAACCAGCAATTACATGATCCATTAAAAATGGATTGGCTTCGACAGTGATGCGACGACGGACATAATGAGTTTTTAGTTCAGAATCTAAAGGTGCGGGTGGGGGAATTAACGGGCTACCAATTACTAATTGGGTAGTATCGTGATGTTTGGGATGTAGTTCTTTAACTAACATTTTGGTTCCCACTTCTACGGGGATAATATCTATTCCCCGTTCTGCAAAGGCTTTTTTTAGTTCTGGGGTTACCATTCCGCTATCCCAACCGCCCCAGTTAATGGCGACAACGTGACAGTTGGGGTAGTACTGCTTCATCAAGTGGGCGGATTTGTTGAGGATTTCGTTAGCGATCGCATAATCGGATTGACCGATATTGCCGTAAAATCCTGTAACGGAGGAGAACAACACTAAATGCTGGAGTTGTTCTGGGGGAATGCAATCTAGAAGGTTTTCTAATCCTTGAACTTTGGCGGTGTAAACTTTTTCAAAATCCTGTTCTGTTTTCTTTTCAATTAATTTATCGGCTAAGTTTCCTGCACCATGTATGATGCCGGTAATTGGCCCCATGCGGTTAACTACAGCCGCTAGATTTGCTTTTAATGCTTGGGTATCGGTGACATCGACGCTGAGATATTCGGCTGTTGCGCCTGTTTGTTGAATGGCGGCGAGGGTTTTTTTAATTTCGCGGCTGGAGTGGATTTTGTTATAGATTTTTTGCACGTTCATGGGTGTGGGTTTCTCACCTTGGGCGAGAAGATTTTCCATGATGCGTTTTTTTAATGCGGGTTCTTCAAAGCAGTTTTGGGCGTATTCTGGTTCTGTTTCTAATAGTTGGGAACGTCCCAGGAGGATGAATTTACAGGGTTGTTTTTTGGCGAGTTCAATGGTGCATTCGGCGGTGATTCCTTTTGCGCCACCGCTTACTAGAAATACTGATGAGGGACGAATAGGTGTTTGGGTTGTCATGTTTCAATTTTGGATTTTAGATTTTAGATTTTGGATTGAAAAATTGAAGCAGATTAGAGTTTGAGTTTTTCTTACTTATGAAGTCCAAAATCTGGCTTTACTCTCTGCGCCTCTGCGTCTCTGCGTGAGATAAGAAGATTTTTAAACGAACCGCTAAGACGCGAAGGGCGCGAAGGAAGAAATGTTTTAGAGAGCCTTTCGAGAAGAGAAATAAGTGATTACAATCTCTTTGCGTCTTTGCGCCTTTGCGTGAGATAAAAAATTTTTAAATGAACCGCAGAGGACGCAGAGAACACAGAGAAAGAAGTGTGTGAGGAAGGGAGATGAAGAGATATTTTTATTCCTTACCTCCCTTGTCTTTTTACTTATCAGATGCGGTGACTAGGGTAACTCTTCCTTGAGCGCTGTAGCCAACTTCACTGAGATAAAGGTTTGAGTCGTGCAGTTCGGCAATGATGTGTTGCGCTGCTTGTTGCGCATCGAGGGCTGGACTAATATCAACTGCTCTGGTGTATACTTTAGGCCATTCCCATCTCATTGTCTTGGTTAAACCAGCTAAACCTGCTCCGATGACGCCGAAGTTGGTGTTATGCTCAAATCCGAAGGCTCCGTCTAAGCGAGCTACTGTGATAAAACTACTGCGTCCGTAACGTGCGGCTTCATTGAGGGATTTTTTCAGGTGTTTGGCGATGAAGAAGATGTGTTTGACGATCGCCTTTTCTTGTTCAATGTAAGGAAGTGTCTTTGTGTGACTGACTTGGAATACGGGGTTTATATGGATGAAGGCTCCAATGCTGCCGATGTTGGTGGTTATGGCAGATAATTTATCTTGCAGTAGTTGTTCGCTTAAATCGGCTAGGGGGATGCGGGTAACGCTGGGGGGTAATAGTGCTTGTTGGGGAATGACTGATTGGGGGAAGCTGAGAACTACAACTTTCCAGCCTTTATCTACTAAGGATTGCGCTACCACCGAGGTGGTGAGGGAACCATCATCGGTGATTAAGGCGATGTGTCCCTCTGGTAAGTTGAAGTCTAAGTAATCGGGTTGGGGAAGGTATTTGAGTTTGATGGGTAGACGTTGAACGTTATGTTCTACATCTATTATCGGCTCGTCGTCAAACTCAAATTCATGCTTTTTTTTTTCACCTCCAGCCAGCTTCTGGAGATAATCGACTATTTGTCCGATGGTGCGTAAGTCGCCGAGTTCTTCGATGTCTGGCTTGGGTAAGTCGGGGTACATTTCTTGCATCGCCCCCAGGATTTCTACTCGTTTGATGGAGTCGATTCCTAAGTCGGCTTCCATGTCCATTTCTAGTTCTAGCATTTCTACTGGGTAACCAGTTTTTTCACTAGTAATGTTGAGTAGGGTTTGACCGATATCTGCGTAGTCGGCGCTAGATGTTTCTACTTCGGGTTCGGGGGTGAAGGCAACTACTGGCTCAGGTTGAGCTATTACTGTTTCTACTGGCGCGACTGGTGCGGGTGCTGTAACTATGGTGGCTACTGGGGCGACTACTTGAGGAATTTCCGCAACTTCTTGTACTGGGGTTTGTACTGGGGTTGTTACAGGCGCTACGGCGTTATTACCAGCAGCATGGGTTTGCAGATACTCGACTACTTGCCCAATTGTGCGTTTTTCGGCTAATTCTTCTAGGTTGGGCTTGGGTAGGTCGGGGTATAATTCTTGCAATCCGCCGAGAATTTCTACTCGTTTAATGGAGTCGATTCCTAAGTCGGCTTCCATATCCATGTCCATTTCTAACATTTCAATGGGGTAGCCTGTTTTTTCACTGGTGATGGCTAACAGGTTAGTACCCAGTTGAGATAAATCGACGGTGCTGGATGTAGCTACAGGTGCGGGTGCGGGTTCGGGGGTGAAGGCGACTGTTTTGACTACAGGCGCAGGTGCGGCTACAGGTGCAGGAATCTCAACGACAGGTTGAGGGGGAATTTCCACAACTGGAGGCGCGGGAATCTCAGCTACGGGTTGGGGTGCAACAATTTTGGGAGCGGAGCCATTTTTGCTGACAGGCTCAATTGTTGGTTCAATTTTTGGCTCAACTACTGGTGCGGTGAGAGTTTCGACAATTTTGGCGGTAGGGGGAACCGGTGCTTCGGTAACGGCTTCGCTGACAAAGGGTAATGTTACCTGGGGTAGGGTGATTTCTTCACCAGAAACTACATGAGAGTATTCTTGCTGAATTAGTTGGAAAAAGTTTTTGGTATATTCGATTTGCTCTTGCAAATACTGCTCATGAATGCGGAGGGTTTCACCTTGTTGGGAATGAAACTGCATCATGCTGCGCTCTAAGCTTTCGGTGACAACTTGCTTAATTTTGGCGGTTTCCGCAGAGGTTTTAGCTTGAGCGAGTAAGGCGTTTTGTTGTTGCATCAGTTGGAAAAATGTTTTGGCATATTCCATCTGATGATTGAGATATTGTTCGTGAACTTGTAAATTTTCGCTTTGATTGTGCTGAAATTGAGCCAGGAGATATTCTAAACTTTCTAGAACTCTTTGATGATTTACAGGTTTTTCTGGTGTTTGCATCTTTGATTCCTGGGCGGGTATTTGTAAAAGAGTCGCAGGATTCATTTGAGGCTTGGGTTCTGGAGCATAAGTGACGCCGTTCATGACTGGGGTTGGCGCGGTGACGGTTTTCTTATGTCCGTTAGATTTAATGGGTGTGGGATTTACAGGTTCTATATTCACAGGTGCAGAGAATTCAGGAGTACTAGTAACTGTAGGTGCGGGTACAGAAAATTCGGGGGTGCTGGTAATTGTGGGTTCTGGGGTGCTAGCTAACTTGACTTGATGTCCGTTTTGCAAAGCTTGGGGGAAGGCGTTTTTGGTTTTTTCGGAAACGTAATTAATCCCGTTTAATTTGACAGTTAGCGCCTTTTTCTTTTCGTTTTCGGCTGCGGGGATAACAGGAGGTAGTTGATAGGGGTCGAGATTTTGCAAGTTCATCCCGACTACGCGCAACTGTACAGCCGCTTCTCGCAAAGAGCGATCGCTATTCTTTTGGGTGCTGGGGTTCAAGGAAATGGTAAGATGTGGGCGATCGCCTAAAGTATCTTTGACTAAGTTGCTCAGTATTCTGCGGGGGCCAAATTCAACAAAGCAGTAACCACCAGCCGCGTAAATATTTTCAATCTCCTGCTTAAACAGCACCGAGTTAGATAGGTGAGTTTCCAGGGTTTTTTGAATTATTGGCGATTCTTGGGGATATTTTTGTCCAGTAACATTACTGAAAACTGGCACTTGAGGCGCATTGAATTTGACAGACTTAGTTGCAATGGCAAAGGATTTCTGTGCAAATGCAATCAAGGGAGTGTGGAAAGCTGCGGATACGGGGAGTAATACCGCCGCACAGCCTTTATCATGCAATACTTGGCGAACTTTGGTGATTTCGGCGGTGGGGCCAGCTAAGACCACTTGGGTGGGAGAATTAATATTAGCGATCGCAACTTGAGGATAATGTCTGACAATCGCTTCTACTTTGGCAATTTCTTCTTTCACTGCCAACATACTACCGCGATCGTGGTCGGGATCTTGCGGAGCAGCCATTGCTTGTCCTCTAGCTTTCACTAAGAACAAGTAATCTTCTTCGCTCAATACACCCCCAGCCCATAAAGCTGTCAGTTCGCCAAAGCTATGTCCGGCGACAAAATCAGATTTAAACCCGGCTTGTTGCATAATTTTATACAAGCCAGCACTCAACACCCCAATTGCGGGTTGAGCATATTCTGTGCGTTGTAAAGCAGCTACTTGGGCGTTCTTTTCCGATTCTTCAAATGCTGGGTTGGGGAAGACAATTTCCGACAATGGGCGCAAATTATCTTTCAACAGCAAACTATCCATTTTGCTGTAAAGACGGCGCAATTGGGGGAAATTCATCACCAATTCGCGACCCATTTCTAAATATTGAGAACCTTGTCCAGAGAATAAGGCGACAACTTTACCAGCCAAATTCATTCCCGCAGAACGGAAGTAAATTCCTTGGGGATGTTCCCAAGAGATAGCCGCGCCTTTATGCTTGAGCCAGTCAAGGCTAATTTGCATTAACTTGCAAGCTTCCTGCAAATTCTCCGCCACAAAACCAACTCTCGCCGCAGCTTGGGGAATTTCCTGGGCTGTACATTCTTGCACCAATTGGGCATAATGTCTTTCGCCATCTTTGGATTGTAACTTCGCCAAGGTTTCTTCGCACTTAGTTACTAGTTGTCCAGAAGTCCCCGCAAACAGAATAATTTCTGCTGGTGCATTATGTAAGCGGTAAGGCTTATCTTGTTCCGCTTCGTATTCTTCCAAAACTACGTGGTAATTAGTTCCGCCAAAACCAAAGGAACTCACACCCGCGCGTCTGGGTGCGTCACCTTCCGCCCGAATCCAAGGTCTAGTTTCGGTATTTAAATAGAAGGAAGAATTTTTAATGTTGAGTTTGGGGTTTGGCTCGGTAATGTTAATCGTTGGCGGTAAAATCTTGTGATGTAGCGCCAAAGCCGTTTTAATTAAACTTGCAGCCCCCGCAGCCGCCTTTGTATGTCCAATTTGGGACTTGACACTTCCCAGGGCAATGTGCTGTTTCTTTGAGTCATGTTCAGCAAAGAAATCGCGCAAGGAACCGAACTCTGTCGGGTCGCCAGCCATTGTCCCTGTACCGTGGGCTTCCATCAAGCCAACAGTCGCGGGAGAAAAACCTGCATCTTCATAAGCCCGTTCTAAGGCTTTGATTTGACCTTCTTTGCGGGGAGCATAAATACTCTTATAGCGTCCATCGCTAGAAGTACCGATACCTTTGATGACTGCATAGATTTTATCATTGTCCCGTTGCGCATCTTCCAAGCGCTTGAGGACAATCATGCCGATACCTTCACCTAGCATCATCCCGTCAGACTTCGCGTCAAAAGGTTTGACATTTTCGCTAGGAGATACAGCCGGGGTTTTGCTGAAGGAAATGTAAGCCATAATGGTGTTGTCTGTATCCACACCACCAGTCAGCATCATATCGCTGCGATACTCAACTAGTTCGCTAATCGCCATTTTTAAAGCGCCGAAGGAACTAGCACAAGCTGCGTCAACTACACAGTTCATCCCGCCAAAATTCAGGCGGTTGGCGATTCTCCCCGCGACAACGTTAGCTAACATCCCAGGGAAAGCATTTTCATCCCATTTAACGTAAGCGCTTTTAATTTTTTCAATAATTTGCGCTGTATCTTCATCAGATAAACCACTGCTTTTCAGCGCTTTTTCCCACACTGGATATTCTAACCGCGCAGAAAGTGGCATACCTAATTGTTTAGCCATCGCTACGCCGAGAATTACCCCCACCATTTCCCGGTTAAAATCGCGGGATTCGCCATAACCAGCATCTTCCATTGCTTGCTTCGCAACCACTAAACTTAATAGTTGCGATACATCGGTAACTTCTAAAATGCTGGGGGGAATGCCAAATTCCATTGGGTTAAAATCAACCTCAGGAATAAACCCGCCTCGTTTACAATAGGTTTTATCTTCCGGTGTTCTGGGGTTTGGATCGTAGTAATCTTTCACGCTCCAATGGCTTTCGGGAACATCAGTAATACAGTCAGCCTTGCTGACAATATTACGCCAATATTCCCGCAAATCACGCGATTGGGGAAATAAAGATGCCATCCCAATAATCGCTATAGGATTTTGTTGTAATTGTCTGTTAATTTTGTTAATTGAAATTGGTTTATTTGCCGTCACTTTTTTCTCCTCTATAAACTTAACCAAAGTTTTTTCACAGCTGTTGATCTCGGCTGCTAAATCAGCCAAGGCATTATCAATGGAATAAGCAGACATAGGAATCACAAATCTGAAGTACTGGGAATTGCGAAGCTACAGAAATTTCTGCGGCTGTGCAATAATGAAAGCTATCTGTTGTAGTCAGCAGCTAGCTATCCTATCTGCAAAAGCTAAATGCTTTTCTGCGAATTAACACCACACCATATGTAAAGAATGAAGGCTTAAGGCTAAAAACTGATTTATATTCCAATAGAGTTCAGTTAGTGTCAAAAACATTATTCTTGTGTAGGTTGGGTTGAGGAACGAAACCCAACATTTTCACGGGTTTGTTGGGTTTCACTTCGTTCAACCCAACCTACATTTATCCTTAACTGAACCGTATTGTTTTATATTCATTCTTTGACCTTCAAACTTTAGGGAACGTAATTTTGCAAAAATTCTAGACAACGCCAGACTCTTGATATTGTGGCAACAGGTCAATAACGTTGTTGAAATTCGTAAAATAATCTTGAAGCGCCGTAGCTGCTTGACCTGTAAATTCAATCCATTCGTAATGGTAGAGATTTTGAGCAACTGTATCCCACTGAAGCAAGGGAAACTTAGGAGTAGCTATTAAGACAGAAACGCTTTTTTCTCCCAAACTAGTTTGACTATCTAAGTTGATTGCAGCCACGTAGCTGGTGTTAATGACAACGTTCTGTATTTTGATAAATGTCATAGCCAGTTTCAGCTTCCAGGATAATGTATTTTATGCAATTCGCCCGATAGATGTTGACAAGTTCGTTACAGAAAAAACCTCACCTTTACTCCGAGTTTATGCAGTAATTGAAACAACAATCGAGTCTTTGTAAGGTGATAACAAGGCGATTGGGTTTAGTTTTTTTCTTTTCTGCTCCCAAGAAAATTACTAATTAACCTACCGCAGCTAAAGACTTGAATTAATACAAAGACTAGCACAAATTAAATAAACAGAATTGTTCATTTAAAGGAATTTAAGGAAGAAAATTGAGTGTTGCTGACAAAAAGCTTTGATGAAGAATAAAGTCCAAGTATCAACTTGTGCTTTAATTACTCAACACTAAATTTCTTGGGTTAATGGCTAGATATCGCTTAAATAATAATTACAATAATCGCCGTAATAAATAAGTTATATAGATTACGTTGTTATTAGTACAAAGATAAGATGAAGTACTGACCGTATTTTTTTCAACATAACATCATAATTCCACAATAAAAATTGAAGTTTTTTCAAGATAATTCAATTTAAGCAATAAATAAGTGATATATAAAGCAAAGCTTAATTTTGTTAAAGTGCATGGTAAACATCAAGGGCTAGCGGCTAGGGGCTAGGGCGTGTTTGTAAACTACTCGTTTAGCCTTCTAAATTTCTCGATCCCCCTAAATCCCCCTTAAAAAGGGGGACTTTGAGAGTTTTTTCGCCCCCCTTTTTAAGGGGGGTAGGGGGGATCTAATACTTGAAAACACGCAATAGGATAAATTGACTATTTGATATGGGAAATACAATTTTAGAATTGATTTTATGGGTGAAAGGGAGAGGACAGAATGCAGAATTTTATAGAGTTTTTCATCAATTTAGATTACAATCTCTAATTACTCTCTCTCTGTGTTCTCTGCGCCTCTGCGGTTCATTAATGCGCTTTTTTTTGATGACCGGGTTGAATGATTCGGGGACGACTTATACAGCAGTTTTGGCGTGCATGGCATATACTACTCTATGATTATTTTTAACAGAGTTCTCTTGCAAATCAGTAATGAATAGCATCTTTACCCCTGAGGAAATTACTGCCCTCTCTGCCGAAATTGACCGCCAGTTAATAGAACTGCGCTCTGCTCCAGATGCAGAGCAAAAACAAGGAGATGATAAAATTTCAGATGAAAAATTGCTGGTAAAACAAACGGCAGCAATTACAAAATTTACACAAGAAAACTCTCAGAGTTTTTTGCAGAAATTTGGACGCGCTGCTAAAAGTGATTTATGTCAAGAGGGGGGAATGCTGAATAAGCAGTGGCAGAAATGGGGTGATTTGGATAATAAGGATGCTGTGGAACGCTTGGGTGGGGTGTTGGTAGGGATGGGTTTTTCGGGGGATGTGTTATCTCCTTTAGTTGTGGCACTAACGGTGATTATTATTCATATTGGGTTGAAGGCTTTTTGTGAAGATTATTCTGTGGAAGTGGATAATAAATGAATTTTGCATCACGCCAAGGCGCAGAGTCCAGTAGGGTGTGTTATGCCGTAGGCTAACGCACCTCATACTATTTTGAAAAAGAATGCGAGAGATTGTAGGGGCAATGCCTTGCCCATACAATCTCTCGTTTCCAGCCTCCGGCTGGAAATGCGTATTGCGAGGCTCCGCCTCGTCTTCTGAATAAATTGAGGCAGAGCCTCAGGATCATTGCTCCCACGCAGAGCATGGGAGCCAGTTAGGATAAGGGTTTCGCGTTAAGTTGACACCAATGGGCAATACCTTGCACTCTAGAATAATTGATGTGTCGCAAACATTATGGGGGTTATCGGTTGAGTCCACACAGTCTTAAGGGCACGGCAGTGCCGATGCCCCTACAGGCGACGATATAATTTTGTTTTGCATCCAACACCACAAGCGCTATTTTTGACTTGGTATTAGATTCTTGACGGTGCGTTGCGCTGCGCGACAACACACCCTACATTTACGGCGAATTACGAATTACGAATTACGAATTATTTAATAACGCTTCAAGGGATTGAGGGTCAGCGATACCCCGCAGGATAGCGGAGATAATCATAGAATGTTTCAAATTTAACTGCTCGCACAGTATATTCTCATCTCGCTCGCCGGCTAAGATACGACGGATGGTAGCAACGAAATTTTGCCAAACTTCTGCAACATTCTTCATCTCAACTTCTAACTGTTCCCTGATTTCTGCATTATCCACAGCAGCTACCACCGTTGCAATCAACTGCCCATGTTGCCGCAACTCATACTGTGTCCCCGCAAACACTGCTTTTGCTTGCCTTGCTTGGCGACGATATTCTTTAGATTGGGTGCTGTCGCCCTGCTTGTCGGCAATCATTGCCAAGAGGTCATAGGTTGCCCAAATCTCAGCCGCAGCCGGGTCTAAGGTTTTCTTGATAGCTAATGCTGATTCTGCCAATTGTCGGGCTTCGCTGAGGCGGTAGGGTTGGTTTTGTAGTATGAAAGCGAGGTTATTTAATATTTGAGATGCACTGGCTTGATCTTCTAATTGTTGATATTGCTTCAAAGCCTTACAAAACCAAGCCTCTGCCTCTCCGAGTTTGCCAACAAATAGATTGAGGTTGCCTAATTGTTGCCAAGTAGCTGCTGCATCTGCCAGATTTCCTTGAGATTCATTAATTTGTGCTGCTTCTCGGTAAGCATGTTCCGCAGAGTCCCACTGCTTGCATTTTTCATACACCATACCCAGTTGATGCCAAGCAATAGCTTCTGATGCTGGTTCGTTGAGTTGCTGGAAAGTAGTCAGTGCTTCTCGGTAACGCTGTTCGGCTTCTGAAAGGTTGCCTTGCTGCATGGCTAGAAAGCCGAGTTGTGCATTTGATACCGCAGCCCCACGAAGGTCTCCAACTTCTTTTATAAGAGCTAATCCTGCTTCATAAGCAATGCGTGCCTCACTGTAATTCCCCATACCCGTCAGTACATCTGCCAAGTAAGTCTGCAAAGTTCCCATCAGTCCCTTCACACCATCAGACTGTTCCAACTGCTGCGCCACTACTAATCCCTGACGGTAAATTTCTGCTGCCTGTGCTGTTTGTCTTTGGCGACTCAAGCACCGCCCCAGCCAAGTCAAAATGACACAGTGATTATAACTCGGTTGTTCACTTAGCCCTGCCAGTATTTCACTAAATACCCGCGCTGCTTCTTGATAGCGACCTGCATTGTATAATTGCTCGCCTGAACTACTACAGCTGATAAACCATGTATCAGAACCTACTTCCCCAGTTAACTCAGCAATTCGTTGAATTAGTCTAGTGCGATCGCGGTTGAGTCCGAATCTGCCGAGAAACTTGTCTACCTTCCCAACAAACTCTACAGCCCATTCTGCACCTGCATCCAACGCCCTATCAACTGCATAAAGTAAATTCGATAATTCCCGTTGGGCAATGGCACGGGCAAAATGAGGGTCTTTGTCATCTTCAAAATACAAATAGTGAGAAACTTGATAATACAACTGTTGATAACGGGCAAGCAGTTCTGTCTGTGCTTCTGGGGATAAGCGCGGCCACAAGGCAGGGGCTAAGGTGGGGTGAAATTTGAGAAAAGACCCATCAACTTGAATTAAACCAGTGGCTTCTAATGCTGGGCGCAAAGTTTGCCACTGTGACTCAGAAATTTCTGTAATTTCCAGCAAGTTAAATTCAAACGCCCCGCCCTGGAACACGCCTAAGCGAGGCAACAACTGCATTGCTTCAGCATCTAACCGTTCTAAAGATAAATTCAACGATGCCAATAGGGGATTATCTGGTGTTTGGGCAATCAACGCTTCTAAGCGTTGTCCCAACTCTGCCGGACGGCGACTTTCCAACTGTTTCGCTAACAAACCAATGGAGAGGGGATGAAAATCCACCAGTTTAAATAATTCCAATAATACGCCCCGTTTAGGTGGGTCAAATTTGGGTGCTAGCGTCAGTTTAATCAAACTCTGGAAATACGCTAGGGCATCTTCTTGTCCCAAACCTCGCAAAGATAAGGAGATATGTTTGCGACTGCCTTGTGTGGGATAATCGGGATGGTGAAAATCTGGTGTGCGAGTGGTGAGTAATACCCGACATTCCCCAACTTCAGACCACTGTTTTGCCACGGTTAACAGTTCCCGGAGAGTTTCGGCTGGCAAGGTTTCTAAGTTATCTAAAATCAGCAATGTGGCTTGCTTACGCAACGCCTGAGTTGCCGCCGCCCCATCAATTAAACTCTCATCTAACACTGTCGCCAGGGTGCTAACTGCCCAGCCTACAGCATCCACAGCACCAAAAGCAGCATAATCCACAAAACAAACTTTCTCAAACATCCCCGTGCGGTGTAACCAGCGTCCTGCTTCTTGGACAAGATAGGTTTTTCCCTGTCCACCAAAACCCGATACTGTGAGGCGGCGCGTTCCCTGCACAAGCCAGCGTTCTATCTGCCACAATTCCCGGCTACGACCGAAGAATCCAGCTTCTTGTAAATCCGGCAAGTTTCCCCATTTTGGTGACTCGCTGCTTTCTTGGTGGTTCAAGTCTGGCTGCAATAACGGCGTATCCCCAGCCGCTTGATACAAGGCAGGTAAAAACCAATCTTGCAATTTTAACTGCACCCGGTTCTCACCCCGTTGCCGTTCTCCCCGTTGTTGGTTGAGATACAAGTCTCGCCGCGCATTATCTAATGCTTCACCCATACCAGCACCAGATACTAAACCCTGATAAAACTTGGCAAACAGTTGTTGGGTAGTTGTGACTAATACCGAATGAGTCATTGCCAAGACTGTGGGAATACCTGCATGGGTTAACCTAGCGGCTACACTACCCATTGCATCTTCTCCATCTTCCCCACCCATCGCCGCCGACTGACAGGCAGACAAAACAATTAACCCCACTTTTTGCCGATTCAGCATATCACCCAAGGTTTCGGCAGTAATCAGGGCTTTTTTCCCTTCTTTATCCTCAAATAACAAATAACCGATATTGCCGCCGTTCTCGTTTCCGCCTTTAGTTAGTCCCACCGGGTCGCTATGTTTAGCCTGTTCTTGGAAACGCCCATCTAAATCAAATACCCCATGACCGTCAAAATGCACAATATCAACAGGGGGTTGGCGCGAGTCTTCTAGCCGCGCTACTAAATTATCCAAGGTGGCTGGACGCAAAAACTCTACCTCAACTCTTCCGGCTGCTGCTTGTTGAATGGCGTTCAAAACTGCCATTGCTTCTCCACGGGGGTCAATAAATCCTGCATCACTGGGACGACTGACCACAAACAATAACCGCAAACGGTCTTTGACTTGTACTTTAAATGGTCTGCGCCCACCCCCTGCACCAGCCAAGCGGCGACGAATTGAAATGCGGGGATTTTCGTGAAACAAATAAGTACCTTCTGGGTCGCGTAACAATTCCCAAGGCAGCGATAAAATTGCTGGATGACTGGCGCTGATTGTTAATAAGCGTCCTGGTTGATTTTCATCTTGAAAATAATTAAACAGCCGTTGAGCAGCCCGATTTTGAAAAACCGCATTAAATAAATCTTCGCCCCATTGCCGGAATTTTTTTGCTATCCCTTCCGCCCGTTTATCGTCTACATCCGTGGTGTAATGTGCCGCATAAGTTTCTAAGTACCAGCGAATCTCTTCTCTGTCTGCTGCATTCAACGGTGAGGCAAAATCCAGCCTATCAGTTTCTTGCCCATCAAATGTTACAATGACCTGATTATTCTCTGGGAAGCGGAGATTTAATTCCATAGCTGGCTGTGTGGGCGTGGCAGGTTATTTGAGATAATACAAACTTTTTAGCCTAAATTCCGTAAAAATGCTAGGCGATCGCGTTTGTTTTGAGAATGTCGTATAAGGGCGGGGAAACCCCGCCCCTACGATAATGTTAATTACATCTGAGAATATTGATGGCGATCGCAAATTCGCCAATAACAAAAGCCACTATCGTTAAGTCAATAGCGGCTATTCTCAACTCAATAGTGGCTTTGCTCAACTCAATAGTGGCTTTGCTCAACTCAATAGTGGCTTTGCTCAACTCAATAGTGGCTTTGCTCAACTCAATAGTGGCTTTGCTCAACTCAATAGTGGCTTTGCTCAACTCAATAGTGGCTTTGCTCAACTCAATAGTGGCTTTGCTCAACTCAATAGTGGCTTTCCTTAACTCAATAGCGGCTTTGCTCAACTCAATAGTGGCTTTGCTCAACTCAATAGCGGCTTTGCTCAACTCAGTAGTGGCTTTGCTCAACTCATATAGATGTAGGTTGGGTTGAGGAACGTAGACGCGGAGCGGCTTCCCGTTCGCGAAGCGTCTCCGCAGGAGAAGGGTAACCCAACATTAACAAGGGCGTTGGGTTTCGCAAAGCCTCAACCCAACCTACGCCTACAATATGAAATTCTGTGCCAGTTGCGTAAGTCCTATAGACACCGAAATATTACCGAATATTAGCTGAAAATTGTCCGTTCAAAAACTGCTATTTATACTGAACCAGATTTCGATTTAATTAAGGCAAGCTATGTTTATAAGTATTTTATCAGGGCACATTTATGAGTCGCAAAAAACGTAAATCCAGCGTTTTAGCAAAAGTTGAGTCAAGAGCCGCCGGAATAAAATTGATCGATCCAAATCTGAAATTGGATGATGAGTATAGTCTGGAAAAACTGCTGGAGTCAATAGAACAGTTACGTAATAAACTTGAGATTCATAATAATGCTCTATCTTTAGCTGATTCTTCTTTAACTGAAGTTGAAGAGATGGAAAAAAATCTGGCTAAACTTTCTCAAAAGATGCTAATGCTAATTGCTATTAAGTATGGCACAGATAGCCGTCAATATGAAACAGCAGGTGGTGTCAGAGAAAGCGATCGCGTCCGCAAAATGAGGTCGAGCCGCCGGAAAAATGTTGCCCAACAAGCATCAGATAATAATAAAGTTGAGACTATTAGCGAATAGAATGAGACTGTCTTGAAAATGGGCATGGGGGAGGCAGTGCGTTGGGCGGCTTTGCCGACTTGAAGCAACTGCCGTCATGGGGCATGGGGCATGGGAAAGACATTGATTACCCCATTTTTTGAGATTGCTTTCCTGTCCACTTCTCCCAACGCCCAATTCCTCGGCTAATCAACTCCTCATTTTCATCGCCAGTAAAACAGATTCGCCCCATACGTTCACAAGCAATGAGAACTTCCCCATTCCCCATAAATGGCGCAATGACAAAATTATTGGGACTGGTATATAAATTAATTAAGTAATTAACAATTCCTTCTACACCTTCAATATTAATTGCTGTTTGTGGCTGGGATAAAGACTGATGTGAAAAAATCCCTACGTAGATATTTCCTAATATTAATTCATACTGAAAAGGCATTTGATTACGCTTGTAAAATTCGTAAATTTGCCCTGGCGATCGCAATACTGCCACAACTCGCGCTTCTCCCACCAAGTAATTATGATTCCAACTAGGGGAAACAGTAGCGATCGCTAATGCTGCATCTGAGGGTAGCAAGTTTAGAAAGTCTTGCTCTGCCGTATCCCCACAATAGACTAAATGCCGTCCTAATATCCATTCGTCGCCCACTGTCACCTTGAGGACTGGGTTAAATTCCCTCGCTTTCTCTGGTTGACTCTGGCTTTTCTTTTGCAGTAATTTAGCTTCTTTTTCTGCTAAAGCACTGTTATAGGCTAAAATTTGTAATTCTTTTTGCTTATTTTGCGCCTCAGCCAATAATTTAGCTTGATGCTCAACTTCTTGAAGATTTCCCTGCGCTTGAGCCAATTCTCCAGCTTGTTGTGCTGCTTCGGCTACAGCGCGTTCTTGACTTCCTGCTCTAGCTATTTTTAATAATGTGGTAGGACTTTCCGCGATCGCAGTTCCCTTAATCATTTGTTTGACATCGGGGTGAATTCCCTTGGCTATCTGCTTTCCATGCTGAAAAGTGCGCTCAGAATAGCCAGCTTCCTTAGCTAACTCCACAGTTCGTTTGAGAGGTGGTGAAATCATTTCACCAGCTTTGAGGGTATGTTGATTATCTCCTACCTTTGCTCGCAGTCCCATGCGTTCTAAAATGCGATCGCGTTCTAACCATAACTCCGAACGTTCTAGCGGTTCTAGCTCATTGCGGATTAAATTTTCGTCAATTTCCGCCAAACGCGCCTGTTCTGCATATTGGTAAGTCACAATATTACACGCGATCGCATCCAACCCCAACAGCTTACAAGCCGTCAATCGATGCAATCCTGCAATCAAATTGAGCTTTTGATCCACCGTAATCGGGTTTAACAGACCATTAGCCCTAATTGATTCCTTCAACTCATCAACCTTGTCACCCTTAATCGGACGGCGATTACAACCAACGAGAATTTGATTTATGGGCACAATAGGCATAATTACTGTAGTTCAGTGCAGCCAGTTAAAATACCAACCATAGCATTAACATATCAACAGTCAAGGGGGATGGGGCATGGGGCATTGGGCATTGGGCATGGGGCATTGGGCATGGAAAATTATTTCAATCCAAAATCTCAGATTTTTGGCGGTTGAATAAATAAAAAATTTTGGTGACTTTTGCATCAGTCCTGTGCAGTGGAGTGGCATCGACTTCTCATACCTAAACCCCTATATCTCTTCCATTTCTCCCTCTGCTTCCAGCCGCGTTGCGTCCCCCAATGCCCAATGCCCAATGCTCCATGCCCAATGCCCATTTTCTAATAATGTTTTATGGTACACAAATGACTTCACGATTATCGATTGATAATAGTAGAGTCGGTTGATTGATGATCATCTTTGAGAATTAACTGAGGAGAATTACTTAGTATATATTCACTATTTTCTCAGCATTTTCTTGCAGATATTTTGGGCATTGAAACATTAATTATAACGGCGAAAACTAGTTGACAAGCTAAAGGGTTTTTGCAATACTTTAACAAAGCTTTATCCTAGTTTTTCAAGTTATTTAGATAGTCGCTGCATTATTGGGGAGATTTTTATATTAAAAATGCTACTAAATTCTTAGAGTATTTACTGTGCTAGATTTAAACAATCAAGGCAAGAATGTTATTAGTAGCATTAGCATAATTTGAGGCTGGCAAATAGTAATTTTTCTCTACTTACAAAGTGTAAACGCTGCATACAACTAATCAGACTGTTTCTATTCATTTCTGTTTGAATATTGAGGAGTAAAATCACCTCACACTGGTGACTGATAGGACTTACACACCGAACATAAAAACCCTCACAAGGGTAGTCAAAAGTCAAAATTTAATGGTCACAATTCAGGTTTTTGAACTATGGACTATTGACCATTGACAAAAAGCATGAAAAATATCTGACACTGTGTAAGTCCTAATTTATTTACTGGGTATTATTGCACAATTCATTCTTGCCATTGATTTAACCAAAAAAAATGGCTAAGTCTCTTATCAAGAATTCATAAGATTTCTACTTGATTTCTTAACTACAAATAGTGTATCAGTAATCTCATTCAAGTCATTAGACATCTTGCAAAAGTCCTAATTTTCTCATTCTTCTCTGCGTCTGGTGCGGCTCTGCGTGCGCTTTTCAAACTCCTAATCAACACAGCGACAATATTTATGCAAGAAGTCTATTCTCTCAATCTTTGGTAATTTTCATAACAAATGACCAATGACCAATGACCAATGACAAATTTTTAAATTATCCCTCAGCACAATCGGAATAAAAATATGGCAGTAAACAAAGAAAGCCCATTATTCAAACAGTCTGTACAAAAGTGGCAAATAGTTCTAGGAGTTTCTGTAGTCGTTGCTGCTGGACTGGCGTCTTTTTTCGCTTTATCAAGATTATTCTATCGGTCTAATTTTTACACTCGCCCAACAGAAACGCCTCAAAAGGTTACACCTGCAAAAGTTGCGATTACCGCTTTAGGACGTTTACAACCAGAAGGCGAAATTACTTATTTATCTGCACCTAATTCTATTAACGGTGTGCGAGTTGAAAAACTCTTAATTAAAGAAGGCGATAAGGTACAAGCTGGACAACTTTTAGCTTACCTAGAAGATTACAACCGGGCTACGGCTGCTTTACAACAAGCTTTAGATAAACTGCAAGTTGCTAAAGCCCAATTAGCCCAGGTAAAAGCTGGTGCGAAAACGGGAGATATTGACGCGCAAAAAGCAGCGATTGTCCGGTTAGAATCTCAGTTAAAAGGCGATGTAGCAGCGCAAGAAGCGACAATTGCTAGAATTAAGGCGCAAGTAGAAAATGCCAAAACTGAGAACGATCGCTATCAGAAATTGTACAATCAAGGTGCGATCGCGGCTTCTGTAGCCGATAGCAAAGCGCTACAACTCAACACCACACAACAGCAACTAGAAGAAGCCGAAGCCACCTTAAAGCGGACTAAAGACACAGCCCAAAGCCAAATTCAGCAAGCAAAATCTCAACTTAACAGCGTTAAAGAAGTACGTTCTGTAGATGTAGAATTAGCGCAAACAGAAGTCAGAAGTGCCCAAACTGCTGTTAAACAAGCAAAAGCTGACCAAGATTTAACTTACATTAAATCACCCATTGACGGTACAATTTTAAAAATTCACGCGAGAACAGGCGAAGTAATTGCAACTTCTGGCTTTGCGGAGATAGGTAATATTTCGCAGATGTATGTAGTTGCAGAAGTTTACCAAACCGATATTCAAAAAGTGCGTAAAGGTCAAAAAGTGACCATTACCAGCCCGGCAATTGTGGGTAAATTAAAGGGAACTGTAGAAGATGTAGGTTGGCAAGTTGATAAGCAAAGCATCTTCAGCCTCAACCCCAGTGCAGATACGGATCGCAAAATTGTCGAAGTCAAAATCTGCATAGATGATCCTGCAGATAGCGCCAAAGTATCAAGACTTACCAACCTGCAAGTTGATGTGGCGATTCATATTTAATGGGCATGGGGCATTGGGCATTGGGCATTGGGCATTAGTCAAATGACAACTGACAACTGACAACTGACAACTGACAACTGACAACTAACAAATGAATTTTAAAATTCCTTTAGCATGGCTACAGCTAGTTCAGCAAAAAATACGTTTTCTGGTAGCTGTAGCGGGGATTGCTTTTATTGTGCTGCTGATGTTTATTCAGCTAGGCTTTCAAGATGCACTTTATTCTAGTGCGACTGCAGTACATCAAAGTTTGCGTGGAGATTTGTTTTTAGTTAGTTCGCAATACAAATCTATCACATCAAATCAAAGCTTTTCGCGGACTCGTTTATACCAAGCTTTGGGCTTTGATGGTGTTGAATCTGTTAGTCCGATTTATTTGCAATTTGCTAAGTTAAAAAACCCAGTCAATAATGAAAAGTATTCGATTTATGTGATTGGGTTCGATCCGGGTAGGTCTGTTTTAAATATTCCCGAAGTTGAGGAAAATTTAGATAAACTAAAAATCCCGGATATGATGCTGTTTGACCGAGATTCGCGTCCAGAATTCGGGCCGATTGCTGAAAGATACGACCAAGGACAAAAAGAACAAACAGTTGAAATATTCCCCTTTAATTCCTTAGTTGGTTATCGCGTTCGAGTTGCGGGATTATTTAGCTTAGGGCCTTCCTTTGGTGTAGATGGTAATTTACTTGTCAGCGATTCAACTTTTCTGCGCATTAATCCTAATACTCGCCCCGCAGAAATGATTGATATTGGTGTCATTAGCTTAAAGCCAGGTACTGACCCCAATAAAGTGCTGAAAAGTTTAGAAGAATCATTGCCTAATGATGTTCAAGTTTTTACATATCAGGGTTTCATTGATTTTGAAAAACAATATTGGGCTGTGAGAACACCAATCGGGTTTATTCTCAACTTAATGTTGACAATGGCTTCGGTAGTTGGGGTAGTAATTGTTTACCAAATTCTTTACAGCAACATTGCTACTCAATTTGTCGCTTATGCCACATTAAAAGCAATGGGTTATCCCAACAGCTATTTGTTAAATGTGGTCTTTCAACAGGCTTTGATTTTGGCGATTTTTAGCTTTATTCCCGGATTCATTTTATCCGTGTTTATCTATGATTTTGCCATGAAAGCCACAAAGCTGCCGATTATGATGAGCTTTAATAATATAGTGCTGGTGTTAATTTCGGCGGTTTTAATGTGTATGACTTCTGGGTCTTTAGCTATTAATAAACTGCGTTCTGCTGACCCGGCTGATATTTTTTAAATCTTCGCATCATCAAGATTTTCTCCACATTAAGTCAATCAAGGGCGGGGATACCCCCCATCGTCAATCAAGGGCGGGGATACCGCAATCCGCTAAGGGCGGGGATACCGCAATCCGCTAAGGGCGGGGATACCGCAATCCGCTAAGGGCGGGGATACCGCAATCCGCTAAGGGCGGGGATACCCCGCCCCTACACAACTCACCAATCATCTCTGCTTTATGAACTTGGAAAACAAAATTCTTCTGATTACTGGAATTGATGACTTTATCGGCTGGCGTGCGGCTGAATTAGCTGTTGCTAAGGGAATGAAGGTTAAAGGACTGCAAAGTTCTGCTGTTAAAGATAAGCAAGCACAAGCTTTGGGCGTTGAGGTAATTGTTGGTAACCTGAACGATGCTAAAACTGTGCAAAAGGCTTGTCAAGGTGTAGACATCGTTTTACATACAGCCCAAATTGCTCAAGAATCTGGTGCAATTAAGGAATTTCGCGAGATTAATGTTGATGGAACGATTAATTTAGCGAAAGCTGCTAAAAGCGCTGGTATCAAGACTTTTGTGCATCTTTCGAGTATTTTGGTTTATGGGTTTAATTATAGCGATCGCGTCAGCGAATCTGAACCCCTAGCCGATGAAACCAACCCTTACTGCAAAACCAAAATCGAAGCTGAACAAGCATTACTACCGTTAAATAATCCCGCAGATTTTGGTGTAATTATTATTCGCGCTGGTGATGTTTACGGGCCGGGATGTATTCCTTGGGTAGTGCGTCCAGTTCATTTTATGCGGCAGAAGTTATTTGCTTATGCTAGCGATGAACATGGAATTATCAATCATGTATATGTTGATAATTTGATTGATGCTATCTTTTTAGCTGTAGAAAAAGAAACCTACGGGGAAATATTTAATATTACCGATGGTGAACAAACTTCTTGGAAAGAGTACTTTACTCGTTTAGCAGAAATTTCCGGTTCTCCTGCGCCGATGTCTTTGGGTAAAGAGGAAATTAAACTATTTTTGAAATTGCGTGTACAAGGACAAAAGCTATTTCGTAAAAAAGCCGATATTCTGCCAGAGTCGATAGATTTTATGACTCGTCCCTACGCTTGTTCGATTGCTAAAGCTCAGAATTTATTGAATTACAGTCCTAAAATTGGGCTAGAAGCAGGTTTGCAAATTACTAAAGAATGGCTAGATAAAACAGACATTCAAAATTTGATGAAGTAGCAATCATAATATGGTGGGTAATGCCCACCCTTAACTCAATACAGTTCAGTTGGGCTGGAATGCATTATATCGTAGGGGCACGGCATCCACAATATATTTCACAACTAGACAATCTTACTAGCGCCGTGCCCCTACAAAGATCCTTAACTTCTCTTCTTTTCTCTTCTTAGCGTACTTCGTGTCTTTGTGGTTCGTTATCTTCTTTTTATTAATACCAAGCAAAAGTTTTCATACTCGATTATGAATTAGGAGACTAGCAAACTATGTTAAAGATGTCTCAAATCTCAGCTTTAATTGTTGCTACTTTAGCCAGTATCGCCACAATTCCCACCGTCAAAGCTGCACCAGCAGAAACCCTCACTGTCGTAGTCAATAATATCCGCAGCCAAAAGGGTGAAATTTGCATTGGTGTTTACTCTCAAGACAAAGCCAAAGCATTTCCTTTAAGCACTACAGATGTGCTAAAAAGTACTTGCCAGAAAATCACAGGTAGCACTTTAAAACACCAATTTACAGGCTTAAAACCTGGGAATTATGCTGTTGCTATTGTGGACGATCAAAATGGCGATCGCAAACTCAACCGCGACTTTTTCGGGATACCTACAGAAGGTTTTGGTATCTCTAAAAATCCTACTGTATCTGTGCAAACTGGTACGCCTAAATTCCGTGATGCTAGTTTTGCATTGAATAAGAATACTACCATCAACATCACTGTGAAATATTCCCTCGATCCATAATGTCAAGTCAAGGGCGGGGAACACCCCAGCCATACGGGAGGCTCTAAAATTAATGCCAGATTTGGATAAGTTTCTGTGTAACTCGTTGCTAGGTTGGCTAGTTATTCAAGTAATTCTCACCCTAGTATATTTACTGTCTTTATACTCCAATCAAAAAAACTTGTTACCAGATGAACAGTTACCCAAAACTGCAATAATCCTCTGTTTGCGTGGAGCCGATCCCTACCTCAATCAATGTTTACGGGCGCTGTTGCGACAAAATTATCCCCAATATGAGCTAAAGATTGTTGTCGATCATCAAGACGATCCAGCTTGGAATGTTGCTGTTGATACAGTACAAGCGCTAGGAGTAACTAATGTTGAAATTAGTCCTTTGCGCAATATCCGCAATAATTGTAGTCTCAAGTGCAGTTCTTTAGTTCAAGCTGTCTCAGAATTGGATGACTCTTATAAAGTCGTTGCTTTGGCGGATAGCCATACTGTAGTTCATCCTAATTGGCTGCGAGAATTAGTCAATCCCCTAGCCAATCCCAAAGTCGGTGCAACTACTGGTAGCTGTTGGTACTTACCTAAAGGTAAAGATTGGTGGTCTTTAATACCTTATGTAGCTAATGTATCCTTAGTTATCCAGAAATATCTGTTTGGGATGCCTTGGGGCGGAAGTTTGGCAATAAAAACCGAAGTAATTCAGCAAACAGGACTATTAAATAAGTGGAGTCTCGCCCTGTGCGAAGATATTTTGATTGGTAGCGTCTTACGCAAACATAAGCTGCGGGTAAAGTTTGTCCCTTGCTTATTTATGGTAAATCGGGAAGAAAGCGATTTACCGAGTTTAAGAAACCAAATTCAGCGTCAATTAATTTCTTCTCGACTGTATCATCCCCAGCCTTCAGCAATTATTGGCGATACCATTTCCAGTATTTTAATACCTACTTTGGTGTTAATGTCTTTGCTCTGGGCATCCTTTATTGGACAATGGGAAAATTTTAATTTTTTATTGGGGTGTTACGTCAGCTATACCGTAGGATTACTATGGCTAATGTTAATTTTAGAGCATGGCGTACAGCAAATGACGCGCGATCGCCTGCAACCCATCGTCCCCATTACCTTCACCACAATCCTCAAATTATTAATTAGCATTCCCCTAACTCAATGGATCTATGGGTTAGGGCTATTGTCTACTTTGAGCATGACCACAATTACATGGCGCGGTGTCAATTATCGCATATTTAGCGCCTGGAATATTCGCCTAGAGGAGTATAAGCCCTTTCGCCGGAGTTGAGGAGGCAAATTGTAGAGACGCGATTCATCGCGTCTGCCCAATGCCCACTCGCCCTGAGCGAAGCCGAAGGGATGCCCAATGCCCAATGCCCCATGCGCCTCTGCGTAAAAAATCCTGCGTAAATCCGCAAATCAAAACCAGCAATTTTCTTAAAAAGATCCTTATATCATGAAAAAACAACCCCTCCGGATTGCCTTATTCACCGGATTATACGCCCCCTTTCTCACAGGCGTTTCCGTCGCCGTCCATCAGCGCGTTCGCTGGTTACTCCAGCAAGGACATGAAGTTTTTCTCATCCACCCAGAAATTAACGATAAATATCCCAAACAAGTAGGGAATCGTCCCATGCCAGGATTAGAAGAGTTACAGACATATCCTAACTTTTCTTCCTACGCCTTCCCCACCGAACCGCTAATTTTCTATAAATCTCTACCCCAACCCTTAAATTACAAACACTGGAGCGATACTAAATTACTCCTCAACTTCCAACCTGATATCATCGTCGTGGAAGAATCAGCCCAGATGCGAGGAGCTTACTCAGCCTTTTTACAAGGTTACGGTCGTGCAGTAGGAGTAAAATACGCCAAGCAAACAGGTACTCCTATTATCTCCGTATTCCATACAGATATCGTTGCTTATATCAAATATTACTTAGGAAGTTTCTTCTTTAACTTACTGCGTCCCATTATTCCCCTAATAGTGAAGCAAGTCAGCGATGCTTATACTGTTAACTTATTTTCATCCAGGGAACAGTTAATTAAGTACGAAAAATTGCAATGTCAGCGTAGCGAATACGTTCCTTATCAAGGTATTGATTGCGAAAAATTCCATCCCCGGAATATTTCTTACAACCCCATTCCCAACGATAACAGACCTACTTTATTATTTGTTGGGCGCATCACCGCCGAAAAGAATGTTACTCAATTAATCGATGCATTCCCTTTAATTGCTGCCAAAATTCCTGACGTACATTTAGTAATTGTCGGTAGCGGCCCCTCAGACGAACAAATTCGTCAACTTGCCCAAAAGTATAAATCGGGAATTACAATTTGGGGAGAATCTCACGGTACAGAATTGTTAGGCTGGTTTGCTAGAGCCGATGTATTTATTAACCCTTCTGTTACCGAAAACTTCTGTACCACAAATAATGAAGCATTAGCTTCTGGTACTCCTGTAGTTGCAGCCTTTGCACCATCAACAGCAGAACAAGTTACTCCCGGACACAACGGCTTTTTAGCTCAACCAAATAACCCCGTAGATTTTGCCAATAAAGTTATTGAAATTCTGCAAAATCCCGAACTCAAAGCCACAATGAGTCAGAATGCTCGCCCATCAATTTTAGAATATGATTGGTCAGCTTGTATGGAAAAGTTTGAAGAAAAGCTTTATCAACTTGTGACTTTATCAACCAAAGCAACAGCAAACATTAAATAAAGCGATCGCTTTTCTGATTTTATCTAAGTAGGTAGTTGGAATTAAATATAAGATGGACGTAGGTTGGGTTGAGGAACGAAACCCAACACCCGCATGGGTTACGCTATCGCTAACCCATCCTACAAATAATTATGTCTCCCTACTTAGCTCCCATGCTCTGCGTAGAAGCTAAAATCGTGAGACTTCGCCTCAATTTATCAGCAGACAAGGCGAAGCATCACGAATATGTATTTTCAGCATGAGGTATGCAGGTAGGGGCATGGCACATTGGTGTCAACGTGAAACCCTTTTGGTTGCAAAGTTTTGTCTTCATCCCCAACCCATCGCTTACCCAATAAACCGCCGTCACCCTGGAAGGGTGCGGCTAATCACACGAAGCCCACCTTTGTGGGCTGAATTCTTTAGCCCACGAACGTGGGCTTTGTAACGATAGCCCCAGGCTTTCAGCCTGCGGGCGGTACGTCGGGTAAGCGAGAGAAATTTTTTTATACCAATTAAGGGGGCATAGGTGTCAACTTAAGCTAAAAATAACCTCTGTCTCAGCTTTGTCGCCCGCCTGAGAATGAATTCTCAGGCTAATAGCCCAAGTCTACTAAAGTAGACTCAATATTTTGAAGATATTTAGTCATCTTTAGATGACTTTGCCTATGAGCAAGGAACTTCAGTTCCTTGCGGTAACCAGGTTTCGTATTAAGTTGACACCAATGAATGCAGAATTTATACATTCATAAAGACAAGTGCTTCTTGTAACAACTCTGGTGGCAACTTATCTGGTAAAACTCTCAAAGCATATTCGCGGCATTCTTTATTCTCAATCGTGAAGCGGGCGGCAGCAATGGCTTCCGGCCAAACCTCTGGCCATTGCTCTGCTAAGGCAATCAAGGCATAGGCACGAAATCTTTCATCCTCAATTGCGCGTGCGCCTGTGACTGCTTCTTCTAGTAAATCAGGTGTCAATTTTTCGACTAATCCACTTAAAGCATAGGCGCAACATTCATCATCTCTAACTCTGCAAGCAGCAGTGACTGCTTCTGGTAATACCTCTGGTAGGTACTCTGCTAATTCTCTCAATAACTCAGCGTGATATCTACCATACTCAAGTAAGCGCGTAGCTAAAAGTACTTCTGGCAATACTTCTGGCAGTTTCATGCCTATGGACATCAAGGCATAGGCACGATAAAACGCATCTTTAATTGCGCGTGCAGCTAAAAGTGCTTCTGGCAATAGTTCTGGCAGTTTTTTTGCTAAGACTGTTAAAGCACTGGCGCGATCGCGATGATTTTTAATTGAGCGTGCGGTGGAGAGTATTTCTGGCAATAGTTCTGGCTGCTTTTCTGCTAAAACTATTAAAGTAAAGACGCGATCGCTTTTATTTTTAATTGAGCGGGCAATTTTTACTGCTGTTTGTAAACACTCAGGTGGCAGTTTCTTGGCTAAAGCTCTTAAAGCATTACCGCGTTGATAATCGGACTCAATCTCTTTAGCAGCATTAAGTGCTTCAGGGAACAACTCTGGCGGTAGTTTCTCTGATAAAACTATCAAGACAGTAGCGCGATCGTAATCAGACTGAGTTAAGGCTACGGCGCTGAGTGCTTCTGACAATACCTCTGGCAGTTTTTCTGTTAAGCCATTCAAAGCATAACCGAGAGCATACCCATCTTTAAGCGATCGCGCGGCGGTGACTGTGGCTGCTAACAAATCATTGGGTACTTTTGCTGCGAAAGCATTCAAGGCTTCAGCGCGATATCTCTCTTCCTCAATTAAGCAAATAACTTTAAGTGCTTCAGGTAACAACTCACTAGGTAGTTTTTCTAGTAAAGGAATTAAGGTATAGGCGCGCTCGCAATCATACTCAATGGAGTTTACAGCCGTGAGTGCTTCTGAAAGTGCTGTTATTGTTAAATTTGCTGGCAAATAGTTGACTAACTCAGTCACAGCTTTTACTTTTGGCTGTGGTTCTAAATTTTTTAGTACATAAGCTAATCCTTGTTCTGGTGTCCAGAGATTATTTTTAACCAACGCTAATAGAAATTCTACTGATAAAGTCACTGCCAAATTTTCAACATATACTAAAATTCATTTGCCTAGAAAATAGTCAATTTTGCATGTAGGCTATACCTCAAAATTAACATAACAGTTATGCCACAAAAAGGCGATCGCACATTGCACTCTGCTAAAGAACTATAAGCTAAAGATATATTGAGTTAGCCATCCATCCCATGCAACAGTCAACTCAAGGCGATAACCGTGATTTTATCCGTCAGCTGGCAACTCTAGCGGCTATTATCGGCGCTTTTGTGGTCAATGTCATATCTAACATTTTTCCGCTAAATGGTCTAAGTATTGGGCAAATTTCCAATACTTTGTTTAAAAATGTCTCAATTATCCCTGCTAACTATGCTTTTGCTATTTGGGGATTGATTTACCTTGGTTTATTTGCTTTGGGAATTTACCAATTTCTCCCCAGTCAGAAGGAAGATGCAGATTTACGCAATACAGGATATTTACTGGTAATTGCTTCCATTGCTCAAAGTATTTGGGTATACCTGTTTCTTTCTCGCTTGTTTGTTTTATCAGTTATCGCCATGTTATTAATTTTGCTACCGCTAATTGGTATTTACTTGCGGTTAAATATTGGCAATCAGCATGTCTCTCGGCAGAAAAAATGGTATCTTTATGCACCTATTAGCATTTATCTGGGTTGGATTAGCGTTGCAACTATTGTCAATGTAGCTTGTGCTTTATATTTCCAAAATTGGAACGGATGGGGTATTTCTGCGGAATACTGGACTGTAATTCTGTTAGCGATCGCATCTGCAATTGCGGCTACAATTGTGATTCAGCGTCGAGACATTGCTTATGTGGGTGTAACAGTGTGGGCAATTTTAGCGATCGCTGTCAAGCACTGGAATAACCCTATACTGAGAAATGTAGCAATAGCTTTGGTAATTGCTCTTGTTGTAATTACTATAGTGAAATACGTAAAACAATCCATTAATTAATTTTTTGCGGTGCGTTGCGCTACGCGACAACACACCCTACATAATTTATCTTATTTAAATCAATCAAAATTCACAAATGACCATTGACTATTGACCATTGACAAACTAACTTTGTTGTACAGGAATTTTAATAATAAATTCGCTTCCTTCTCCAGGAGTTGAATTACATTCTAATGTACCGCCATGCTTTTGAGTGATGATTTGATAGCTAATCGCCAAGCCTAAACCTGTACCTTGTCCTACTGCTTTGGTAGTAAAGAAAGGGTCAAAGATGCGGTTTTTTACCTCTTCGGGAATTCCTAAGCCATTATCTGCGATCGCAATTGTTATCTGTTGTGAATTATCGAGAAAAGTACGAATTTTAATTTGCTGAGAATTTGCTTTTTTCTGCTGCGATTCTGGCTGGTTATTATTTGCTTCTAAAGCATCAATTGCATTGAGCAAGATATTCATAAAAACTTGATTCAGTTGTCCTGCATAGCATTCAACAAGAGGTAATTTACCATAATCACGAATTACTTCAATTGCTGGTTGTTCTGGTTTATCGTTTAAACGGTATTGCAAAATCATTAATGTACTTTCAATCCCTTCATGAATATCTACAGCTTTAAATTCTGCTTCATCCATCCGCGAAAAGTTGCGTAATGAAAGCACAATATTGCTAATTCTTTCTGCACCTACTTTCATTGAAGGTAGGAGTTTTTGTAAATCATCAATAATAAAATTTAAGTCGATTGCTTCTGCTATTGCTGCTAATTCTGGATGATTGTCAGGATAAATTTGCTGATAAATATTGATAATTGTCAATAAATTATTTGTATATTCATTCACATAGTTAATATTACCGTAAATAAAATTAATTGGGTTATTAATTTCGTGAGCTATACCCGCAACCATCTGACCCAAACTAGACATTTTTTCACTTTGAATCAGTTGAGTCTGGGTTTGTTTTAATTCAGTCAGAGTTTCCTGAAGTTTGGCTTCTGCTTCTCGGCGCTCAGAAATTTCTTCCAAAAGTTTATTTTTGGTATTTATTAATGATAAATGAACGTTAACACGAGCCAAAACTTCTTCTACATGAATTGGTTTGGTAATGTAGTCTACTGCGCCTAATTGCAATCCTTTAATTTTATTTTCTAATTCAGTCAAAGCAGTCATGAAAATAATTGGAATATCTTTTGTATTGTCGTTAGCTTTCAGTCGAGAACAAGTTTCAAAACCATCAATTCCTGGCATCATGACATCCAGTAAAATTAAGTCTGGTTGAATAGATGGTACTTTTTCTAGTGCCATTTCTCCACTTTTAACTACAGAAACTTGAAATCCTGAATTATGTAATATCTCAAATAAAACGCGGATATTGTTGTTATTATCATCAACAATTAAAATGGAATTTGTTTTACTATTTGACATGATATATATGACTATTTTTCTAGATATGGTTTAATTAAAGCTGCAATTGCTTCAACCTCAAATTCGTCAGCAAGAGCTAATATTTTATTTGTAAAAGCTGCATAATTAGGATCTAAATTCTGAATTCTGGTTGTTTCTGCTTGGATATTGGCAATATCACACATTTGTACGGCTTGATACAAATTTTTCAGTTCTGATGCTGGAGGAATCATCATTTGCACTGGTAAATTTGTTGTCTGTGGTTGGTGAGGTTTAAATTCTGGATCTTGTTCATAAATCCAAGTTAATCGCAAATGATTTTGCAATTGCCAAAATAAATCTTCCATTTGTATAGGCTTAGGCAAAAAATCATTGCAACCAGCATTGAGAGCTTCTTGGCGATGAAAATTAAATACACTTGCAGATGAAACTATGACAATTGTATTTTTAATCTCTGGGTTTTGGCGGATTTCTTGAGTCATAGTTAAACCATCCATCACTGGCATTTTTAAATCTGTAATAATTAGGTCTGGTCTGCATTTTATGGCTTGATTTAATCCTTCCTGACCGTTATAAGCATGAATAATCTCAAAACCAAGGGGTTCTAATAAACTTGCTAACACAGAAAAGTTTTCCCAACGGTCTTCAACAATTAAAATTTTCCTGGTACGACCTGCAAAGCCAATAATAGTTTTTGGAGAATTAAATGTCTGATTAACTGTAGATTCTTCAGATTCACGTAAATTTAATTCAAACCAAAAAATGCTACCTTTATTAGGTTTGCTTTTGACTTGAATACTGCTACCCATGAGATTGATAATTGTTTGACTAATTGCTAACCCTAATCCCGTACCTTCCGCCTGTTGTTCTCTGCTACCAACTTGTTCAAAGGGTAAGAAAATTTTTGTGAGTTGTTCCTCTGTTATACCTACACCTGTATCGCGAATTTGAAAGCGCACGCGAGTAGTGCGAGAATTTAGTTGCCAATTTCCTACCTTGATAACTTGTACTTGTAAACTTACTCCACCATTACTAGTAAATTTAATTGCATTGCCTAAAAGATTAATCAAAACTTGCCGCAAGCGTTTATCATCGGCATAAATAATACTAGGTAATTTGTCAGTTGGTTGATAAGAAAAGCCAATTCTTTTCTGTTGTGCGCGGATTTGACAAATTTCTACTACTTCTTGCAGAAACTTCGGAAAATGAAAATCTTGGGGTTGAAGTTCCATTTTCCGCGCTTCGATTTTAGCTAGATCGAGTACGTCATTAATTAAGGTGAGTAAGTGGGAACCACACTGATAAATAATGCTAATTCCTTTACGTTCTTTATCTGTTAAATTTTGAGAATTTTGCAAAATTTGTGCATAACCTAAAATTCCATTGAGCGGACTACGAAGTTCGTGACTCATATTAGCGAGAAATTCGCTTTTAGCTTGATTAGCACTATCCGCAGCCAGTTTAGCTTCTTGAAGTTCCGCAGTGCGTTCTTCTACCCTTTGTGCTAATTCTTCTTTAGCTTGTCTGAGGTGTTTTTCTGCTATTCTATTTTCGTGAATAACGGCGCAAATGAAGAAAGTTGTTAAGGCGACAACGCAAATAAAAGACTGTAGTAACAGCAAAGATTCATGAATTAATTGGCTAAAAAACGAGCCATAACCATGAGTAGTACTGTAAACTGCGATCGCAGTTACAATAGTCATCAGCAGGGTGGTTTCTCGTTGTCCAAATCTCAATGCTGCACAAATTAACGGCGGAATCAGCATATATTCCAAGGGATACCTACCGGAAAACGCTACGTAACTGATTCCCATTAAGGATAATAACAGCAAAATAAACTCGCTAATCTGCTGCCAATTTAGTGGTGTCTGTTGTTCCGGTTGCTCAAACCAAGTTAAAATTGCTGGGGCGATAATCAGCACGCTAGTAATAGAACCAAAATACCAAATTCGCCAAGCATCTTCATAAGCCTCCCAAGATGTCATTCCATCTAAACATTGAAGGCTAATCCCCAAGGTAGCGCTGACTAAAGGTGCAAAGGAAATTAGTACCAGAAATTTAAATACATCCGCAGTACGATGAAGTAATTGATAATGTTTAATGCAGCGTTTAATTAAAAAAGCGTTGATTATTGCCTCAATTACACCAACGACAGCAGCCAGAATACCCAATCCAGGATTTTTATAAAACAATAAAATATTGATAATTATTTCACCAAGCAATATTCCCGGTAAGACACGATAACCCCACAGCAAAATAATCGCTACATAAACCCCAGATGAAGGCCAAATAGCTGCAACATTATTCTCATAAGATATAAATACTGCAAATTTAGCCAGACAAAAATGCAGAATGGGAATTGCGATCGCTGCGATCGCGACTGTACGATTTAAAACTAGTCGAGATTTTCTCTTCGTAGAACTTGCTTGCATCGCTTCTCTGTGCTTTTTATTACCACTAACAAGCAGCAACAGATACAATACTGAACTCAGTAATGACCTGATGTGGAGGCGATCGCTTGTAGCATATACTACTTCAGCTATGCCTCAACTTCATATTTCCCAAAAGTTCTACAGTAATAACTTTAATATTGGGCATGGGGCATTGGGCATTGGGCAATTCAATTTTGGATTTTGGATTTGCGATAGCGCAGCGTAAAGCCTTCTCTTCTCCCAAGGGGAGACGCTACGCGAACGAGAGGCTTCGCCAACGGCATAGCTTCGCTTAGAGCGAGTCCGCGAGCGTCTTTTGGATTGGGTTTGAATCTAAAATCTAAAATCTAAAATCTAAAATCTAAAATTCCTTGTCCCCCTTCCCTGCTCCCTGCTCCCTGCTCCCTGCCCCTCTGCCTCTTCATCCGCCATATTCCCAGCAATGCAAGTCCCAGCCAAAGCCGAGTACTGCTAAAGCGGCGACGTAATTGTTGGCTGGTACTAGTTCTAATAAACTCCAGTCTGGCTGCGTCAGTAACTTTGCTGGTTGTGTGGGAGTCAGGGAAATTTCTACTTGTTCTAATTGGGCTATGCCTTCGCCTGTGGCTTTAAGGTAAGCTTCTTTACAAGTCCAATAGCGAAAAAATACTGAAGATTTTTGCTCATCAGGAAGCGATCGCACTAGTTCATATTCTCGTGGTAAAAAGAATCTGTGGGCGAGAGATTCTAAATCTGACAGGGGACGAATGCATTCCAAATCTATCCCTAATTGACGATTTTTACTCACAGCACACAAAGCTAAATTTTGGGAGTGCGATAAATTAAATGCTAAACCACTGTCAGCAAATTTACTTGCTAAAAATGGCTTACCACGTGGTTCGTAATCAAACTGTATTTCTTTAGCTGTCACACCTAAGTAACCACCTAATATTGTCCGTAGGCTACCACGCCCAGCAATGAAGCGTTGACGATGTTCGGGAAAATAAAATCTGTTAGCACGAACTAATTCATCCTCAGAGAGAGATAATGCAAGTTTTTCTAAGATTGATTCTGGTTGTTCGAGGTTAATTCGCCAAATATGGACATCATTCGGCAATAAAGTGAAATCTGCCGGTGTGGGTAGCCATAGATGGTTAGCAAAAGTCATCGAGTTAACGCATTAAAGGATTGGTGAGTTTAGCTATTTTACTGGAGTTTAGACTAGAGAAGCGCGATCGCAATCCGCTTATATATTGCAATACGCTTATATCAAGATTTCATAAAGTTAAGGACAAGATGTAGTGAACTTGTCGTTCTGATGGGATTGCTCATGAATTAGCAAGTATATAATTACACAATGCAACAAAATACAAGAGGTTCAATTATACCTAAGTAACTCCGTATTTATAGTTGCAAAGTAACGCAAATACTCAGTTGTCTATATTGACATGAAAATAAGTTTATCAACATTTATTGCTTCTTCTGCCCTGTCTGCTAGTATGGCCGTGACTGCAATGGTCACTTCTGCACCAGCCCAGGCGTTTCAAGTTACCATCGAACCTACGTTTGGGAGTACTGAGAATACAGGTGCTTCTGCACTGTTGGATTTCAACTTTTCTCAATTCGCAGATAATCAGGTAAAGCTAAATTTAGATATTACCAACACTACTGATGGTAGCAAAGGCTTGAAAGCAACAGAGGCTACTTTAGTTGGGCTAGCATTTGACGCGGATAATTTTGATCCTGGTGCTCCAGTTTCCTTCAATAATTACGATTCAGGTACTAGCGGCTTTACAAAGTTGTGGGTTAAAGGGATCGATACTCCCAGCTTACCACCCTATGGTGACTTCGATGTTGCTATTAGCCCTCCACGCAACACGTTTGCTGGTGGTAATCCCCAAACAGGCTTAACAGCAGGTCAATTTACTACAGTTAGTTTCCTATTTGACACCAGCTTAAGTGCCGATGAGCTTTCTGATGCACTGGAGAAGGGATTTCTCACTCCAGCTTTGCGGATAGCTGGGCGATTCCAACAGGTGAATGCTGGTGGTGGAAGTGATAAAGTTTTGGGTGGTATCATCAAGGGCGGCGAACCAGTACCTGAACCTACTACTATAGCTGCATCACTTTTGGCACTTGGTGGACTTGGTTTGTTTAAGAAGAAATTTCAGCACAAACAAGCTGTCTCGATTAACTAGTCAGCATTGACTAATTGTCTATCAATCTAGGGTTCGTCTACCAACCACATTACTGCTCTTTTCTTTTTTGTTCCAGCTGTGCTTTGTCTATACTCTTTCCCCACACTTTACCTATAATGAACGATCGCGGGTACGCCAATCAAATAACGCTACACAACTAATTGCGCGTATACCCAACAACTGAAACATTTCTCACAAAAAAACTCTATTTAATTCTTCCTAATTGTCAAAAATTGCAATAATAGTACGGGAAGCCTTGTCTGTTATAGCCCTTCAACAAAAAATTGGCATACCTTGCGCACCAGTTAATACTGTTTTATGATAGGGCGGCTTTGAATCGGGAATTGAACTTTGGCGATCGCAACTTCTTAACTAAACAGTGTTAAACAGTCATAGCTCGATGATTTTGTAGTCATCTGAGCCAGATTGTAGGGTGTGTAACATATCAGCTAAAAAAATTCCTGTACTTTAGGGTAGATTTATTTATCCTGGTATCTTAAGCTTTATGTTAGATTTAAAATCTTTTTTATAATCGATCAAGAATTCTTTGTATCTATCAAAGGTTCTTATTTATCCTTAATAAGTAGTAATAATTTTTTAAGAATGCCGAGGATTCTTGTCATAGACGATGACCCAGCAATTTCAGAACTCGTTGCCGTCAACTTGGAAATGGCTGGCTACGATGTTAGTCAAGCAGAAGACGGGATAAAAGGTCAGGCTTTAGCTCTCCAGCTACAACCAGACTTAATTATGCTTGATTTAATGTTGCCCAGGGTAGATGGATTCACCGTTTGCCAACGGCTGCGGCGCGATGAGCGCACAGCTGAGATTCCTGTGTTAATGCTGACTGCTTTAAGTCAAACACAAGATAAGGTGGAAGGCTTCAACGCCGGGGCTGACGACTATTTGACCAAGCCCTTTGAAGTTGAAGAAATGCTGGCTAGAGTCAGGGCGCTATTGCGGCGTACTGACCGTATTCCCCAAGCAGCAAAGCATAGCGAAATTCTCAACTATGGCCCCTTAACTCTTGTTCCCGAAAGATTTGAGGCCATTTGGTTTCATGAGACAGTCAAGCTGACTCACTTGGAATTTGAGTTACTTCATTGCTTGCTCCAGCGCCACGGACAGACAGTTTCTCCCAGCGAAATCCTGCGGGAAGTTTGGGGTTACGATCCAGATGATGACATTGAAACAATTCGAGTCCATATTCGTCACCTCAGAACCAAACTCGAACCAGACCCCCGTCATCCCCGCTATATCAAGACAGTGTATGGTGCTGGATATTGTCTGGAGTTACCAAGCCTCCCTCCCTCTGCTGAAGGAGCTTCAACATCAGTTGTGGAATAAAATCAGGATAAGTTTTCTTCTTGACCTGAGCCATAAATTGGCACTCTGTTCTGTCAAAGTTAGCGAGTGCCAATAGGATACTGCGTCGGAAATTGGTGTCATATAAGCAAATACTGTTTGTAGTTCCGCTCTTCATTTGCTCGCACTAACCATAACTGCTTGTCAGTATTTCAACATTTCCAGGCGCTGATATCCTTTGATACAGCATATTTCAGGTAAATGAGGTACGCGCTTTGGGGCATGGCAGTGCCAGTGCCCCTACAATCAACTATCGTTTCTACCTCACCAACTGGCAATCTGCTGTAACTTGTGTTTATCTAACTAACCCTCTACATCACTCTTTCGAGAAACATCTCCAATCCTGACTTACTCAGATTTTTATCGAGCCATCAAAGTTTGAGCTTTTATGGGGAATATGCTGCTTAAACCTAGAATAAATCTGAGTTTTGCATGAAGGCGATAATTTTTATCTAAGAAAAGTGAAATAAGAGGGTTATTTTTCAGAACTTCTCTCACTGACAAATTTAATTGACACTCCCCGTCCCAATACTACTCGGTTACAGCAGTTTTCACCTATTTGAACTACATCTGTCGTAGGGGCACGGCACCAGTAAAATTATTGTATATATGAGAAGATTGTGCATGACGTGCCCCTACAGTGTGGTCTATTTACCTGAAAATAGCTGTAAGCATAAAAAATAGAAATGTGTAGGTTGGGTTGAGGCTTTGCGAAACCCAACATTTTCCTGGGTTTGTTGGGTTTCGTTCCTCAACCCAACCTACGAATATTCTTCATTGAGCAGTATTCCGGGGTGATCCGCCACTACAATTTGGCATAATTTATTTTTTGAAGTTCGCTTGATGCTCAATTCACAAATTCATCGCGCTGCGCTTTTTTGCTAAACATCCGATAGTAAAGCCAGGTGCTAGTTTCTTTGATAGGAAAAAGTAGATATGTCAAAGGATTTATCGTCACAATAATATTGCGGAAGTCGCGCTTGGCAAAAAACAAAATTGCCCTAGCAACTTGTTGTGCTGACATCACTCCGTAAGGATTGAGTTGACTTTTGAAAGGCCCCAAAATTAACTTGCGAATTATACATTCCCCATCTAACCGCTTGAGGGTGACAATTTCACCTAAAGCGCGTTTGCTCAGTTCATAAAGGGGGCTAAAGGCTGGCGAGACTTCAGCTTCAGAGGTGTTTACCCAAATTTCTTTAGTTGCTTTTGATTGGGGGCCTGTGACAGTGGAGATAAATATATCCATCAACCGCAATGTGGAAAAAGTGTTGACTTCATAGGAGGAATTAATCGCCTCTGGCGTGCGGTTACCATAGACGTTGATTCCATGATTGAGAATCAAAATATCTACTTTTTCTAAACTCTTTTTCAATTCTGCTTCGTTACCTAATTCCCAAGGAATGATTGCGAGTTTATCTTGAGCCTGTAATTTTTCTGGATGAGTAGTTAATGCTAAAACTTTGGCATTATGTTTAAGTAATTCAGTTGCTAATGCTTGTCCTAATGCACCAGAAGCACCAGTCAAAGCGATGGTTTTACCTTTCAAAGATAGCCCCGTTCCTAATATGGTATCGACTAGGGGAAATACACCACTATAATAGGCGTTAACATCATCAAAATGATGACGCCAGTGATAAGAACGATTTACCCACCAAGTAGAGGGAATTGTTTCTAAAGGGCCGGGGAGATGGGTATAATCTGTGTCAATTTTACCTAAGAAATATCGGCGAGAAGCACCATATAAAAAGGTAAAAGCATAAGCTACACCTAGCCAAAAGCCCATTTGGTTAAGTAGTAGAGCAATTAATGTCACAACGACAACTAATATACTGGACTCAACAATATCGTTATATAGCTGGGACTCTTGATATATTTTTGGGGAAACTACCGATAAATCCCGACGATATGCCATGTGATGCTTGTTATGCCATTTACTCATCCAAGTAAACTGGTGACATAAGGCGTGATAGCTATCTCTGACAACCTCAGCCAACAACAGCGAGAATAATCCCCAAAGAGCAAACTGTAAGCAGGTGTTGAGCAAATCCCAATTAATCTGTAATTGGCTTTCAATGTCAGCCCAGCCTTTAGTAAAAAAATTCATCGTAATTTTTTTGTACTCGTTGTCTGTAATCATTCTTCATAATCTAATAAGAACGGTTTCAGGTCGAGTTGTCCAGTAAATAAAAATTAAAATGTAGAGACTTGACTATAAATATAATATATGCATTCTTTCTGAAAAGAATCAGTTAGTGATGATTTGCGCTTAGGTACTTAAAATATATTTTTTAACTCACAAAACTGACCAAAATACCCAAGATTTTTTCTACTGGAGGGATAGTATATTCCAATAATCCAATGGTAACGGTATGATTTTCTAGTTTGAGAAATTTCCAGCGATCGCCTGTTGTCACCGTACCATAAATTACCGGGATAGTGCGATCGCTCTGTTCGTTAAACCTCTGTACAGCAATCATTTCGGCTACACATTGACCTAATCCACTGTTGAGATCTTCTCGTTTGGCTTCGACTACCACTACCGCAGGTGCTTCGATAAATAACTGTTCGGGAGAACGACTGATTAAAAAGTCACAAACACCGCTAAGTCCGATAGAACTATCGATTGTAAAGTCATTCCCCGAAAATAAGCTGATTTGCTGTTGGAGAATTTCTTTTACTTCTAACAAAATCGGACAGATTAGCATTTCTGAGCGGGCTTTTTCTGTATTCAGCGCTAAAGCTAAGGGTAAATATTTTTCCAGAAATGAAGCCAAAAAATTACTAGGTGCAATCGATGGAAGATTATCTATAAATGTTGGTTGCTCTATGATGGTGAGGTGAAAATCTTGTTTGACACGACGAAGTGTAAAGTCACTATAAGGCATACTTTCACCTAAAGGCGATCGCTTGGTTTGGACACGACTAATACCAATTTAAACAATGTTGGCGGCATATCAATATATTCTAGAGGGCATGGCAGTGCCCATTGGTGTCAACTTAAGTTAAAACGCTTACCCCACAAGCGTTTTACCCCTCCCCTTCATCCCCTCCCCGTAAACGGGGAGGGGAGGTTTTGCGTTAGCAAAGCCGGGGTGGGGTAACGCGGAGCTTGATGGTAGGTGATAGAATTAGTTCATCGAGTCTTGGCAAGGGTTTTGCGTTAAGTTGACACCAATGTGCCATGCCCCTACAATCTGTCGCATTATTTGATAAACAAAAGAAGCGCTGAACGGGAAATAACCACATCAGCGCGTTTAGTTGTTTATCTGCCCTAATTACTAAATCCAATCGCGGTAAGCAGAGATTTCATTAACGCTAATCTCAAAGGGCCCGCCTTTACCAAATGGGGGATAGACGCGAATTCTAGCGTTAGTGGTAAACCGTTCTAATCTGTTGCCTAGTTGGGGTATATTGCTGACTATATGCCAATAAGAAACTATATCTGGACAGTCAATAATTAGCATTAAGGTATTGCTATTACTGGTGAGATACCATTGGCAATTAGCTAATAATGTTTGGGTAATGCGATCGCAAGCTTGATAAAAGCATCTACCAATCGATTGCTCTAGCTCCAGATGCAGCATCCCATCCATTTTTGTGACTTCGTTGGGTGGTAAATCGTCTGGAGGCAATAAGGGTAACTTAGACATAATTCCGCACCTCTTGATTGTAGCGCGTCAAACTTTCCAGGTTTTTTTGCACGTTGCAAGATGAGGGTTTAATTGCCAGCGTTCCTAGATTTAATTCATCCTGAAATAATTTGATTCTGTCTCGACAGGTTTGGACATCACCAATAATTGAGTTTTCTAGCAAATAGTCTTCATCAAAACAAATATTGGTGCGATCGAATGTTTTATGTCCAGTAGAACTTTTCTGCATGACAACAGCCGCATTTGCTGTCATTTTTTGGCTAAATTGGCGGATGAAAGGTAACGCTTCTGTGACTGCTTCGTCGTATGTCCTGGCAACATAAAAGAAACGAGCTAGTACTAGGTTTTCGCAACCACTAGAATTTAAGGCTCGGTATTTAGCAACAGTATTCCGCAATCTAGGCAGAGAAAATGGCGGCCCCCCCATTAAACCAAAGGAATGTTTGGCGGCAAACCCTATACCGTCATCATCGCCAGTGGCTACATATACGGGAATTTGGTGTTGCAATGGTTTGGGGTAAACTGTGAGGCGATCGCATTGATAATATTGCCCGTTAAATGATACGTTTGTTTCATATAAAAGCTTTTCAATCAATGCCATTGCCTCTAGCATCTGCGGGCGAGATTCACCCATTGGTGTGGCAAAATGTTTATTTTGTTCGGGAAAAGGCCCGCCTTTGGCAATCCCAAATAACAATCTGCCATTGCACAGGTTATCTAAGGTGGCTATGTCTTCCGCTACCCGAATGGGGTTATGAAACGGGAGTAACACCGCAGCTGTGCCGAGTTTAATTGTGGTGGTTAAGGCGGCTAAATGCCCCATTAACACCAACATTGAGGGGCTAAGATTGGATTCACTAAAATGATGCTCGCTCACCCAAGCTTCTTCAAAGCCTAAGCTTTCCGCCTGTTTTACCAGTGCAACTTGTTCTAAGATGGCACGGCGGGCATCCTGATGATAATTATCGTAATTGCAGAAAAGTCCTGTTTTCATTTTTGTGGGCGATCGCTATTTTAAGATGCAGCAACCCAATGTAACTCTAACCATAAGCGCGGATTGTTCTGCTTTAACGGCGATAACGGATCGCGTAGCAATCGCCCTGCATTCATACACACTACTTGAACTAATCCCATATTATCTGCGATTTCTCTGAGAATTTCTTTTTTGGCTTGTACAAGGGGAAGCATTTCTTCAGAACAATAAATTCCTATGTACTGTAATCGTCTAGCTGGCCTTCCCCAAAAACAGGTAATTACCTTCACATGACAATTAAGAAGTAATTCTCCAACGCTGGGGTAATAGTGATTGACGACTCTGGTAAATTCTTTGGCTAGGATGTCTTCGGCAATCATAGCAATTGATATTTCTGTAGCGTTCATCACGATATTAATATAACATACATTTGTCAGTTAAATGTGACATTTGGTTGTAATTCTTTAGTAAGATTTGTTAATCATTAAATCTTGATTATAAACATACAAAAAGAGTGATATTTACTTAAATATCACTCTTTATAAAAATTATTTACAAATCCAAAGTCAACAATATTTAATGGTCAAAAACTATAACTCTCCAGCCATGAAATAGAAATTTTAAAGAGATTTATATTTATCTGGGAATCTCCCCAAAAAATTGGGGAGCATCCCAATTTTGACGCAATACCCTACAAGGGTATTGCTATACCAACAAAGCCTGCCTTCGCAGGCTATCAAACTTTTAGCCTGCGTTCGTCGAAGACGTTCCCGAAGGGTAGGCAGGCTTCGTATTTCTAGCCCCACCCTTATAGGGTGAGGGCGTTTTTGCACATTTGGGATGCTCCCAAAAATTGTATCTTATTTCTCATTTTTGACCATTGACCATTGACCATTGACCATTGACCATTGACCATTGACCATTGACCATTGTACAGACGCGATTCATCGCGTCTCTTTTATCGAGCATTTCTTTCCGATACTAAAACTTCTGCAACCAAATGCGGTAAATCTATCAGGTCAACATAACCTTCAGAACCGCGAATAGGCGAAATAAATGTGTAATTTGGGTCGCAAGCTCCGGTATCATAGACTTGGATAAACCAGCGATCGGGAAACCCAGGTACACTCAGTTCTACAATGTACCAACTCTCCCCCATCGGGCGAGAATTCACAATTGTAAACCAGTCTCTATCCTGTTCAGAAATATTCCATTCTGCCAAGATAAATTCTAACGCTATTTGTCCGGCATCAGTTGCAGTTAATAGCATGGCTACTCCTTCGTGGAAACTTCCGCTTCAGCATCAGGTTGAGAATTTTCCGAGCCAGTTTCCGGATATAATCCTAATTGCTTGGCTAATTCCCGCCCAATAAAAAACAAGAATTTTGCACTATCTTGATTACCCTCATGGGCAAATACTGTAGCAACTTTCAGTACTGCATAAACAAAATCAGCATCAATTAATTCGGGATTTGCTTCTAAAACTTCTGGCTCTTGACCGTTAGGACATTTAAGTAGCTGATCGATTAAATCAAAATATAAAACTTGACGTTCTTCTGTCATGGTTTCCTTGTGAATTTAATTAGTGTAAATTTACCAAAGCTTACTGCTCAATACTTTGTTGCCACAATCTTTCTAGCATTTCAACTTGTTCTTTAAATACGGCATTACGATAAACAAGATATCTATCGTAAACAATAATTCCTAGCCCCAGACATATAGGGGTAAAAAAGAAAAACCACTCTAGGAATGTTGCTAATTGATATTGTTCGCTAGCAGTCAATTGCTGTGTTTTTAGATTAGTTACAGAGATTTGATTACTGTCTTCAATTGGCGAGGAAGCTATACCCCCTGTTTGGGGAGCCAAGATTTCATTAGCTTTAATATTATTGTTGACTTCACAAGTTAAATTCTGTGCTTTTGCTAACTCTATATGCTTGCCCCAAACCATGCTAAATACTAATAAGGCTGGAGATAAAACAGCTAAAGTAATGACACAGACTGTGAGAACATTTAAAAGCTTAACTTTCATCCTGGTTCTCCCTCTCTAGGTATTATGCACCCAGTTAGACAATAACTTTTGTTATCTACTGACAAAAATAGAACTGATGTGCAAAAAGTTATCAGTTAACAGTTGTGATTTTGCCGTAAGTTTATCCTGAACTATTTACTAAGCGAGGTTAGTTTAAGGCAAACATTAAGTTATAATCATAAATATCGGGAATAGTAGATAGTTGATCAAAAATTAGTATTGTAAAATACTGAAATATGTGAGCTTATGTGATTTTTAATATTGCAATCAAAGCATAAATATTAGTCTCTAATTTTGATAAATAGGGGGTTAAGAAGTCCCCCCTTCATCTCCAGGTTTTGCCTGTTAACGTCGGGGGGTAGAGGGGAATCTCTGCGTAAATCCTATACGATTTATATCAGGCATATCCCTCAATAGCAGTTTAGTTGAGTGCGATCATATTTATTAAAAATATTAAACTTGTACTCAAAGGCTAGAGCTTTGATTTAGCCCATAATGCAAAAATTTTTTAGGGTATGGGTACTAGTATTTTGCAAGGAATGTCCTAGCATTTATGATTTAGGGGTCGGGGATGTTTGTACTCAAGCTCAAACCCAGACTGAGGGCTAATTCAAATATATTTGTTGTGAATGAATGCTAAAAAATTTTGTACTCAAAGAAAATATATTTTTGCACGAAGATATCTCAGAAAGATATAAAAATCAATAAAATTTTATAAAATCATCAATGTGTTATCGACAAACATAAAAAATATCCCCATCAAATATAAAATCAAACAAATATATTAAATTTGGCACTACCAAATTTAAAAAAGATTCCATGTGTTCACCGTTAACAGTCAACAGTCAACGACTGATATTTTTACAATAACTATCTCAATCGATACAGTTTTGTGGTTTAGTAATAGTACAGACCTCATGCAATCACTAACAGTCAAATATCAAGAAAATAGATACAAACTTACTGTTATAAGGAACAAATACCTAAGTTACTACCGGATTTAGAATTTTAGGAGTTATTGAATGCGCATTGCTAAAGATGTAACAGAACTTATTGGTAAAACACCTTTAGTTGAACTTAACAAAATTCCTCAAGCTGAGGGAGCAGTAGCCAGAATTGTTGCTAAACTCGAAGGAATGAACCCAGCCGCTTCAGTTAAAGACCGCATTGGGTTAAATATGGTACTAGCGGCGGAAGCTGATGGCTTGATTGAGCCAGGAAAAACTATTTTAGTTGAGCCAACTTCCGGGAATACAGGCATTGCTTTAGCGATGGTATCAGCAGCGCGGGGCTACAGCCTGATTTTAACCATGCCGGAAACCATGAGCAATGAAAGACGGGCGATGTTACGCGCTTATGGTGCAACTTTGGAATTAACACCAGGCCCCGAAGGGATGCGCGGCGCAATTCGTAAAGCCGAAGAAATTGTGGCTAACACCCCCAATGCATATATGTTGCAACAGTTCCGTAACCAAGCTAACCCCAAAATTCACCGGGAAACTACTGCTGAGGAAATTTGGGCGGATACGGATGGAGAAGTTGATATTGTGATTGCTGGAGTAGGTACTGGCGGAACAATTACCGGAATTGCGGAAGTATTGAAACAACGTAAGCCAACTTTTCAGGCGATCGCAGTTGAACCCAGCAACAGTCCTGTATTATCAGGTGGGGAAGCAGGCCCCCATAAAATTCAGGGGATTGGCGCTGGCTTTGTTCCTGATGTTCTCAAGCTGGAATTAGTAGACGAAGTAATTCGCGTCAGTGATGAACAGGCGATGGTATTTGGAAGACGATTAGCTAAGGAAGAAGGTTTATTATCGGGTATTTCTTCCGGTGCGGCTTTATGTGCAGCGCTTCAGGTAGCTAAACGTCCAGAAAATGCAGGTAAGCTGATTGTGATGATTCAGCCTTCCTTTGGCGAACGTTATCTCAGCACTTTGATGTTCCAAGATTTAACTTTGGAATCGGCTGTAGCGCGTTAGTGACAGGTAAAATTGCGTGAACACAGGCGGGGGAACCCCGCCTTTACGATTGGGATGCTGTGCCAACTATATTCTTATACTGGTTTAACAACTTCATTTTTTTCCCGAATAACTAATTATGGCATTGTCTTGAATTTCAAAGGCGATCGCAAAAAACAAAAAAGCGTAGTTCCATAGCAGCTTGTTGTCAGACTTAGTACTTTTTGAGCAAGTGATTAGCTGAAATTTTTGCGGAAAACACTAAAATAAGTGCGCGATTTACCGAAATTAGTAAGTAATAAGGCTTTTTACCTGCGGAAAACACCAAAATGAGTGCGCGATTTACTAAAATTAGTAAGCGATAAGGCTTTTTGAGTAGGTGAAATGGCTTTTCGCTTGCGGAAAACACTAAAACCAGAAAGCAATAAGGCTTTTTGAGTAAGCGATAAGGCTTTTTAAGTAAGTGAAATAGCTTTTTGCTTACTTAAAACATTTAAATGAGAAAGTAATCAGCTTTTTTGTTTACTCAAAATATAAAAATGAGTCCCTAATTTAAATAAGGGACTTCCAAATAAAAAAATATTCCAATCATTAACTTACCAAACCCGCAACTCGTAGGGGCGGGGTTACCCCGCCCCTACAATTTGGCATAATTTATTTTTTGGAGTTCCCTAAAGCATAAAGCGATCGCCTTTTCCACCACCATGACAAGCCAAGAAAAACCAGAGATTATCCCCTGCTTCCAGTAGTGGCGTTTCAAAGTTTGCTTGTCAGAACCGCCGTAAGTTACCGTATGTTGGCTGAGTGAGAATCGGTGGATTGGTGGGAATTGGGGGAGAATCATCGGTAAACAGGAACATTTCATTAAATTTAGCGTCTCTTTTAAACCAATCACCCATAGCTTCAGCATCTAGTTTGGCATAATTTAGATGCTGAAGATTGTTGTACTGATTAATCCCCACTACAATCGCCCAATTTTTAGCCATTCTGCGTTGTTATGCTCGCCTTGTTGCCAGTTTACGTGGTATTACTTAATAATAGTAATCAATAAATCCTATAAGCTTGGGAAAATTTAGTTAACTCACGAATAATTTAAATCATTAAAATTATGTCAGCAGAAAATCCCACCCCAAAAGAAATCTGGATTATTACGGAAGAAGTAGCGGAAACTACAAATACCACCACTGAAACCTATACAGATACCGTCACTAGAGATGGAGCCAGAAGCGGTACTCAAGATACAGGCGGAAGATTGGGCGGAATTAAAACCACAGAAGAAATAATTATCAGCCAAAAACAAGGCCAACTAGTAATTACTAGACGCAAGGTAGAAGTATCTCAACTCAAGCAAGAAATGAAGGGATTTCTTCAAGCAATGCGAGAAATGCTTGATGAGGCGGAAGAACCCAATTCTAAAATGCAGCTAGATGAAGTTGAACTTTCTGTAGAAATTAATGGCGAAGGAAAAGTCAGCCTGTTTGGGTTGGGTGGTAAAGCCGGGGGAAAAGGCGCGATGACTTTTAAGTTTAAGCGGAAATAATTTGGTAGTTGAAGATGGGTAGGAATTGGGCGATTGTTGTTGGGATCAACACATATGATAATCTTCTACCATTAAAATATGCTCAGTTGGATGCTGAGGCTATGGCGACTTGGTTCAAGGAAGCCAAGTTTGAACAAGTTTTTGTGTTCACAGAAAATTCTCCATCTATTGGCCAAGTAGGTATTTACTCAGTTAACCCTCCTATACCTACCCAACCAACTTATGCACGCTTTCAAAGAGCCTTGGACGTACTTTTTGAAACTCCTTTGCTGAAGCCAGAAGATAATTTCTGGTTTTTCTTTGCTGGACATGGTAGAAGATATGCAGACAAAGACTATTTGATGTTCTTGGATAGTAATCCCCAAGCTGTTGATAGAACCGCTATTTCTGTGGATTATGTCACCAAAAGATTGCGTCGCAGTGGTGCTGGTAATGTAGTGTTGTTTTTGGATGCTTGCCGAAATGAAGGTAGTCGCTCAGGATTAGGAATTGGTGAAGAAAGACATCAGGGAGTTATTACATTTTATTCCTGCACAGCTAATCAGGAAGCTTATGAAATTGATGAATTACAACATGGGTCATTTACCCATTCCCTATTAGAAGGATTGCGACTACAGGGTGAGGCTAATTGTGCCACAGTCGAGCGGTTAGCACAATATTTACGTTATCAAGTTCCTGCTTTGAATACTCGCTATGGCAAGGCAGTACAAAATCCTTATTGGCAGGCAGAACCGCCTTATAAAATGCATTTTATTTTATTAGAGCAAGCTGCCACCCTTAGAGATGTAGAGCCATTAAAATATCAAGCTTCTCAAGCTGAAAATAGAGGTGATTTATTATTAGCAAAGCAATTATGGGTGAGAGTTTTAGCTGTATCTCGTGGTGATTGGGAAGCAATTGAAGCGATTGAAAGAATTGCCCGTAAGCGAGGAAGTTTTGAACCGACAAGCTCAAATTCTGAACCTGCTACTTCCTCAAGCGGAGGTAGGTCAGTAAGTAATAAACTGTTAGCTCAAAAACAAGAAGAATATCGGCAGAATTTAGTAAAGTATGAGCAAGCTTTTTCTCAAGCAATTAAGCAAGAATATCCCCTCAGTACAGCTAGTCGTAAAAAGTTAACCAGCTTACAACAATCTTTGCATCTGACTAATGAAGAAGTTGTAAAAATTGAACAGCCAATTTTTGCTCAAAAGCGAGCAGAATACAGTCAACGTCAAGAAGAAGAGAGAATTAGACAGCAACAAGAAGCTGAATATCAGCAAAAATTGCGGCAGTATGAGCAAAAATTCATTCAAGCCGTTGAGCAAGAATTTCCTTTAAATAAAACAAGCCGTAGACAGTTAAAAAATTTACAAGAATCTTTACAGCTTCCTGATGAAGAAGTATCGCAAATTGAACAACCAGTTATTGCTCAGAAGGAGGCAGAATATAAGCAGCAGCAAGAGATAATTAGACAGCAACAAGAAGCTGAAAAACAACGACAAGAAGAAGAAGCCGTAATACTGAAGCAGCAGGAAGCAGAAAAGAAACGGCAGCGAGAGGAAGCAGAATATCGCCAAAAATTACAGCAGTATGAGCAAAGGCTAATTACAATAATTAGAGCTAGACATTCTCTTGATAGTTATGATGTTCGGTTGAGGTTAAAGATACTTCAATGGACTTTAGGACTTAAACAAGCGGACATCACTGCTATTGAAACTACAGTTATAGCTAGCTATGCTCAACCTAATCAATCGAATTTACCACCAATAACTCGACAAAAGTTTTTGAAATTGGCTGGTTTAGGAAGTGCAGGTTTAATAACAGCAGTGGTAGGTCGTGAAATGTTTAATAGTCTATTACCAAAACCTATTGTAGCAAAACCTAAATATATACTTTCAACCGAGAAGGTATTTGGATTACCTATATGGATGGTTGAGTTTGAAACGGTAACAGTAGATAAAACTGGAGAGGTAATTAAACGAAATTCTAATAAGCAAGCTAAATTATTTAAGCAAGACTTAGGTAATAATGTCACCTTAGAAATGGTGGAAATTCCCAGTGGCAAATTTATGAGGGGTTCGCCACAAGGGGAAGGATTTGATACTGAAAAACCTCAGCTTCAGGTAACGGTTAAGTCATTCTTTATGGGTAAAAATCCAGTCACACAAGCACAATGGAAAAGAGTAGCAGCATTCCCCAAAGTTAACCGTGACTTGGAAGCAGACCCATCTTATTTTAAAGGAGATAACCGACCAGTAGAGCGAGTGTCTTGGTACGATGCAGTTGAGTTTTGCTTACGCCTTTCCAAATATACAAACAACCAATATCGTCTACCAAGTGAAGCAGAGTGGGAATATGCTTGTCGTGCAGGAACAATATCACCATTTTACTTTGGCGAGACAATTACAACTGATTTAGCCAATTACAACGGCAATCGCACTTACGCTTCTGAGCCAAAAGGCAAATATCGCGGAGAAACAACAGAAGTAGGAATTTTTCCACCCAACGACTTTGGATTATACGATATGCACGGGAATGTTTGGGAATGGTGTCAAGATGATTGGCATGACAGCTATCAAGGAGCGCCAGCAGATGGTACTGCGTGGTTTGATGATAACAATCAACTTTATCAAAAACAAGGAAGAGCCGTACTGCGGGGCGGTTCTTGGGACTACAATCCTAAAAACTGCCGTTCTGCGTCTCGCTTCAACAACGATGGGGCGGAGCGCGACGTCATCGTCAGCGCTTTTGGTTTTCGTGTTGTCTGCGCGTTCGGGAGGATTCTTCAGTAGCCCTTTAGACTTTAGCCTTTTTCCCCTTTACTCTTGTTTCTTTTTCCCTTCTTAAGCGTAGCGAAGCGGAGCGATAAAAATTTTTTTTTAAATACAAAAGCATCCTGATTTTTTTGAAGAACAGAGATGTAGCGTTGACGGTGCGTTAGCCTACGGCATAACACACCCTACTAGCGTGGCAAGCTTAAAATGTTGCAATATAATTTTCTTGTGGGGTGGACATCTTGTCCGCCCAGGACGGGCGAGACGCCCATCCCACAAGAGTTTTATCTAAATCAAAAAGAACGTCCCTTACCGAGTCGGAAAGGGACGTAACAGTTAACAGTTATCAAATTTAATGGCTACAGCTAGTTTCCTTTTTCTCGTGTCCCTTACAACCGCCTTCGTGATGGTGGTGTTCGTGATTTCCACCCGCACAGCCTTGTAAATCTTTGCTCATCAGGTTTTCCGCCATTTCCCGGAAGGATTCATCAACTGGTTGTAAGCCAATCCAAGCGTCGATGGTTTCCACTTCAAATCCTACCTCACAGCGATCGCCTACTTGGAGTAAGGGACGGCGAATTAATAGCGGATCTTGCAGCATTAAGGCTAATGCGGTGTTTGCATCAAGTTTTTCAGGAACCACTTCACCTGATTTTACTCGTGGCGCACTTTTATTAAACCATTCGGCTACGGGGCGATCGCCAAAAAATGACCGCAATCTTTCCGCAGTCCAAGGTTCTGTGAGTAAGCTATAGGCTACAACTTCATGTCCTGCGGCGGTTAATAATACTTTTTGCCGAGTACCGCCTTTACAGCCTGGTTTTTCATAAAAAATTACTCTAGCCATTGATTCATCTCCGGGTTATATCTTTTATCTGGTTAGTGATTTTCAACACAGAGTTACGCAGATGTTGACTATTGACTATTGACTATTGACTATTGACTGTTGACTGTTGACAGCCCTGACGATGGATTGTGCAATTTAAAAGCACAATAGCTGATTGAACCTAAAATTTTTTGGCGATGTGAGTTACTGGATTAAACTCAAATCTTTCTTTAGGATCTGTTTCTCCATAAAGGTTAAAAGTCACAGTTGGTTCATCACCTACTGCTTCTACAGAATGAATTGCGTCAGGAGTAAAACTAATAATATCTCCTGGTAATAGATGAATTTCTCCCGTTGCTTCCACTTTATTTTCTGCATCGGAGCTAGGATTACGCCGCCAAATTGTGTTCTTTTCTTGACCTTTTAAAACTGCAACAATTCCCCAGGTTCCATGATTATGAATTGTCGATGATGTCCCTGGTGCAAAGGTGACTGTTTGCACTGTCAACGGGAAACCTAATTCATCATACATGAGTAACACAGAAGTGCCAGTTTTGGGACAAGGTTCTAAATGTTGACTCCGTACCCAATAAGAATTAACAATTAAACGCCTTACCAGCATTCTTAATTCTGGTAAACGGCTAGATTCATCCTCAACATCATTGAGAACGTCTTCCACTTCAGTTAAAAACCGATAAAGACGATAATTCTCTCGCAGTAAATCCCATGCTCTCGCAGATTTACACGCTTGTAACTTGCCATCGCCAGCTACAAGAAAATCCCTACCTTGCATATGTTTTAAACTAAACTAAACTAATCGAAAAGTATTTTGTGGGAGAACAGGGCCGGGCGGAAGCGACGGCGAATTCATTGGTGGAAGTTCAATCCGAACAACAGGAGGAGGAATTAATGTAGCAGAATGTATGGGAGATAAGCTAAGAAAGTTATTGGACAATGAATGATTCATGACTTTTGTCTCAATCCTTAATAATTACTCATTTGTAATTGATAATTCGTAATCAAATAGGTATCAGCAAACACCAATTTTTCAATTAGTGCTGCTATTTGATAGTTAAAACACAGATGATATTTAGGGCAATATACAGCCAGTCTTGTTTCCAGCTATTGCCCATAACTGTGTAAAACTTAATTACGAATTACGAACTACGAATTACGAATTATTAATCCTCTTCTTCAGGCGGACGGGTAAGAATATCCAGCAGGATTCCGGCTCCAAAATCGTTATTTGGATCTATGGCTTTGACTCGACTACTAATTATTTTAGCTTCTTCGATATTGCCTAGCTTTGCTAATACTAATCCCGAAGCAGCGTAAGCATTCAAATATAGCCTGATTTGGGGGTCTTCCTTCCGACTCACTAAAATCGGTTGCAGTTGTTCCCACGCATCAGGAAATTTTTCTGCTTCCTTAATTTTATCTAATAATTGGTTTGTTGTTTGCAATGCTAAAGAATAATTATTTTTGTAATAAAAGTACCTATATGCTGCTACTAAAACATCTGTATAATCGCCTGTTTTAGCAATAGCCTGTTGCATATATTTCTCAGATTCTGCGGTATTTTCCCAAGTCTCGGCAGCTAAAATTAACAGCTTTTTGACATCTTCAGGAACTTGGAACCATGAGAATTTATTCGCATCTACTTGCATAGTAATCTCCAAGATTGGGCATGGGGCATTGGGCATGGGGCATTGATGAGCATTTGTTATTTATCTCTCTTGTCCTCCCTTTTCATCCCTAGGGCGTGTTTTCAAACTCTAAATTAGACTTAATTGTAGGTTGGGTTGAGGAACGAAACCCAACATTTACGTCACTTCGTTGGGTTGCGCTTGGCTTAACCCAACCTACTTTTGGAGTTTGAAAACAGTCCCTAGCCCCTAGCCTCTAGTCTCTAGTCCCTAATTTAAAACAAAGTGAGAATGTACACTAGGGTAAAGAGAATAATCCAGATGATGTCTACAAAGTGCCAGTAAATTTCTGCCATTTCAATACCAGTGTGTTTGGTAGCAGAATAATGGCCTGGGCGGAGCGATCGCCATAACACGCCTAAAATTAATAACAGTCCCACAAATACGTGCAAACCGTGGAATCCTGTCATCAAGTAAAAGCAGTTGGCGAAAACGTTGGTAGTCAAGCCATAGCCTAGTGTGGCATATTCATACACCTGACCGCCTAAGAATACCGCACCCATAATTGCGGTGAGGATGTACCAAAACCGCATGGCTTTGACGTTATTCTTTTTAATCGCTTTATCACCAAAGTGAATCACGAAACTGCTGGACACCAGAATAATGGTGTTAATTGTCGGCAGAAATAACTCTACCTCTGTTCCTTCGGGAGGCCAAACTTCTGTACCACCTCTCAAGTACAAGTAAGTGGCGAAAAATCCGCCAAACATCAGGGATTCGGAAACGAGAAAGGTTAACAATCCCCAGACTCGTAAATCTGGATGATGTTCTTGGTGCTGTTCGCTGGTTGTTGTCGCTATGGTCATATTGTTTAATTAGTGGTCATGAATTGCTGGTGAAGGGGCTAGGAGAAAGTATCGTGCTGTGGTGTCATCCCGCCCAGAACTGAAGTTCCGGGCTAATAGTCTAAGTCCACTCAAGTGGACTGAAATATGCGGTTTAGTCTACTTCAGTAGACTTGAACTATTAGCCTGGGAATTAATTCCCAGGCGGAATAGCAACGCCGCCAGAGATTTGAGCAATGATAAAGGTTAGGGGCTGGTATTTTTAAGCATGAAAATCTCTGTTTCTCTATCCCCTAGTCCTTAGTTTTTCTAACTAAGCGCTAACTTCTGGTGTACCTACCGGCACATGATCATGACCGTAGTCGTAAGGGCCGTGAGTAACAACGGGCAATTCTTCCCAGTTTTCAATTGCTGGTGGGGAAGCGGTTGTCCATTCTAAGGTTAAGCCTTGCCAAGGATTATCACCGGCTAAAGGCCCTTTGAGCCAGCTTTGAATCACGTTGTAAGCAAAGGGAATAACTGAAAGCCCCAGGATGATTGAACCAAAGGTACAAATCTGGTTAAGATTAATAAACTGGGGATCGTACATTGCCACACGGCGAGGCATACCTTGCAAACCTAGTTCGTGCATAGGTAAGAAGGTAAGGTTTGTACCGATGAAGGTAAGGGCAAAGTGAATTCTACCCCAAGTTTCATTTAACATCCGACCAGTCATTTTGGGGAACCAGTGGTAAATACCGGCGTAAATCCCAAATACAGAACCGCCAAATAGTACATAGTGGAAATGTGCCACTACATAATATGTATCGTGGACATGTACGTCAAAGGGAGCAGTACCCATTGTCACGCCGCTTAAGCCGCCCATGACAAACATGGATAACAAGCCGATCGCAAATAGCATGGCACTGGTAAAGCGAATCTTACCACCCCATAATGTAGCTACCCAGCCGAAAATCTTCACGCCTGTGGGCACGGCAACAAGTAAGGTGGAGATGGTGAAGAACATCCGCATCCAGCCGGGTGTACCACTGGTAAACATGTGGTGAACCCAAACAAATAACCCGACAACGCAAATAGCCAAGCTGGAATAAGCGATCGCTTTATAGCCAAAAATTGGTTTACGTGCGTGAACGGGAATTACTTCGGACATAATGCCGAAGATGGGCAGAATCATTAAATATACTGCCGGGTGAGAATAGAACCAGAACAAATGTTGATACAGGACAACATTACCGCCTGCATCTGGTTTAAAGAAGGAAGTACCAAAGTTAAGGTCAAACAATAACAGCACCAAACCAGCTGCTAACACGGGTGTAGAGACAAGTGCTAGTACGGAAGTTGCTAAAATTGCCCAGCAAAACAAAGGTAATTGATCCCATTTCATGCTGGGAACCTTCATCATCAAAATGGTGATGACAAAGTTCAGGGAACCCAAAATTGAAGAAGTCCCCACCAACACGATCGCCAAAACCCACATACTTTGAGCGATGGGTGCTGTGACTAAACTTAAAGGTGGGTAAGCTGTCCAACCAGATTGAGAACCGCCAAAGATAAAACTAGCAAGTAATAACAAACCTGCTGGTGGGTTTAACCAAAAGGCGATCGCATTCAATTTGGGGAAAGCCATATCCCTAGCACCAACCATGAGCGGTACTAAGAAGTTACCAAATCCCCCGATCGCACTGGGAACAATCCACAGGAAAATCATAATTGTCCCGTGGTTTGTCATGAAAGCGTTGTAAAGATTGGGGTCGATGAAATCAGCTTCCGGGGTTGACAATTCAACCCGAATAGCCATCGCCATCAAACCGCCAATAATATAGAACACAAACGCTGTCACCAGGTATTGAATCCCAATGACTTTGTGATCCACATTAAAGGTAAAGTAATCCTGCCATCTCCAAGCTGTAGGATGTGCAGCGTGACCAACCACCGGATTTTGTCCTTTATTCTTATCTGGTGGCGTATTTCGCGGAAATTCTACTTTTGTCATTTGCTTAGTTGTCAGTTGTTAGTTGTCAGTTGTCAGAGACGCGATGAATCGCGTCTGTACAATCGTCATTTGTCTAAAACTTATAAACAATGACCATTGACTATTGACTAATGACTCTTGACCATTGACTCTAGAGTTGCTGCATTCACGCCCAAATCTTTTACATGGGGTGCAAGAAACTCGGATGTTGATAAGTCAGCTGGGTTAATTGCGATCGCTTGACGCAAATCTGGCTTTTGGGCAATTTGGTTTTCTGCTAACCAGCTTTGATACTCTTCTGGAGTATGCACAACTACCTCAGATCGCATGGAACCGTGATAACCACCGCACAGTTCAGCGCAAACTACAGGATATGTACCCGGCTTTGTGGCGACAAACCGCAATTGCGTAGCAATACCAGGAATTGCATCTTGCTTGATGCGGAAATTGGGTACCCAGAACGAGTGAATTACATCCTGTGCTGACAAATTGAGTTGCACATCAGCACCAACGGGAACGTGTAATTCCCCAGCAGTCACGCCACTATCAGGATAGTTAAAGATCCAAGCGTACTGCATCCCTTGGACATCAACAACTAAATCCGGTGCTTTGTCTTGGGTTTTAGATGTTGCACCAATGCCAATTTTGGGTGCAGCTTGAGCTGTTCCAGGTTCATCCAAAGTAGCAGCGATCGCACTACCGCTCATGTGCGCCACGTGAGTTCCGCCATGAGGATGACCGGCTGGTTCTAACCCGCCCATACGATTAAAAACATCTACGCTGTAGATGCCTAAACATACGACAATCACTGTGGGGATAGCAGTCCAGAAAATTTCTAAGGGAACATTGCCTTCAACGGGAACACCATCGGTATTATCTCCCCGACGACGACGGTACTTAAACAAGAAAATCACAATCGTTCCTTCCACTACCAAGAAAAGAGCGATCGCGATCGTAAACATCACATTAAAAAACCCGTCTACCATCGGCGCTTGTAACGACGCCTGTACAGGTAATAGACTGTGATGCTGACCAATCCAAATGCTGATTGCGGAAACTAATATCCCAGCAACCAAAGTCCATAGTGAAACGGGAATTTGTTCCATACATACCACCTGCTCTGTAAAACGCCGTCAAAGGGAATTGGGTTTTGGGCATTGGGCATTGGGCATTGGGCATTGGGCATTGGGCATCGGGCATTGGGCAAAGACGCGATGAATCGCGTCTCTACAATTGTCCTCCTTGTCGCCCTTGTCCTCCTTGTCCCCCTGCTCCCTGCTCCCTGCCCCCCTGCCTTCCTCATCCCTCTTCCCTTCATCTACAGGGCAGCGTTTTGTTTTCTTTCTCTTTTTCTAACTTGCAATTATAAAAATTGGGGGGAATTTTCCAGATCTTTTCACATCTTTCCCCCCAAAATATTTAATTTAAAATCTTTATTTTGATGACAAAGTATCCCGCAACTTTGACGAAAACCTAGTTCAGGAGAGTACTTTTAGCTTTAATATTAATTTAGCTAGTTGACGAGCAAGTATGGATTTGTTAATAGATAACACTTTAAGATTTACGCATTTGTTTACTACGAACTTTTTCCCAACATCGAGTAAACACTAAAGCAACATAGCCAGCATAAATAACTACACAGTTGCACAAGGTTATAAAGCTTACTTTCCACACTTTCTTACCTTCTGCCATCTGCTTGGGCACTGAGCGAAGTCGAAGTGCTGCCATCTGCCTTTTTACAATCCCCTCAAATTACCTTGCCTTTTAGTACCTCCTTGAACTAGTGAAAATATTGACTAATGCCAAACCATTCTAGCTGTTTAATGGAGCGTGTGAGTAGCAATTCTTAGGACAAATTCTCGAACAAGCTTCACAACCAATGCAGTTTTCTGGTGTAGCAACAACCATTACTTTACGTTCAATTTCTTCATCATCTTCATCCTCAACAAATTCGCCTTCTTCGTTGAGAGCTTTTAGATCTAAGACATTGTACCCGCATACTTTCATACATCTGCCACAGCCGATACATTTATCTTTGTCAATTGCTTGAGCAAATTTTGGAGTCCAAGTTTTACCTCCAAAGGTTAATCCTGTTAGTTGTGCCATGATAAATCCTCGGCAATTTGCCTAAAAATATGTTGGTGCCTTAATCATTATCCTAACCTAATCTTAATAGTTTGGTTGTGCCATTAAAGCTGGATTTCGCTATCATCAAAATTTTCTGACTTTTGCAAAATCGCAATTAATTTATGTATTGACTATGTTAATTGAAAGCTTTTAGCAATAATTAAAAATAATCTTGATCTAAGTCATGCTTGCTTAACATCTGTTGTCGCTTTTTCTGCGATAATCGGGCATTGTTGATTTTAAAAATCTCAACAGCAACTTCTAGCATTAAACATCAATTATATGAATAGCGATGAGTATAAAAATCTAGTTTGATACAATTGATGCCCTTGTCAAAATCAGATTTTTTTGCTTGCTATATATAGCCTTTGGCAAGGTATTGAGATATACAGATGAAGTTTTATTAATAGCGATCGCTTTTGTTACTCTAATAGTTAGTATGCAAATTATTGCTTATATAATTTATAGTTGATTATTGATACAAACACAAAAAACCTAAATGTTATCTTGGCACATTACAGCAAATTTTAGCCCAAAGTCAGCTTAATTGCAAAACTGTAATAATTATGGCAGAATATGAACTAATGTAAAATATTAAAAGTATTAATAAACAAGTTGAATACTATTAAATATAAGCGTTGGTGTTCGCCAAAAACACTTAGGGTAAGGTTTTAAGGTCTTAACAAAATACTCTTTGAATCTCTGCGGATAAAATCCTTAAGAAAGCTCCCCAGGCTCATTGTGAACAAACTTCTCAATATGATTATGAAATCTATAGTTAATAAAGAAGTAAATGATAAGGCTCTGGCGATAAGCCTGAAGTAGTTTACCAGTGGATGCAATATCTCAGAATGAATATGGACAGATTACCTAGCAAGAAAAATCTTTCTTGTTAGCAAAATCAACTGGTAGTGAGTCGTGGATGTAATAAATACAAAGTAAACATCCAGGGGAGACTTAAGCCAAACATCTCAACGAGTATAGTTAGAAGTGCATTATGCCATATACAATTCCTAACAACAGTTGCGTTGGATGTGATAATTGCCGTCCCCAATGTCCGACGGGTGCAATTAAAATCGAAAACAACGAATATTGGATCGATCCTTGTCTTTGTAATAATTGTGAAGGTTATTATTCTGAACCGCAATGTGTAGTTGCATGTCCAATCAAATCACCAATTCCTTGGCAAGCGAAAAAGGGTAGATGTAAAGTAGAACCGCGAGATGCTACCAGCCCAGATTTATTTTCTAATGGTAAAAATAATGCTTTTGCGTCAGCAATTGTGATTTGGGAAGCTTGTAATGTTCTAGCACAACGCACTTCTTTAAATTGGGAAATTGATGAAGCTGGACATTTATGTTATAGCCGCCAAGTTAATCAAGGTAAAGGTGCGATCGCATTTCATATCCAAGACCCATGTAATACTAATAATCGCACTACAGATATTGAGGCTATTGAAGCTTTAGATATTAGAGCAGCTTGCGTTCATTTAATTTTTGCGGCTCATGCTACCGCTTTAGAGCAACCTTGGGAGCAAGAATTCGCCATTGATGAACGTCAGCTAGAGAAATATTTAGGATTAGAAAAACGCAAAGATTTGACTAAAAACGTCAAACTCGCATTAATGAAAAATATCGTCCTGCAAGCTTGTTCCTTAATTGTTTCTATTGACTGGCCGCCACAAGGTAGAATAAATGGATTCTCAATTGCGGGTACTCGCTTGTGGCGTTTAGTTGACATTGAACACCACTTTCAAGAAGATGATATTGGCTGCAAATACTTAATTGGCTTAACTTTTAAAATTAAAGCTGGACTATGGGCGCAGCATTTCTTAAATAAACAAGCCTGTAAGGAACGCACTGCATTTTATCAATATGGTATTCTCCCCAAAACACTATTAACTACAGTAATGAGTATTTGGCAGCAACATGAAGGTACAGCTAGACTCATGCTGTGGTTGCTGTTTAAAACCAAAATGGGTAGAGAACAACGCATTACTGTTCCCACCTTACTGCGTGTTGCTTATGGCGAACATAAAGTTACTTTAGCTGCTAGACAACGAGAAGAACGCAAACGTTTGTTGCGGACATTTGAAAGCGATTTAGAAATACTTAATCATTATGGAATTAAACCTATATTTGATCCAGTTACCTATCCGCCAAACATTCAACCCCTATGGGCAAAGTTAGCCGATATTCCCGAAGATCCAGAAGCGGCGTTAGAATTTTGGACAAATGATGGTGGTGGCGATACAAGGTTAACAGATACAGGCCCCCGTGGTAAGTGGAATTTGCTAATGAATGCGCGAATTTTATCCTTTAACTTACCAATTGAATGGGAGCATCAAAACTCAGACTCAGATAAAAAGCCAAGACGGACAATCAATAAAGCTAGAAGACAGCCGAAAACCACAGGCGATTTACTGGGAGAACAAATTTTACAAGCGCGAAAAAACCTCAATTTGTCGCAGCGAGAATTGGCTAAGTTGACAGGTAAAAGCCAAAGCTGGATTCGCGACATCGAAAACGGGCGGTTAAAAGTTAAGCTAGAAGACCAAGCAATATTACGGAAAATACTGAATATGGCTTGATGGATGAAAAAAGCTAAAGTTTCTAGGCTGGATTGATTTAGCGATCGCATTTTTGGGATATTGAGGAGAGCGATCGTTTTGTTATACCAATTTGAAGAATGATCGCTACAAATGTAGGTTGGGTTGAGGAACGAAACCCAACATCCCAAAGCCTTGTATATGTTGGGTTTCACTTCGTTCAACCCAACCTACACATCTGTCGCATTCTTTTTTTAAATTGGTATTACTACTAAAGCACATCAATATATTCTAGAGGGCATGGCAATGCCATGCCCCTACCATTTATAATTGAAAATTAACCGTATATTTTCGTAAGTGTATATCTATTTTTTTGTATAAAATAAGGAGAAAACCTTGTTATGAGGTAGTTAATGGTACTAGATTTACAGAAGTTTTATCAGGCGTGCAATCCAAGCAAAACCTTAGCCGTAGAGAATCCTGAGGATCGTAAATATTATATTGATTTCTGCTCCGTGCGCGGTGGCAAGATTATTGAAGAGTTAAAAGAAAACATCACCTTTTTTTCACCCGATGAGCCTACCTGTGAATTATTTACAGGTCATATTGGTTGCGGTAAGTCTACGGAATTACTCAGACTCAAAGCTGAATTAGAACAAGTAGGCTTTCATGTAGTGTATTTTGAGTCTAGCCAAGACTTAGAAATGGGTGATGTTGATATTGGAGATATTTTACTGGCGATCGCTCGCCGTGTGAGTGAAAGTCTTGATAGCTTAGAAAAACTCAATCTCCCTGAACCTCTAGGTCTAAAAAAAATCCTTCAAGGAGCCGCTAAACTATTAACCACAGAAATTGAAGTTTCAGCAGAAGCCATGATTCCTGGTCTTGCTAAGGTAGCAGCTGGTAGTGATGGGAAGTTTTCAGCAGAAGCTACGATTTTAGGCTTAGGAGAACTCAAACTTAGCGAGCAAGAGGGAATATCCCTAGTAGCCGCAGGTATTGGCAAGATTTCTGCCAAAGCCAAAAATAGTCCTGAACTTCGCAATAAGTTAAAAGAATATCTTGGCCCCAGAACAAAAGGTATTTTGGACGTAATTAACGAAGAATTGCTGTTACCTGCAATAGCGAAACTTAAACAACAGGGTAAAAAAGGACTAGTTGTAATTGTTGATAATCTCGATAGAGTCGAGACTACTGCTAAATCTTGGGGACGACCTCAACCAGAATATCTATTTATAGATCGTGGAGAACAATTAACTCAACTTAAGTGCCATGTACTTTACACCATGCCTTTAGAGTTGATGTTTTCTAATGATTTAAGCAGACTCACACAGCGATTTATGGTCGATCCAAAGGTTTTACCAATGGTACCAGTTAAATTGCGCGATGGTAGTGAATGTGGTGAAGGAATAGCATTATTGCGCCAAATGGTGTTAGCAAGAGCTTTTCCTGAGGTAGCTGCTGAATATAGGCTGGCTTTAATCACAGAATTGTTTGATACACCAGAAACTTTAAATCGCCTATGCTGTGTCAGTGGTGGTCATGTTCGCGAATTACTCAGGCTGCTGAATGACTGGATTAAGAAAGAACGAAAACTTCCTTTGTCCCGTGAAACCTTAGAAGCTGTAATTAGAGCTTATTGCAATCAAATGACTTTAGCTATAACTCATCATGAGTGGGAATTGTTGCGCCAAGTTCAACAGCGAAAATGGGTGAGTGGTGATGAAGGCTATCGTGTTTTAGTACACAGTCGATTTGTTTATGAGTACCGCGACACTCAGGGTTCATGGTTTGAAATTAATCCGATTTTGGCAGAAGCATCAGCCTTAAACCAAATTTAGAGACTGTTTGAAAAGTGGTTGGCTATGATTTTAAACACTGTTGATCCCCCCTACCCCCCTTAAAAAAGCTACGGTGTATATACAAGTCTTATAACCTAGCCCGATAACGTTTTGATCCCCCCTAACCCCCCTTAAAAAAGGGGGGAATTAGAATCAAAGTCCCCCTTTTTAAGGGGGATTTAGGGGGATCTAAAAGTCTCGAATACTATACAAAAAATTTAAGAGACATCTTCTTAGATTTTTTTGGACATTTACACAGTAAAAATTTCCCAATATTTAGCTGGAAAAGATATTAATAAGTATGCAAGAAGCGCACAGCATCGAAACTTATAACGAAAATTCTTTACAAGAGTTAGCATGGGCGATCGCAACTTCTCAAGGAGAATTTTCTCTTATTTTGGCGCTGTGTAATGCTGCTAGCTTGCGACAGTCTTTAACTCAAAGGTTACAAGCATCTTGTTCACAGCAGATTCGGGAAATAGTTTTGTATAAGTCTGTGAAAACATTTTTTCAGGCTATCCAAAACTCACTAGGCGAAAAACAACCGCAAGCGCTGATAGTATCTGCTTTAGAGTCAGTCAAACAGCTTGAGCAAGTGCTGACAGCTGCTAACCAAGTACGAGAAGAATTTAGGAAAAATTTTCATTTTCCTTTAATAGTATGGGTGACAGATGAAGTATTGCAAAAGCTGATGCGATTAGCACCAGATTTACATAGTTGGACAACAACAGTTGAATTTGCGATCGCTACTGATGATTTAATTAATTTTATTCGGCAAACTGCTGATGATATTTTTACCAAAGTATTAGATTCTGGTGCAGGAAGATATCTCGATAGTAATGCACTAAATCTGCAAGTTGGTTCGCCACGCCGCATTGAGTTAGAGTCAGCGCGAACTGAATTACAAAATCGCGGTGTATTCTTAAAATCAGAATTAGAAGCCAGCTTAGAATTTGTCCTTGGTCGAGCTTTTTCTGGTTCAATGGAACAATCTCGACAACATTATGAGCGCAGTTTAGCACTATTTAACGATCCTGCCCCATCTCCCGAATTACTAATTCATCAAGGATGTGTACTCTACTCTCTAGGTATTTGGTGGGGTACATACGCTATATTGCATCATCCTGAACAAAATAGCGCTCGTAGTATTACCAAAGATTATTTACAAAAATGTATTCAAATATTTGAACAGGTTAATCGTCAAGATTTAGTAGCTAAGTTTATAAATGCTTTAGGATTAGTCTTACAATTGCTTGAGGAATGGAATGATTTGGCAGATGTTGCTAACAAAGCATTAGCACTGCATCAAACATATCCTCATCAGTTAAAACTAGCTAGAGCTTACGGATTTTTGGCTGAAGTAGCAATAGCAAAATCAGCTTGGGTTGAAGCTAAACAAACAGCTGAAACAGCACTTTCTTTACTCAATAGTGTAGAACTCAATCCAGATCATCCTGACTTTCAAGAAATGAAAGCAGATTTAGACTGGGAAAAATTGTCTCATCAGGGTTGGTATTTATTTGCGATCGCGCGATCGCAATCTGCACTCAATCAACCAGAAGCAGCACTACAAACCTTAGAAACTGCTAGAGCAGAAACTAAAGCTCAATACGATCCAGAGCTTTACATTCGTATTTTGGCAGAGTTACGTGATGGCTATTTTAAACAAGGAGAATATTTAACTGCCTTCCATATTAAACAGCAGCAACGTTCTATTGAACAGCAGTATGGTTTTCGTGCTTTTATTGGTGCAGGTAGGTTACAACCGCAACAAGCAATAAATAACCCAGCACTACCATTAGTTGAACCACAAACAGCGATAGCTACAGAAATTGCTGCATCTGGAAGACAACAAGATATTAATCGCCTCATTGAACGCATGGGGCGTCACGATCATAAACTCACAATAATTCATGGACAATCGGGTGTTGGCAAAAGTTCTATTTTACAGGCTGGGTTAGTACCAGCATTAAAACAAAAATCTATTGGTACTCGTGATGTTTTACCTGTTGTGCAACAAGTTTATACAAATTGGGTTCGAGAACTTGCTAATAAATTACAAGAAGCAATTTCTGATTTAAGACTATTTCCAGATTTTACTTTAATAGATAATCAAGACAATATTTTACAACAATTGCATCAACATGATGATAAAAACTTACTGACCGTACTAATATTTGATCAATTTGAAGAGTTCTTTTTCGTTTGCAAAGAGCCAAAGCAACGTCAGATTTTCTATGATTTTCTTAATCAATGTCTAGATATACCTTTCATAAAAGTTATTTTGTCATTACGTGAAGATTATTTACATTATTTATTGGAATGCAATAATCGCTTAGCTGATTTTGATGTTATTAGCAACAATATTTTAGATAAAAATATTCTTTATTATTTGGGAAATTTTTCACTAAATGATACTAAACAAATTATTCAAAATTTAACGCTGAAAACGCAATTATTTTTAGAGCCAGAATTAATTAATCATTTAGTATTAGATTTGGCTAGAGATTTAGGTGAAGTCCGACCAATTGAGTTGCAAATTGTAGGAACACAACTACAAACTGAAAAAATAAACAAACTCGAAGATTATCAAAAATTTGGGACGAAAGAGAAATTAGTTGAGCGATTTTTAGATGAAATTATCAAAGACTGTGGCTGTGAAAATGAACGTGCTGCTCAACTTGTTTTGTACTTATTAACAGATGAAAACAATACCCGTCCTTTAAAAACTCATGGGGAGTTAGCGAAGGATTTAGCTGTAGAAGCTGAAAAACTAGATTTTGTATTAGAGATTTTATTGGGTGCAGGTTTAATCTTTCGTATAGCAGAATTACCAAATGACCGCTATCAATTAGTACATGATTATTTAGTACCATTTATACGCCAACAAAGAGGCGCAGAAATACTTGCAGAACTAGAAAAAGAGAAAGAGCAAAGGAAACTGGCTGAAGAAAGATTAAATCAATATCTTAAAAGGCGACTAAAAGAAGCTTATATAGCAGGAGCTGCATTAACATCACTCGTAATTTTAGCTGTGGTGTTTGGCTTCCGGGCAGAACATGAAAGGCAGCAAGCCGAAACTGGTCAAATTTTGGCACTAAGTGCTTCGTCAAAAGCTATTTTTGCTTCAAATCCTTCACTGGATGGACTTATGGAAGGTTTAAGGGCAGGAATACGGCTAAAAAAAGCAACATGGGTAAATTCTGAATCCAAAATTAAAGTCTTAGCTGTGGTACAACAAGTTATTGAGCGAGTTCAAGAGCAAAATCGCTTAGAAAGACATAGTGATATTGTCTGGGGCGTTGCTTTTAGCCCTGATGGTAAATTGTTAGCCTCAGGTAGCACGGATAAAACAGTCCGAATTTGGCTGCCTAATGGAACTTTACTACAAACTCTCGCAGGTCATAATGATGCTGTCACCAGCGTCAGCTTCAGCCCTGATGGGCGCTTCCTGGCTTCTGCTAGTCTAGATAAAAATGTACTCATTTGGCGGAAAAATCCAACTACAGGGGAATTTGACCCACAGCCATACAAAACTTTGGAAGGTCATAGCGATTGGATTTATAGCGTCAGTTTTAGTCCTGATGGTAATTTATTAGCTACTGCTAGTAAGGACGCAACCATTAAACTCTGGAATAAGAATGGAAATTTAATTAAAGTTCTTCGAGGACATCGGGGATGGGTTAACTGGGTCACCTTTAGCCCTGATGGACAATTTATTGCCTCAGCTAGTGAAGACAAAACCGTGAAAATTTGGCGAAGAGATGGCAGCTTAGTCATGACCTTGCAAGGGCAAGGACATAAACAAGGTGTTACTGCTGTCGCATTTAGTCCTAATGGTCAAATAATAGCTTCTGGGGGTAGAGATAAAATCATCAAGCTTTGGCGCAAAGAAGGCAATAACAGTAAAGATGGCTTTTATTTTCGTCCCAGTAAAACTTTACAGCAGAATAGCAAGACAATTTGGAGCCTAAGCTTTAGTTCTGATGGTAAAAAGTTAGCCTCTGGCAGTGATGATAACACCATTCATCTTTGGAGTGTGACAGGCACTTTATTGGATACATTAAAAGAACATAGTGACGCCGTCACCAGTGTCGCCTTTAGCCCAAATAACAAACTTCTGGCATCAGCTAGTTATGATAAAAGCGTGAGATTGTGGCGATTAGACGCCTCAACAATACCTATCCTCAAAGGTCATCAAGATAGAGTTTTAAGTGTTGCTTGGAGTCCTGACGGTCAAATGTTAGCTTCTGGTAGTAAGGATAAGACAATCAAACTCTGGAAACGAAATCCGAAAAGCAATGAAACCAAAGTCAATCTCTACAAAACTTTGCAGGGACACTTAGATAAAGTTACCAGTGTTACCTTTGACCCCAAAGGGGAGATATTAGCCTCAGCTAGCCACGACAAAACCGTCAAACTCTGGCGACGCGACGGTACTTTATTAAAAACACTCTCAGGACATAGCGATAGTGTTCTCAGGGTTAATTTTAGCCCTAATGGCGAGCTATTAGCCTCAGCTAGTAAGGATAAGAAGATCAAACTTTGGAGCCGTGATGGTCGCTTGCTGAAGACTCTAGTGGGGCATAATGGATGGATAAATAGCGTCAATTTCAGTCCTAATGGTCAGCTTTTAGCTTCTGCAAGTGACGATCAAACTATAAAAATGTGGCAGCGCGATGGTACCTTATTGAAAACTTTTCCACCTCAAGATAGTTGGGTTTTAGATGTGAGCTTTAGCCCTACTAATCAGCTACTAGCTTCTGCTAGTTGGGATAACACGGTTAAACTCTGGAACTATAAGGGTACATTGCTCAAAACACTGAAAGGTAATACTGATAGTATGAGTAGTGTGAGTTTTAGTCCAGATGGACAGATGTTAGCTTCAGCTAGCTGGGATAGAACTGTAAAACTTTGGAGGACTGATGGCAATTTACTCCATATTTTTAATGGTCATCAGGGTGCAGTATTAAGTGTTAGTTTCAGCCCCGATGGTAAAACTCTTGCTTCTGCTAGTGATGACAAGACAATCATTCTGTGGAGTTTAGATTTCGATTTAGATAAATTGCTGGTAAGAGGTTGCAACTATGTGCATGATTATCTAAAAAATAATATTAATGTTGATGAGAGCGATCGCCATCTCTGTGACGACATCTACAATAAAAAGTAAAACAGTGATCGTTGTATTCCTCTCTGCGCCTCTGCGCCTCTGCGTGAGACAAAATTATTTATACAATAACTCGACTAGCTAAAAATCACTCTAAGTGCGATCAGCAATGAAAAATAGCGATCGCGGTAACTGGGTGAAGAATGTTATTAGCCTGCATCCGAACAAAAAATGGCGATCGCGGTGACTGCATTTTTGCTTGTTCAGCTTGTTCCCATTCCGTGCGAATCTCAGCGTCAATCTCTTCTTGATTGTCAAAATAATAACCCATCGCTGCATGAGCCTCAGCTAATCTTAAATCCGGATGCTGACGGCACATTTCCTCAACTGACCAGCCGTAAGCCAGGTAATCCATCACAATTTGAGCAACACGCACACGGGGTAAACGCTGCAAATGTGCAGGCTCATGTAAACTAGTTTTCTCTATATGAGGATAAATTACTGTACTGGTCATAGCATTCGACCAACCGCTTCCTAAACCTTCATTATAGCTAGTATACTGGCTAATATATCTGCTGGATAGGCTGGTTTACAGTAGCGATCGCGCTCATAATTTGTTGAAAAAATCAGCATATCAAAAATTGCGATCGTTAATAACCCACACTCTTGCATTCCTCTTTGTGCCTTTGCGCCTCTGCGTGAAAAAAAATTATCCCTGCAACAAATCGACCTAAACCGAGTGGATCAAGAACAAGATAAATATATGCACATCCATATTAAGTGGTACTGAAATTTATAACTAAATAAAAAAATTCCCACCCAAGGATAAACTTGGATGGGTAATAGGGGGTAAGGATGCGATCGCATCCCCACCAATCGCTATGAAAATTATTTGCTTTCTGTGAAGTCAGCATCAATGACATCATCACCGCCGCCAGAAGGAGGAGTGGGGCCGCCATCACCAGCACCAGGCGCACCAGGCGCAGCACCACCAGCTTGTTGATAGATGTTGCTACCAACTGCGAATAATGCTTGTTGTAATTCTGGTGTCAGCTTCTTAATTTGCTCATCATCTTCTTTGGCTACAGCTTCGCGCAAGTCTTTCACCAAACCTTCAACTTTGGTTTTGTCAGCCGCAGGAACTTTATCACCTAATTCTTGCAGTTGCTTCTCTGCTTGGTAAGCCAAGGAATCAGCTTGGTTCTTGCGTTCAATCTTCTCGCGACGTTCCTTATCAGAAGAAGCGTTTTGTTCAGCTTCTCTCACCATCCGGTCAACATCGTTTTTATCTAGTGTTGAAGCACCAGTGATGCTGATGGATTGTTCCTTACCAGTACCTTTGTCTTTTGCAGTTACGTTAAGGATACCGTTAGCGTCGATGTCAAAGATAACTTCAATTTGGGGGACACCGCGTGGTGCAGAAGGAATACCATCTAAGCGGAAGGTTCCCAGACTCTTGTTATCGTTAGCAAATTCCCGTTCACCTTGAAGAACGTGAATTTCTACATTGCTTTGACCGTCAACTGCTGTTGAGAATACTTCAGATTTCTTGGTAGGAATTGTGGTGTTACGAGGAATAATCTTAGTCATCACACCACCCAAGGTTTCTACGCCTAGAGACAATGGTGTTACGTCTAACAACAAGATACCAGTAACATCACCAGCTAATACCCCAGCTTGAATAGCCGCACCAACAGCTACCACTTCATCAGGGTTAACAGTTTGGTTAGGATCTCTACCTAACAACCGCTTCACTAACTGTTGTACTGCGGGAATCCGGGTAGAACCGCCCACGAGTACCACTTCATCGATATTGTCTTTGGTTAGCTTGGCATCTCTGAGAGCGTTTTCTACAGGGATGCGGGAACGGTCGATTAAGTCAGAGCAGAGTTCTTCAAACTGAGCGCGGGTTAAAGTTGTATCCAGGTGCTTCGGCCCGTCTTGGGTAGCGGTGATAAATGGTAAGTTAATTTCCGCTTGGGTAACGCTGGAAAGCTCAATCTTCGCTTTTTCAGCAGCTTCAGTTAAACGCTGTAAGGCTTGTCTATCTTTGCGTAAATCGATACCTTCTTCTTTGCGGAATTGTTCAGCTAAGAAGTCAACAATTTTCTTATCGAAGTCATCACCACCAAGGTGGGTATCACCAGATGTTGCTAGTACTTCAAATACGCCATCACCAACTTCTAAGACAGATACGTCGAAGGTACCACCACCAAGGTCAAATACCAGAATGGTTTCGTTACTCTTCTTGTCAAATCCGTAAGCTAGAGAAGCGGCTGTAGGCTCGTTGATAATCCGCAGAACTTCAATACCAGCAATTTTACCAGCGTCTTTTGTAGCTTGGCGCTGAGAGTCGTTAAAATAAGCCGGAACAGTAATTACAGCTTGTGTAACAGTTTCGCCTAGATATTTACTAGCATCTTCAACTAGTTTGCGCAGAACCTTAGCAGAAATTTCTTCAGGAGCAAATTGTTTACCAGCCCCAGGAGAGTCTACTTTAACGTTACCGCTACTGCTGAGTACTTTATAGGAAACTTCTGTAGCTTCGTTTGTAACTTCATCAAAGCGGCGACCAATAAAGCGCTTCACAGAGTAGAAAGTGTTTTCTGGGTTCATTACCGCTTGACGTTTAGCGATTTGCCCTACCAAAGTATCGCCGTTTTTCGCAAATGCTACAACAGATGGTGTTGTCCGAAAACCCTCTGCGTTAGCAATAACCGTGGGTTTACCACCTTCCATGACTGCTACGCAGGAGTTTGTTGTACCTAAGTCTATTCCAACTACCTTTGCCATTTTAACTGCTGGCTCCGTATAACTACAAATGAATGAGATTTATTAAGGTCTAAATTTTTGAACCAACTGTGTTGATTAATGCAGCCAGTTCAGCATGAATACCTTTGGTGGGGTTTTTTGGGGCATGAGACCCAATACTATGCTGATATATATACTGAGCTTATGTAGTCAGTTCATTAAAGGGGGTTTCCCGAACCTGTTAAGGGACGGTTCAACTTGACGATGCATTGAGTTGGCTCATGGATTAATTCGCTTGCACACTGTACTAATGTATGAGAATTAATACTTTCAGGAATTGGGGCGAACCGTAAAATCAAAGTGGGGTTTGCCGTCTTTATAATATTTGTCAGTAGTCAGTGGTCAGTTGTCAGTTGTTGAGAAGTCAATGATTAGATGTAAATACTCGTGCAGCTATTTCCCAATTTCAAGCTGCATTAACACATGGTCATCCTACAGCTTTGGCTGCTTCTGATTTAACCGCAACGGCGATCGCATATCTGATCAATGGTGGCGATTCACAAGGTTTACCTTCCCGGCTCTACAACTATGCCCAGAGTCAGCGCTCAGTTTATCATCATGATTGGCTCGGTTCGCTTTGGCAACCTTCCTACATCAATACACCAGAGGAATTTATCAGGAAAGCTAGCTGAAAACCCTTGAGAAACAGCAACGCAGTTGCGCTTTTCGTACTTCAAGCAAGGGGACGGCAGTTGCGCGACTGCCGGGAAACCCGTCCAACGCACTGCCTGATGAAAGCCGCGCTTCAGGTGTTTACGCCTGGGTCACGTTTTGGTAAAATTTAAGTCTAACAGGAACGGTAATCAACCTGTATAAAAACCTAACTGCCTAACGGCAATCTGTACCTTGACAATTGAAGATATGGGGTTCTATTCCATAGTTCTAGTTCCTGCCCAGGAATAGGTAAAATCTACCCTTCGGGAACGCTGCGCGAACACGGGGGCTAGACGACACAGAATTTGAACAAACAAATTCTTGGAGTAATCCAACTACCGAGGGGCACTCGGAAAGTTAAAGCTTGAGGAGAGAACCACCTCTAGTTTAGATACCGCAAGGGGTCTAATCTAAGTGGACTCGTTGAATCAAGAATCCCTGTGGCTTTAGCCCAGGGAGTGTCAATAGTCGTGGCTGGGATGAATGTCTCGCTGTACTCGATCGCCTCAACAATGCATTAGCTAATCCCAACCGCAAAGCCGATCCTTGTTTAGCCACAGGTGATGGTTGGGTAGCAGAAAAAGCCTTCGCTACAGGTTTATTATGCTTTTTACTGTTTCCCGAAGCACCATTAGCCGCAATACGACGCGCAGCAGTTACAGCAGGTGATTCTGATTCAATTGCTTGTTTAACTGGGGCTTTTGCTGGGGCTTATTTAGGTATGGCTGCTTGGCCGGAAGATTGGGTAACTCGTATTGAATACCGCGATCAACTCACAGAAATAGGTAAACTGTGGGATTGACTTTTTTTGCTGCCAATTTAACAGCGTAAAAGCGGTAAAATCGCAAAAGCGCAAATTTCAGCCCAGCTAGAGTGAAAACTGACAGCATCTTTTATCGCCTTTTTCAAGAACTACCAGAAATTTTTTTTGAATTAATTGGTAATCCTCCCGAAAATGCAGAGGCTTATCAATTTTCCTCTGTGGAAATTAAGCAGACTGCATTTCGGATTGATGGTGTTTTTCTCCCAATTCAAGGAGAACAGAATCCGATTTACTTTGTGGAAGTTCAATTTCAACCTGACGCAGAAATTTATTCGCGCCTAGTTTCGGAAATTTATTTATACCTACGTCAAAACCAACCGAAAAATTATTGGCGGGGAGTAGTCATTTATCCAACGCGAAGTCTAGATATATCAGATATCCATAATTACAGCGAATTATTCACCAGTCAGCGTATCAGTCGGATCTATCTGGATGAATTAGGTGAAATAGCATCATTGCCAGTTGGTATTGCTACTATTAAATTAGTTCTGGAAGATAAAGATACAGCAATTGTAAGTGCTAGGGAATTAATCAACAGAACCCAACAGGAAATTAACACCGGATCAAAACAGCGACAGTTACTAGAATTGATAGAGACAATCTTGGTTTATAAGTTTCCTACTATGAGTCGAGAGGACATAGAGAGTATGTTTGGTTTAAGTGAGTTGAAGCAGACAAAAGTTTATCAAGAAGCAAAGCAGGAAGGTATTGAGGAAGGTAGACAGAGAGGTATTGCAGAAGCGAATTTAAATGCTATCTCTGGAATGCTAATGTTAGGTTTGACAATTGAACAAATTGCCCAAGCTTTGAACTTAGATATTGAACAAGTGAGAAATGCTGCACAACAAGCAAAAACTCAGAATGATAGATAATTGATCGTCGTTAAAATCTCTGACTAGACTTATACAACAAGGAAAATTATTACCCTCACAGCACTAAGTTTGATGTGACTAAAATTATCGAAAATTTGGCGATCGCTAAATTCGTATTTTAATTAAGAAATATCAATAAGTTGACATTTTGAATTCTTTATATGCTTACTCTCTCTCCTAGCCTGCAAGCTAGACTTTCCCAACCTCTGAAAATCGGCTCCTTTGAAGTCAACAGCCGGGTTTTACAGTCGCCTTTATCTGGAGTCACAGATTTGGTATTTCGCCGTTTGGTACGTCGCTACGCGCCAGATTCGATGATGTACACAGAAATGGTAAATGCTACGGGGTTGCACTATGTGAAACAGTTACCGAAAATTATGGAGGTAGATCCCAACGAACGACCAATTAGCATACAGTTATTTGACTGTCGCCCAGATTTTTTAGCAGAAGCTGCAATTAAAGCTGTCGCTGAAGGTGCGGATACTGTTGATATTAATATGGGTTGTCCGGTTAATAAAATTACCAAAAATGGTGGTGGTTCTTCGCTGTTACGTCAGCCAGAAGTCGCAGAAGCAATTGTGCGGGAAGTAGTGAAGGCTGTTGATGTTCCAGTAACAGTGAAAACTCGTATTGGCTGGAATGATAAAGAAATTACCATTCTCGATTTTGCCAAGCGAATGGAAGATGCTGGCGCAAAAATGATCACTGTCCACGGGCGTACTCGTGCCCAAGGATACAATGGTAATGCACGTTGGGAATGGATTGCCCGTGTAAAGGAAGTACTTTCTATTCCAGTGATTGGCAACGGGGATATATTCTCTGTAGAAGCGGCGGTGAAATGTTTAGAACAAACTGGTGCTGATGGGGTAATGTGTTCTCGCGGAACTTTAGGTTATCCGTTTTTGGTGGGAGAAGTCGATCATTTCTTGAAAACTGGAGAATTGTTAAGGCCACCGACTCCGATTCAGCGTTTAGAATGTGCCAGAGATCATTTACAAGCTTTGTGGGAATATAAAGGCGATCGCGGTGTTCGTCAAGCTCGTAAGCACATGACTTGGTACGCTAAAGGTTTTGTCGGTGCTGCTGACTTGCGCGGACAGTTAAGCTTAGTAGAAAATGTTAATCAAGGTTTAGATTTAATCGATCGCGCCATTGAACAATTGACTAAGGGTTATGAACCAGAAGTAGATACAGAATCTAACTTTGCTATAGCCTAAAGTTCATAGTCAATCATTTTGAATCTGTACTAATTTTGACAAGACTTTCAGCAATAACCACTACAGAATTATCAAATTGGGTTGAGCAAGCTAAATCCCATGTTCATCGTGGAAGAGTAGCCGATCGCACTCCGCGATTAAACATGGCTAATCCCTATTGGTTTGCGGTTCACATCTGTTGTGTCACGGGACAAAATTACAGCGTTGGCGATACAGCTTGTGTATTCCCACTCATGAGTGTAGTTAAAGCGTTTTCGCTACTCTATCTGTTAGAAACGTTCGGTGCAGAGAAGGTTTTGCAATGGGTAGGCGTTGAACCATCACAAGCACCGTTTAATTCTTTAGATCAATTAATTGCCGATCGCGGTTACCCCCGCAATCCGATGATTAACAGTGGCGCTATTACTTTAGCAGCTAAATTACCGGGTGATCATGCTAGCGATCGCACTCAGCGTTTTTGTCAATGGCTGAATCGATTAGCTGGTTGTCAGCTAAAGTTAGATGAATTAATGCTAGCTTCAGTTCGCTTAACACGTTCGCCAGCTAATCAAGCGATCGCTAATTATTTAGCAGAAACCCAGTATCTCGATAATCCAGAAATGGCTCTTGACACATACGAACAAATATGCTGCTTATCGGGACAGGTAGAAGACTTAGCTTTAATTGGCAAACTCTTAGCAGTGAGAGATGGGATAATATCAGCAAAAAACCGCCGAATTGTTAATGCTGTCATGTTCACCTGCGGATTATATGAAGCATCTGCCGAGTTTGCTGTCAGAATTGGTCTACCAATGAAATCGGGCATAGGTGGTGGACTGTTAGCAATAATACCAGGCGCAGGAGCGATCGCTTGTTACAGCCCAGCCTTAGATACCGTAGGAAATCCCGTAGCAGGGTTAGCATTTGTCGAAACTTTAGCACAGCAGCTAGAGTTGAGTATTTTTGGCTAAAACTGAGAGAATTAGTTTTTTGCTGAACAAACCTGCAACTCGTAGGGGCGGGGTTACCCCGCCCCTACAATTTGGCATAATTTATTTTTTGGAGTTCCCTAAATCATAATTATGAAGCCTGCCAAAGCAGGCTTTGTTCAATTAGCCGCACCCTTCTAGGGTGACGGCGGAATTTCGGATGCAGGGAGAGATATCGGCCTTAATTAGGTGTAGACGGCTCAACAATTTCTGGTATTGTAGGCTCTACACTCGGTGATGTTTGAGGAGTAGGGCGTGGGCGACGCTGAAAATATTTGCTTAATCGCGTTGTTAAAGGCTGTTCTACCTCTGGTTGCGGTGACTCTGTAACAGTCGGCGTTGGTGTTACCTCTGGTTGCGGCGACTCTGTAACAGTTGGTGTTGGTGTTACCTCTGATTGCGGCGACTCTGTAACAGTCGGTGTCGGCGTTACCTCTGGTTGCGGTGATTCTGTAACAGTCGGCGTCGGTGTTACCTCTGGTTGCGGTGATTCTGTAACAGTCGGCGTCGGTGTTACCTCTGGTTGCGGCGATGGTGTAACAATCGGCGTCGGTGTTACCTCTGGTTGTATTGGCGACTCGCTAGGAGATGGTGTATCTACTGAATGAGGACGACGCTGGAAATATCCGCCAGATTTTGGTTTTTCTGGTAACTGAGTAGCTTCAGGAGTTGGTGTTATTTCTGGTTGTGGTTCTACTATCGGTTCTGGCTGTTTTGATTCAGTAGGCTGTGTTATCGGTGTTTCTGGAACCTTAACTTCTGGAGTTGGCTGTGGTGCAGGTGTGGGTTTTGGTGTTGGTACTTTAGCAGTATAATTTGGGTCTACAATCCCACGTAACTCATCTGCAGTTAGTTCTCCTCTCACAATTCTCGAAAGCGTATCTTTACCATTAGGCTGGTAATTAATGATTCCCACTGTTGTATTAAAGACATTTTTGACAGGATTACCCTGATTATCAAGAAATTCCAGTTTTACCCAATTTTTACCTGGTTTAAAACCTTTGAGGTAAACAGCTTGCCAACGATCCAAAATAAAGCTTTCACCATTAATCGTGCAACGAATCCGCCAATCACTGAGATTATCCTTGGGGTTATCTTGCGCTAAAAGGTGTAGAGGGGCATTAGTCAGGTAAAAGTCCAGTAAGATAGGTTCTGCCCCATAGTCACCTTGAGGAATGCTGTAAGTTAACAATGGTAGAGACGGATCGGGGTTGTTATCTTCAGTTTTGGTAACAATATGAAATTGTATCTGGGCATAAGCACCTTCATTTTTAAAACTTTCATCCCAAGGGCGCGAGGCAAAGACACGCAAAGTATGAGTGCCTGGGGCTAAATCTGATAACACCAGGGGCTGATTTAAATCATAAACAGGTATATAAGGCTGATTATCAAGAATTACATGCAGATGATTCCCTAATTTCAGTTCTGGGTTCTTAAATATGGGTAGATCCTTCACCTGCAAGCGCACTGTAACTTGATTTTCTTGCAGGACTTCCTCGGCTTTTGGTGTAATTATTGTCACCTGTGGCTGGTAGACTTCCAAAGCTGGGCGTAGTTCTTGAATTGTATCGGGTGGGGAAACTTCCGCAAACTCTTTGGCAATCTGTTGCGGTTTACCCGTATCACCCAAAGATACATCTTGGCTGACAGCTTTGTCACCACACCCTGCCAAACTCAAGATGATTAACAATGTCATCAGCAATTTCACCATAGCGAACCTCCGGGGGAGGAGATTCTCTAAAACTTTTTTCTGCCAAGAGTTCATGCCTTCTACCCAGCGATGTCTTCAAGAACTGCCAAATTATTTTGGCTCAAACTGTCCATAGGGAACTATAGCCCAAAATTTTTACTGCTGTATCCACGTTGAGGAAAGGCCAAGGTAGGAGTGGACTAAGAAAGTCCGAACTGTAGACGGATAAATTTTCATTAAGTTCCGCCTTTACTACCGATGTTACCTCTGCTTCCCTGACTCACCAGGAAAAACAAATTTAGCATTCGCCATTTTGGGCGACATACCATGAAGATGCCATTTATTTGACAGTTTTTTGCTAATCGTAATTTAAGGCTAACAGTAGCAAGCGCAACAGTCAAAAGCCTTACTGTACGCCTACAACCTATAATTTTTACGAATTGTGTTTGTTTGTAAATTAAATGAATAATCTATTGACTTTTTGTCCATTGTTTTGAAGTTCAAAGGCAGATTGGACAGATATTCTGGTGATTTTGAATTATTGTTAAATTATCTCCAACAATGTACAAGTTAAGACTTTATAATTCAACAGAAACAAACTTCCACATCGGGTCTTCATCGCCCCCCAGAATTTTCTGGAGGATGCGGTAATGGTTTACTTTGTGGTTTCCTGATTCCTCATTCCTTATCTAGAGAGGAGGTCGAATGACGATTAGTCCTCCGGAGCGAGAGGAGAAAAAAGCAAAAGTAATAGTCGATAACGATCCAGTACCTACCTCATTTGAGAAATGGGCACAACCAGGTCACTTCGACAGAACTTTAGCTAGAGGTCCCAAAACCACCACATGGATTTGGAACCTACATGCCCTCGCCCACGATTTTGATACACATACAAGCGATCTAGAAGAAATCTCCCGCAAGATATTTGCTGCCCACTTCGGTCACCTAGCCGTAGTGACCATTTGGTTGAGCGGGATGATATTCCACGGCGCTAAGTTTTCCAACTACGAAGCTTGGTTAAGCGACCCTCTAAACGTTAAGCCTAGTGCGCAAGTAGTTTGGCCAATTGTTGGACAAGACATTTTAAACGGTGATGTTGGCGGTGGCTTCCACGGTATTCAAATCACCTCTGGCTTGTTCCAAGTATGGCGTGGCTGGGGTATTACCAACTCCTTCCAGTTGTACTGTACTGCCATCGGCGGCTTGGTATTAGCAGGCTTATTCCTGTTTGCCGGTTGGTTCCATTACCACAAGCGCGCTCCCAAACTGGAATGGTTCCAGAATGTGGAGTCTATGTTGAACCACCACCTACAAGTATTGCTAGGTTGCGGTTCCTTGGGATGGGCTGGACACTTAATCCACGTGTCCGCACCGACCAACAAGCTGTTGGATGCAGGGGTAGCTATCAAAGATATCCCCTTGCCCCACGAGTTCATCCTGAACAAAGACTTGTTGACCGAGCTTTATCCCAGCTTTGCCAGTGGTTTAGCACCTTTCTTCACCTTGAACTGGGGTCAGTATGCTGACTTCTTGACCTTCAAGGGTGGTCTCAACCCAGTAACAGGCGGCTTGTGGCTGACAGATATCTCTCACCACCACTTGGCGATCGCTGTACTGTTTATCATTGCTGGTCACCAATACCGCACCAACTGGGGTATCGGTCACAGCATTAAAGAGATCCTCGAAAACCATAAAGGTCCTTTCACTGGTGAAGGCCACAAAGGTCTTTACGAAAACCTGACAACTTCTTGGCACGCTCAGTTAGGCACTAACCTTGCCTTCTTGGGTTCCTTGACCATCATCATCGCGCACCACATGTACGCGATGCCACCCTACCCATATTTGGCAACTGATTACGCTACACAGTTGTGTATCTTTACTCACCATATTTGGATAGGTGGTTTCCTAATCGTGGGAGGCGCTGCTCACGCGGCTATCTTCATGGTTCGGGATTACGATCCAGTTGTTAACCAAAACAACGTACTGGATCGGGTGATTCGTCACCGGGATGCGATTATCTCTCACTTAAACTGGGTTTGTATTTTCCTCGGCTTCCATAGCTTTGGACTTTACATCCACAACGACACAATGCGTGCATTGGGTCGTCCCGAAGATATGTTCTCCGATACAGCAATTCAGTTGCAGCCAGTATTTGCGCAATGGGTACAAAATATCCATGCCTTAGCGCCTGGTTCCACTGCTCCTAATGCGCTAGAACCGGTTAGCTATGTCTTTGGTGGTGGTATTTTGGCTGTAGGTGGAAAAGTAGCAGCTGCTCCTATTGCTTTGGGTACAGCAGACTTCTTAATTCACCACATTCATGCCTTTACCATTCACGTAACTGTTCTCATCCTACTCAAGGGTGTGCTGTTCGCTCGTAGTTCTCGTCTGATCCCAGACAAGGCTAACTTGGGCTTCCGCTTCCCTTGCGACGGTCCTGGTCGTGGTGGTACCTGCCAAGTTTCTGGTTGGGATCACGTATTCCTCGGACTATTCTGGATGTATAACTCCCTGTCAATTGTAATTTTCCACTTCAGCTGGAAGATGCAATCTGATGTATGGGGAACAGTAGACGCAGCAGGTGATGTAACTCACATTACTGGTGGTAACTTTGCCCAAAGTGCCATCACAATCAACGGTTGGTTGCGTGACTTCTTGTGGGCGCAAGCTTCACAAGTAATCAACTCCTACGGAAGTGAACTGTCTGCTTACGGACTCATGTTCTTAGGCGCTCACTTTGTATGGGCATTCAGCTTGATGTTCCTGTTCAGTGGTCGCGGCTACTGGCAAGAATTAATTGAGTCCATCGTTTGGGCGCATAATAAACTGAAGGTAGCACCAGCTATTCAACCTCGCGCTTTGAGCATTACTCAAGGTCGGGCAGTAGGTGTAGCTCACTACCTCTTAGGAGGAATTGCTACTACCTGGGCATTCTTCCACGCACATATTCTTTCAGTAGGATAGCAATCAGCGAATTGAGGGTTTTGGTGAGGCAGCTTGCTCTGGGAATAATCCGCAAAGAGCAACTGCCAAACCAGGAAAGATTTGAGATTTAGCCCAAAATCAAAAATCTATACCAAACATCTAAAATCCAAAATGCAGCTGAAACCTGATGGCTAAAGGTCAGAGGAATTATCACACCTATGGCAACAAAATTTCCAAAATTTAGCCAGGATCTCGCACAGGACCCGACTACTCGTCGGATATGGTATGCGATCGCAACAGGCAATGACTTTGAAAGCCATGATGGCATGACTGAAGAAAATCTTTACCAAAAGATTTTCGCCACTCACTTCGGTCACTTGGCAATCATCTTCCTGTGGGCTTCCAGCCTCCTGTTCCATGTAGCCTGGCAAGGTAACTTTGAACAGTGGATCAAAGATCCCCTTCACATCCGTCCCATCGCTCACGCAATTTGGGACCCCCACTTCGGTAAACCAGCGATCGAAGCTTTCACCCAAGCTGGTGCTAGTAATCCTGTAAACATTGCTTACTCTGGTGTTTACCACTGGTGGTACACCATCGGTATGCGCACAAACAGCGAACTGTACGCAGGTTCAGTTTTCCTACTACTGTTTGCAGCCGTACTACTGTTTGCAGGTTGGTTGCACTTGCAACCTAAGTACCGTCCTAGCCTAGCTTGGTTCAAGAATGCTGAATCTCGCTTGAACCACCACTTAGCTGGTTTGTTCGGCGTTAGCTCTCTGGCTTGGGCTGGTCACTTAATCCACGTTGCTATCCCCGAAGCTCGCGGACAGCACGTAGGTTGGGACAACTTCCTCAGCACCGCTCCCCACCCAGCAGGGTTACAACCCTTCTTCACTGGTAACTGGAGTGTTTATGCCCAAAATCCTGACACAGCAGGTCATATTTTCGGCACATCTCAAGGTGCAGGTACTGCAATCCTGACTTTCTTAGGTGGTTTCCATCCCCAAACAGAAGCTTTGTGGTTGACTGACATTGCTCACCACCACTTAGCGATCGCTGTACTCTTCATTGTTGCTGGTCACATGTACCGTACCAACTTTGGTATTGGTCACAGCATCAAAGAAATGATGAATGCCAAAACTTTCTTTGGCAAACCTGTTGAAGGCCCGTTCAATATGCCTCACCAAGGTATATATGACACCTACAACAACTCCCTGCACTTCCAATTAGGTTGGCACCTAGCTTGCTTGGGTGTTGTTACCTCTTGGGTAGCGCAACACATGTACTCCATGCCTTCCTATGCATTTATTGCTAAGGACTACACCACACAGGCAGCGTTGTACACCCACCACCAATACATCGCCATCTTCTTGATGGTTGGTGCTTTCGCCCACGGCGCTATCTTCTGGGTTCGTGACTACGACCCCGAACAAAACAAAGGTAACGTACTAGACCGTGTTCTCAAGCACAAAGAAGCGATTATCTCCCACCTCAGCTGGGTATCTCTCTTCTTAGGCTTCCACACTCTAGGCTTATACGTTCACAACGACGTAGTAGTTGCTTTCGGTACTCCTGAAAAGCAAATCCTAATTGAGCCAGTATTTGCTCAGTTCGTCCAAGCAGCTAATGGTAAGGTACTTTACGGATTGGATGTACTATTGTCCAACCCTGATAGTATTGCTTACACAGCTTATCCGAACTACGCTAACGTCTGGTTACCTGGTTGGTTAGATGCTATTAATGCTGGTACCAACTCCCTGTTCTTAACAATTGGCCCTGGCGATTTCTTGGTACACCACGCGATCGCACTTGGTCTGCACACCACCACCTTGATTCTCGTTAAGGGTGCTTTGGATGCTCGCGGCTCCAAGCTGATGCCCGATAAAAAGGACTTCGGTTATGCATTCCCTTGCGACGGCCCTGGTCGTGGCGGTACTTGCGATATCTCTGCTTGGGACGCTTTCTATCTAGCTTTGTTCTGGGCATTGAACACAGTAGGTTGGTTAACCTTCTACTGGCACTGGAAACACCTGGGTGTTTGGCAAGGTAACGTTGCTCAGTTCAACGAAAACTCCACCTACCTCATGGGCTGGTTCCGTGACTACCTCTGGGCTAACTCCGCTCAGTTGATCAACGGTTACAACCCCTACGGCGTGAATAACCTGTCTGTTTGGGCTTGGATGTTCCTATTCGGACACCTAATCTGGGCAACAGGCTTCATGTTCCTCATCTCCTGGAGAGGTTACTGGCAAGAGTTGATTGAAACTCTAGTTTGGGCACACGAGCGTACTCCTCTAGCTAACTTAGTTCGCTGGAAAGATAAGCCCGTTGCACTCTCCATCGTTCAAGCTCGTTTGGTTGGTTTAGCTCACTTCACCGTTGGCTACTTCGTAACCTACGCAGCGTTCCTAATCGCTTCTACTGCTGGTAAGTTCGGTTGATCTGGCTACTAGTTTTGTAGGTGATTAAACAAAATCCCTCGCCGCAAGGTGGGGGATTTTTTGTTGGGATAGTAAAAATATTCAATTTTCTTTTTATTAATGGGAAGGATAAGGAAAGGGCGGGCAAGATGCCCACCCCACAAGAAAAATAACCTACTATACTAAATGCAAGAGCCAAAGTTGAAAATTTTCAGAGAAGATTGCCTCATTGGGAGTTAGATGGGGCAGTTTATTTTATTACCTTTAATACTTGGGAGAAGTTAGAACTTAGCCCAGAAGCTAGAGAAATAGTTTTTAATTCTTGCTTGTTTTTTAATCAAAAGAGATATCAAATATTTGTCTTAGTAATCATGACAAATCATGTGCATTTGCTCATTCAACCTTTACTCAAATCTGAAAATGAGTTTTGGTCACTGAGTAGTATTATGAACAGTATTAAAAGTTATAGTGCTAAACAAATTCCCAAAGTGATGAAACATATAGGTACAGTTTGGCAAGATGAAAGATATGACCGTATTGTTAGGGATGACCAAGAGTTTCAACAATATTGGCAATACATTAGAGAAAATCCTGTGAAAGAAGGGCTGTCATCAAACCCAGAAGATTACCCTTTCTTTTGGCAACTTCCCGAATAATCTCAATCATCACATTCTCTCTTATACTGTCAAATTTTCTCTTGTGAGCTATCTTGTGGGGTGGGCATCTTGCCCGCCCTTTGTAGCCTTAAGTGGCAGTTTAAAATTAATTATTGAATTGATTTAATTCTCTCTATTGCCTCTGAATATTTTTTTGTATTACCTTGTTCTAAATAAAGGTTAGCAGCAAGCTGCCAATCTTTAATTGCAGCTTGCTTATCTCCTAATTCATAGCGAACCCAAGCCCGATTATAGTAAGCAGTAGCATTTTTTGTGTTTAACTGAATTGCTGTGTTGAAATCTTGTAAAGCTCCCTGTTTATCACCTAAATCGGAGCGAGCAAGACCTCGGTTGTTATAAGCAGAATCATATTTAGGGTTAAGCTTAATTGCTTTATTATAGTCTTGCAAAGCACCCTGTTTATCCCCTAAATCGGAGCGAGCAAGACCTCGATTGTTATAAGCAGAATCATATTTAGGGTTAAGCTCAATTGCTTTACTGTAGTCTTGCAAAGCACCCTGTTTATCCCCTAATTCATTCCGTAATCTAGCGCGAGCGATGTAATTAAAAGAAGGATGAATGTAAGATGAAGAACTTTTAGATTCAAGCTCAATTACTTTATTGTAGTCTTGCAAAGCACCCTGTTTATCCCCTAATTCACTCCGTAATATAGCACGAGCGCTGTAACCAAAAGACCTTTCAGGTTCAAGCTCAATTACTTTATTGTAGTCTTGCAAAGCCCCCTGTTTATCCCCTAATTCACTCCGTAATCTAGCGCGTTCGATGTAACCAAAAAACCTTTCAGGTTCAAGCTCAATTACTTTATTGTAGTCTTGCAAAGCCCCCTGTTTATCCCCTAATTCACTCCGTAATCTAGCGCGAGCGCTGTAAGAATAACGGTCAGGTTCAGGTTCAAGCTCAATTACTTTATTGTAGTCTTGCAAAGCCCCCTGTTTATCCCCTAATTCACTCCGTAATCTAGCGCGAGCGCTGTAACCAAAAGACCTTTCAGGTTCAAGCTCAATTACTTTATTGTAGTCTTGCAAAGCTCCTTTATCATCATTCAAGAATATGTCACGTAAATTACCTCTATCAATATAAAGTTGGTAATTATTTGGGTCAATTTGAATTGCTTGGTTGTAACGTTGCAACCTTGCGTTGCTATCACTATTCCATGAATTCAAATTTAATAGATACCTATCCTTGTTATTAGGGTCAATTTGAATCGCTTTTTTGATATCTTCTATAAATCCTGACTCATCGCCTAATTTCTCACGAACTTCAGCCCGCTCAATGTATAACTGGGGGTTTTTAGAATCTAGCTTCATCGCTGCGTTAAGAGCGTCTAAAGCTGCTTTATGATTTCCTGAAGCCTTATAGGTATAACTTTGCTCAATATACTTTGATGGAGAAGGAAAAGATTTCTGCACAAGAGTATAAGCAAACTGGATTATAAATACTCCTATAATTGCTGCACCTATATAATATATTAAGAAATATTTAGACTTGTGATTATTTAAGTTGTTTGTCATACAAATAACACCAATTACTGAATTGAATAGAATTTTTTATAGGAATAAAATTTTGTTGTAGGATTGTAAGCATTGTACTAATGTACCAAATTTTTGATATTATGTTGATATAAATACTGACTGCCCTTGACTTGGCAAGTATGAACACTAAACTTATTAAATGTTTAGTGCAAGTAATATTATCTATCTCTGAAGAAGAACGTTATTTTTTGTCAGAAAAGCTATTTTGAGATTCTTCCTATCCATGCACACCTAACATTATTAAACTTGCACAGAGAAGGAAAGAACCACATCTGTCGTAGGGGCACGGCAATAGTAAAATATTGTATGTACCAAAAGATTATCGGTGCCGTGCCCCTACAGCGTGGTCTATTTACCTGAAAATAGCTGTAAATTTACTGATGGTACGAGCGTTTCAATTGACATTATAAATAAGCAAACAGCGATCGCCTCCAGTTGTTGACTGTTAAGCATTGATTGTTAACCGTGAACCGTCAACAACAGATATGTTGATTAAACCCGCCCGTACAACAATAGCAATGGAATATTGTTTACTTGGAAGTCTCTAAAACTCTCAATTACGTTTTGGTGCAATTCCCCACACTTTAATTTGTTTATCAAAACTACCACTGGCTAACATTTGCCCGTTAGGACTAAAAGCGATCGCACTTATCCAATCTGTATGTTCGCTGAGTGTATTAATTAACTCGCCTGTAGTCCAATCCCACAGCTTAATTCCGTCTTTACCAGCGCTAGCGAGAGTTTTACCATCAGGATGAATAGCGATCGCATTTACCCAATTGTCATGTCCTTTGAGAGTGCGGACTAGTTCGCCAGTATAAATATTCCAAATTTTAATAGTGCGATCGCGGCTAGCAGTAATTAAATGTTCTCCGTTCGGGGTAAAGGCTACAGCAGTGACTATATCCGTATGTCCCACATAGGCGCGAGTTAATTTTTCACTCCCTAAGCTCCATAGTTTCACTACACCTTGATAATCTCCACTAGCTAAGGTTTGCCCATCAGGACTAACAGCGAGAGTATGAATCAAATTACCAAAGCTGGCTAAAGTAGCTAAAGGGCGCTCCTGTGGTAAATCCCATAAGCGAATTCCATCCATCCCACCACTGATGAGAACTTGATTATCTGGGGACACAGCTAAAGACAGCACATTAGTACTATGTCCCACAAAAGAGCGTTTAAATTTCTGATTTTTCAGATTCCAGAGATTAATTGTGTAATCGCTACTACAGCTAGCGAGGGTTTGTCCATCTGGGGAAATTACCAAAGATTCCACCGCAGTTTTATGTGCTTTGCGAATCGTCCCCAGCCTATTCCCTGTTGTCAGATTCCACAAGCGAATTACACCTTCATTGTCTGCTCCACCACTGGCGAGAATTTTGCTATCCGGACTAAAAGCCAGGGATTTTACTGTTCCCCCATGTCCTTGAAGAGTGTAAATTAACTGAGGATGACGAAAATCGGTTTTAAGTTGAGAATTTGTTGCTTCTACAGCAGCATCAGCAGTTTTCCCAGAAAATCCCTGCCAAATTGTCACAGGAAAAGTCATAGCAGCCATAAATGCTAAGACAATATACGGGCGAAGCACAGAAGAATTCCTAACTTTTCCCTTGCTGCTCACTGTTGTTTCTCATTTGGTAACACCTGCTGTCACCTTACTCTAGGTTTTACGCTGCCGTCCTCCGAGCGTATACTGAGGTGTTGGGCATTGGGCATTGGGCATGGGGCATTGGGCATGGGGCATTGGGCATGGGGGGACAAATCCCAATTGTACAGACGCGATTCATCGCGTCTCTTAACGCCAACGCAAAATACTTCACTTGGACAACTCCCGGTGAAGAACATTAAGACACCTTACCCTACCAAGGTACTGTCTTTTGAATTATGAATTATGAATTATGAATTGTTTATTGTGGTGGCTTTTTCTTGGTTACAGTCAGCATGGGTAAAGTTGTACTAGAGGAACGAGAAGGTAGGTAATGTTGGACTACAGGCTCCTCTTCTGCGATTGGGCGACTCTGCTGAATGCGCCAGAGTTTAACACCAAGGCTGACTCCGGCTGTAACTAAACCAAAGGTAAATAACGACCAGCTATCATCTAAACCACCAATCAGCGCATCTACTACGCCCATTGTGATCAGTAAACTGACGATTGGCTCTTTGCGGTAGGATGACTTCAAAAAACGCGGAAATATAACGTTCATCACTGTTTAATTTGATTTCGTTTTGCTTTTGATGAAAGAGAATAAGTCTTTCCTTGATCCCTCTGCCTTTCGGTGCAGTTAGTCAAGGAATTTAAAGTATTATAATTATCTTCAGTAGGAGAGGAAGTGTAGCAATTTACCTACTTGCACATAGAAATGTAAGTTTTGGATAAAGTTGTCACTTTTGGTGGATCTCTTAGCCATAGACGATAAGTCTTGAGAGGTAGTTTCGCTATCTATTAATTAAGTTAAAACCAGCCAGAATTACTAGCTGGTTCCAACTCTTCTAATTACTAGCTTACAACTTTCGTGCTTGTGCGTTGTGGCAGATCTACTTCAGACCGAGCCATGATAGCACGCCTTGATTGGTGACATATTCAATTACCACCATCAAGATAAAGCCAATCATCGCCGCTCGACCATTTAATCGTTCGGCATATTCGTTAAAGCCTAACTTTGGTTCCTCTAGTTTGGGTGTAACAGTTGGCTTTGGCTGTGTCATCATTAATAATTCCTCTCTTATTGTTCGGCAAACGAAATTGATCTAGAAAAGCCTGTAGACTTTGCTGCGGTTGGCTGAGTCGTCTTCAACTTAGCATCATCGCCGCTAGTCTTCAGACATCAGAACTTCCTTAGGTGTAGAACTGACTTGCTCTGCTAGGAACTCAAGCTACATTGCTTCAGTAACCAAGTAGCAGTTTTGGGGGACGACCCCGTGTAAACTTCTGTTTACATTTTTTTATTATTCTTTATATATTTTAGAAAGACTAGGGCAATAGTCAAGGGTAAGACTTGGTAGCACCGTAATGGAAGTTAGGCAACAAAAGAACAATTTGGTTAGCAATCCTTAATACGGAAGTAGCCAGTCTAATACTGGCAGGCTAAAGTGAAACCACAATATTATTAGAGGCGATAAATGGAAATCGGCGTTCCTAAGGAAACCAAGGATCAAGAGTTTCGTGTAGGGTTGAGTCCTGCGACTGTACGGGTATTGAAAGAAAATGGTCATGCTATTTTCGTACAGACACAAGCAGGTGTTGGTAGTGGGTTTACTGATGATGACTACATCGCGGCAGGCGGTGAAATTGTTGCTACACAAGATTCTGCATGGAATCGCGAACTAGTAGTAAAAGTTAAAGAGCCACAAGAGGCTGAGTATAAATTTTTGCAAAAAGGACAGATATTATTTACTTATCTGCATTTGGCAGCCGATCGCAAATTAACAGAACATTTAATTGATTGTGGCACTTGTGCGATCGCCTATGAAACAGTAGAACAGCCCGGTGCGAATAAATTACCCTTGCTCTCTCCCATGAGCATTATTGCTGGGCGGTTATCCGTACAATTTGGTGCAACTTATTTAGAACGCCAAAAAGGTGGGCGAGGCGTTCTTTTGGGCGGTGTTCCGGGAGTAAAACCGGGTAAGGTAGTGATTTTAGGCGGCGGCGTTGTGGGGACAGAAGCCGCTAAAATCGCTGTAGGCATGGGAGCGATCGTCCAAATATTAGATGTAAATGTCGAACGCTTATCTTACCTAGAAACTCTATTTGGCTCTAGAGTTGAACTACTTTACAGCAACTCCGCCCATATAGAAGCCGCAGTTAAAGAAGCTGATTTGCTTGTTGGTGCAGTTTTGGTGCCAGGACGTAGAGCACCAATATTAGTATCCCGCGAATTGGTACAGAAAATGCGTCCTGGTTCGGTAATTGTGGATGTTGCTGTCGATCAAGGCGGATGTGTAGAAACCTTACGCACCACTAGCCATACAAACCCTGTTTACATTGAAGAGGGCGTGGTGCATTATGGCGTTCCAAATATGCCTGGTGCAGTACCTTGGACAGCCACCCAAGCGCTAAATAACAGTACTTTACCTTATGTGGTGCAGTTAGCAAACTTGGGCATGAAAGCGTTAGATGTTAACTCTGCATTGGCTAAAGGTGTGAATGTTAATAATCATCGCTTAGTACATCCGGCTGTACAAGAAGTATTCCCAGACTTGGTAAGTTAATGCATAACAAGTATTGAAATAGGGATTATAGGTGTAGTTTTTATACCTAATTTACCAAAGTAGTTTACCAGATACGCAGTTGCGGGTCTGGTAAATTTTCGCATATGAGCGCGATCGCTCTTTGTGTTTTCAATTTTTTGACATAAAATTCTATACAAGAGACAAAGAATGCAACAATTTTATCTTTCGTATTAAGTAAATATGAGTTTATTTAACAAATTAACAGCAACTTTTCAGGCATCTAAACAATTACTCAAACAAGCACTAGAAGAATATATTATATTTAGCGTAGCAACTAAACAATTGACTTTGAGAAAAAAAGCTGTTTTAGTTCTGTGTCAACAAGCTGAATCTAGAGTTGAGCAATTAAAAAGCTTAAAACCTGATATTGATGAAGGGCTGATAGCAACAATAGAATATAACCAAATTCAAGTTGAAGTGCATTTTACTCCAGAAAAAATTACGCTTCACAAAGACTATATTGAAGGAGAACTGCGATTATTAAAAAAACCTCAGTTTGATACTGAATCTATAGCCTACCGTTATCTCATCGCCGGGTGGCAAATATTTCTAGGGGGTACAATTCCTCATGGAGCATTACCAAAAGGGATGAGAATTGAAAACGATAAAGTTTACTACAATATTCCTCGCAATCAATCCCAGCTTTTAGATGTCTTGTTTCATAATCTAGAAAATGACTCGGTTTTAATGACTAAGTTGCAACAAGGAGATTTAACTATTCAATCATCCGTAGCTGTGAATTGGAATGATTTTCCGCTTCAGAAATTGTTTCAGCTTTTGAATGTTAAATCGATGTAATAGCGATTGTTTATGAGGCTGCATAGAATTCGATCCCCCCTAGGGCGTGTTTTCAAACTCTAAATTAGACTTAATTGTAGGTTGGGTTTCACTTCGTTCAACCCAACAAACCCGTGAAAATGTTGGGTTACCCTTCGGGAAGCCGCTCCGCGTCTACGTTCCTCAACCCAACCTACGCAGCGTAAGGTTTTTGGCGCTAACTGAACTGTATTGAGCTATAATCTTGATACAAGTTTGAAAAATGAATGTGACAGATGGTAGGGGCATGGCAATGCCATGCCCTCTTGAATATATTGATGTGCCGCAAACACTGTTTAAAATAAAGTCAAGCCTACAGAAGTACAGTTAAACCTTGCCCAATCCAACAATTTTTTGGGCAGAATGCGCGAAGGGGTAGGTGTAAATAAAAATTCGGCTTGTCAACAGTTAATAACCAAAGTTAAATACTATGGACTATTGACTATGGACTGTTGACTAAAATTTATGAGCAATGAAATCTTTCATCGACTTGCGCCTTTTATCCAAGAATATATCTATAATCACAACTGGGCTGAATTACGCCCAGCACAAATAGCCGCTTGTCAAGTCATATTTGATACCGATGCTCATTTACTAGTAGCAGCAGCGACAGCAGCAGGAAAAACAGAAGCCGCATTTTTACCTGTGGTGACTCGATTGTATGAAAAACCTGCTAATACTATAGGTGCATTATATATTGGCCCCATTAAAGCATTAATTAACGATCAATTTGAACGCCTCAATGGTTTACTCAAAGCCGCAGATATTCCAGTATGGCATTGGCATGGTGATGTATCTCAAAATCAGAAAAATAAGCTATTAAAAAACCCCAAAGGCGTTTTGCAAATTACGCCCGAATCTTTAGAAAGTTTATTAGTAAATAAACATCATGAATTAATCCGCTTATTTGGGGATTTACGCTTTGTTGTTATTGATGAAATTCACGCTTTTATGGGTTCAGAACGCGGTTGTCAAATCATTTGTCAATTGCAGCGTTTAGCAAACATTACCCAAACCCAACCCCGACGCATTGGTTTATCGGCTACCCTTGGCGATTATTCAATGGCGGAAGATTGGTTACGTTCGGGAACAGATAAATCAGTAATTACGCCAAAAATTGAGTCGGGAAAACGCCAAGTAAAATTAGCTATCGAACATTTTTATCTCAACGATGAAGTTGATGAAATTGAAGTTACGCCATACGATAGATATTTATTTAATCTCAGCAAGTCGCGCAAATGTTTGATATTTGGGAATAACCGCACGCAAACGGAATCTGTAATTGCATCTTTAAGAAGAATTGCCACAGAACAATCATTACCAGATATTTATCACGTACATCATGGTAGTATCTCAGCAAGTTTGCGCCAAGTAGCGGAAAATGCAATGCGCGAACCGAACAATCCAGCAGTGACAGCAGCTACTTTAACGTTAGAATTAGGTATAGATATTGGTCATTTAGAAAGAGTGATTCAGTTAGAATCACCGCTTTCTGTCGCGAGTTTTTTACAAAGATTAGGACGCACGGGAAGAAGAGGTGAAGCGGCTGATATGCGTTTTGTCTGTGCAGAAACTCAACCAGGATTAGATGCACCTTTAGCAGAACAAATTCCTTGGCAATTATTGCAATCTATCGCGATTATTCAACTTTATTTAGAAGAACGTTGGATTGAGCCGATTAAGCCGGTAAAATATCCTTTTAGTTTGCTATATCAGCAGACAATGAGTATTTTAGCAGCAACGGGAGAACTCACACCTGCGGCTTTAGCAAAGCAAGTTTTTAGCTTACCTCCATTTGCAGAAATTTATCAGGAAGATTTTAGATTATTGCTGAGATATTTAATTGATATTGACCATATTCAAAAAACGGAAACTGGTAAATTAATTATTGGCTTGACTGGTGAACGTATCGTGCGCAAGTTCCAATTTTATGCTGTCTTTGCTGATAGTCAGGAATATGTAGTTAAGCAAGGTACAACAGAAATTGGGAGTATTGTCAAACCGCCAATTGTGGGGAATCAATTTGCTTTAGCTGGGAGAACATGGGAAGTAACAGAAGTTGACTTTAAAAAAAGGGTGATTTCTGTAAAACAAGTAGAAGGTAAAGCGAGTATTTATTGGCGTGGTGGTGGGGGAATTATTCACACGAAAGTTTTGCAACGGATGCGGCAAGTTTTACTAGAAGATTTAGAATATAGCTATTTACAGCCTAATGCTTTGCAATGTTTACGCACAGTGCGTCAGTTAACTAGAGATGCTGGCTTAGATAAACAAAATATAGTTGTTTTAGGTAAAGGTAAATGTTGTATTTTCCCTTGGATGGGAACTTTAGCTTTCCGTACTTTGGAAAGATGGCTGAATTCTTGCTGTCGAGAGTCTTTAGAAATTAAAAGTATTGGCGGTAGTAGTCCTTATTATTTAACAGTTAAATTAGGAAAATATAAAGTTGAATATTTGGGTAAAGAAATTGTAGCTTTGGCAGAAGAAAGAATTATTCCTGAGTATTTGGTGAGTGAATCTGAAGCGCCAGAATTGCAAAAATATGATGAATATATTCCGCACCCGCTATTACGCAAAGCTTTTGTGAGTGACTATTTAAATATAGAGGAATTAAAAGAACAAGTAGCGCAATGGTGAAATAATTCTTGTAGTCAGGACTTTACCCACATTTTTCACAACCTGTAGGGGCGGGTTCATAACTATCTTGCTTCACCCCCCCTAGCACCTCTAGATTACAATTAAAGGGGTAATTTGCCTTGGAGTAAATAAAATTTAGATTTAACGCAACTAGCGCAACTACAACCCAGTTGATCCATGATGGGATTTGATTCTGATGTTACATTTGGGGCGATTAATTCATGGTTTGGTTGTGCAGATGCTACCATAACAATTTCTGTAGCTGGTGCAGAGTTTATACTGGCTGCATGTGCGGGATTGGTGATGAATAGCACAGATGCGAGAAAAGCAGGACAAGCAAGTAAAATCAATTTGAGTATTTTCATAGTTCACCAATAAAGACTGCTAGCGATACAGCATAGCCAATAAATTGACTACGTTCAACCGCGATTACTGAGATTAATGACTGGTAAATTTCTCAATAAGTGCCCAGTATCACTGATTATTGCACAGTAAAGGGCGGGGAGACCCCGCCCCTACGAATGCATCTGTTGATCTCTGCTATCTCTGTCTTGAAAAGTTTTGTTCGGAGGAAACCTCCGCTCAGACTTTTCGCTGTGTCTCTGTGGTTAAATAAAATACTTTTAAGCCGAAGATAACCGAGAGATAACAAACAGGACAATGGCGAGTCTGCTTTGTTTGGACAGACGAAAATAATGATTCGGAAGTACTGGACTGACACAGCTAAAATAGTGCATTAATAAAACTCTTGTGGGATGGGCGTCTCGCCCGTCCTGGGCGGACAAGATGTCCACCTCACAAGAAAATTATATTGCAACATTTTAGGCGTGTCAGTCCACTACGTGTTTTTCACCAAATCAAATATGATTCCTATCGTAGATTATCACTAACTAAAAAAAGATTATGAACAACCGTCTAGCAAATATTCATCCTGGTGAAATTCTCCAAGTAGAATTTTTGGAACCGCTAAATATTACACCTTATAGATTGAGCAAAGATATAGGTGTATCTCAAACAAGGATTAGCGAAATTTTATCAGGAAAGCGTGGTATCACGGCAGATACACCTTTACGTTTATCGCGCTATTTTGGTAACAGTGCGCAGTTCTGGTTAAATTTACAAACGCAGTATGATTTACGCCAAGCTTTGGCAGAAAATGCAGAAGTTTACAATCAAATTCCGCAAGTAATCTAAATTAATTCATTAGAAATTGCTGGAAAAGTTCATTTCATTGTGGATGAAGTTTTTCAGATTTTCTATTAGTAATTATCGTTAATCTGGCGATATTTTTGACCAAATTAGTAATTCTCCTTGTTCGCCACCTGCGGCAATATACTGACTTTGTGGGTGCCAAGCGAGACAGGAAAATCCGGCTGATGCACCTGTAAGTATTTGGCTGACTTCTTGGGCGTTGTGCCATAAACACAGCCAGCCGTCAGCAGCTGCGGAAGCAAGTAAAAAGCTTTGGGGTGCAAAGGCGATCGCATTTATTACTCCCACATGATTAGTTAACACTCTGGCTTCCCAGCCTAAAGACTCGTCTTCTAGCTTTTCCCACACGACAATACCCTCAACGCTGGATGATGCTAAAATTGGTGCGCCTAAGGGTGTGGTAGCTTCTGACCATGCTAGGTGGCGAATTTTACCAGGGAAACCGCGCATCACCCAAGGATCGGGGTTTCCCCATTCCAAAACGGTGACGCTACGATCCATGTTGCCAGAACCGAGAAATCTGCCATCGGGAGACCATGCCATTGCTACACTGACTGTCGGCATGGATAATATATATGGTTCTTCATCCCAGTCTTGGGTGTGCCAAATTTTTACCCCTTGATAACCGCTAATGGCTAAGTATTGCCCATCCCTGCGCCAGTCAATCGCCAATACTGAGGAGTTATCAAAATTTAAGGTAACAACAATATCATTAATATCAGCATCCCAAACTTGGACATAACGCCCCAAACTAAAAGCCAGTTGATTACTCGTGTGATTCCAAGCTAGTTTATCAACCCATGCTGGGGCATTATCTAAAGTAGCGATTAATTCATCGCCTTGCCAAATTTTTACCTGTCCATCTTGTCCCGCGATCGCTAAAAATTTACCATCAGGCGAAAAAGCTAGGCAATCTACAGATTTACCATAACCAGCCTGTAAATTTACTAAATCATCTTCATTCCAGAGTATAACTTCCCCGGCGGCTGAAGTTGCAGCTAGGGTATTACCATCAGTTGACCAAGCGATCGCAGTTACATAATCTGAAAGTAACGCCGAAGAGAATTCTGTAAATTCTTGGGCTTTGGTGGTGGAGTTCATCTTTAGAGGCAGGGGGGCAGGGGGCATTGGTGTCAACTTAAGCCAGAAATAGCCTCACTGTAAGCTTCCTCGCCCGCCTGAGAATGAATTCTCAGGCTAATAACCCAAGTCTACTAAAGTAGACTCAAGATTTTGAGGATATTTAGGAATCTGACGATGACTTTGGCTATTAGCAAGGAACTTCAGTTCCTTGCGGTAACTGGGTTTTGCATTAAGTTTACACAGGTAGAGGGCAGAAGGCGCTTGTACAGACGCGATGAATCGCGTCTCTATTAAACCAAACAAGCTTGAAAGTCTTGTTTTAGTTTAGCTTCATCGAGATTGCGCCCGATGAATACTAGTTCGTTTTTGCGAGTTTCGGTTGGTTTCCAAGGGCGATCGGGTTTACCATCAAATATCATATGTACTCCTTGGAAAACAAAGCGATGATCTTCCCCAGCAATATTTAAAATACCTTTCATGCGGAAGATATCAGTGCCTTGAGTCCGGAGTAATTCTCCCATCCAATCGTTTAATTTTTGCCCGTCAAGTTCGCCTGGTTCTACTAAAGCTACAGAATAAACGGTTTCATCATGTTGATGGGCATCTTCTCCTAAGAAATTGGGATCGATTTCTAAGGCGCGATCTAAATCAAAGGCTTGTACCCCTAATAAAGCATCCATATTTAACTCAGAATTGCGGGTACGGTAGATTTTTGCTAAGGCATTCATTCCCCGAATTCGCTTTTCTAGTTCGTCTAGAATTTCTGGCGCGACTAAATCTGTTTTATTTAATAAAATAACATCGGCAAAGGCTATCTGTTCTTGGGCTTCATCGGCTTCCCAATGTTGCCAAATATGCTTGGCATCAACCACGGTGACAACCGCATCTAAAGATAGCTGGCTTTGCATATCTTCATCGACAAAGAATGTCTGAATGACTGGGGCGGGATCGGCTAAACCAGTAGTTTCAATGACTAAATGGTCAAATTTATCACGCCGCTTCATCAAGTTGCCGATGATGCGAATCAAGTCGCCTCTGACTGTACAGCAGATACAGCCATTATTCATTTCAAAAATTTCTTCATCTGCATCGATAACCAATTGATTGTCAATGCCTACTTCCCCAAACTCATTGACGATGACGGCGACTTTCTTGCCGTGTTCGTAAGTGAGGATGTGATTGAGTAAAGTGGTTTTACCTGCGCCAAGATAGCCGGTGAGAACAGTTACAGGGACAGAATTGGATGTTTCAGCAGAGAGCATAATCTCAGAGCATCTGTAGTGATAATGATTATCTGCTTATGATAGCGCTTGTTTTGAGAAATCGTGGATTTGGGCATGGGGCATTGGGCATTGGGCATTGGGCATGGGGCATTGGGTTTAATTGCTGAAGGCTTGAGGGGTTTGCAAATACGCCTTATCCCAATTCATTGATACAAATTACTTCCTCTGCTTTCTCTGCTAAACGATATGTAAATGAGGTACGCGCTTTGGGGCATGGCAGTGCCAATGCCCCTACAATTAACGATTATCTGTACCTCACCAACTTGCAATTCGCTGTATGTATGATTTTTCAAATAAATACACAGCTTGTATAGGCAAAGTTGAAAAAATAATTATTCAAACTGGGGTTTGGCTGCGGAAAACACTCAAATGAGTTCTCAAATACAGCTTTTGCTTACTCAAACTGGGGTTTGGCTGCGGAAAACACTCAAATGAGTTCTCAAATACAGCTTTTGCCTACTCAAACTGGGGTTTGACTGCGGAAAACACTCAAATGAGTTCTCAAATACAGCTTTTGCCTACTCAAACTGGGGTTTGGCTGCGGAAAACACTCAAATGAGTTCTCAAATACAGCTTTTGCCTACTCAAACTGGGATTTGTCTACTCATTTCTAGAAATGAATACTCAAACTGCGGTTTGCTTACGGAAAATATTAAAATATATAGGCAAATAGCTAAGGGAACTCCAAAAAAATAAATTATTCCGTTAAACGTTGACAGTTGACAGTTGACGGTTGACAGTTAACAGTCAACCGTCTGTAGGGGCGGGTTTTGTGAGATATTCATGTCGAAAACAGATATGTCGGTTAAACCCGCCCGTACAACAATAGCAATGGAATATTTTTTACTTGGAAGTCCCTAAAATACAGCAGTTTGCATATTTGTGACTAAATGTTGAGTAAACTGCCAGTCCCACCCTTAAGGTTAGTCAATAGGATATAAGACCCTGAAATCTTTTGCTAATTTCAGGGTTAGTCAATAGCTAATACTTTACTAACAATAGATTATATATCCTAACAAATGCTAATATAGTGGTATGGCTTACGTACCACTACGAGAAGCGGTTAAAGCGCTGGGATTACACCCAAATACTTTAAGGAAATACGCCGACAATGGGAAAATCGAGAGCATCAAAAACGAAGCAGGGCAAAGACTTTTTAACGTCGAGTCCTACCTTCGCGGTGCAACACATCGCTCCCTTGTTTGCTACTGCCGAGTTAGTTCAACTAAACAACGAGACGACCTTGGTAGACAAATTGCCTACATGCAATCACTCTACCCGGAAGCCGAAATCATCAAAGATATCGGCAGTGGAATCAACTTCAAACGTAAAGGACTGCAAACCTTACTGGACAGACTTCTGCGGGGAGATAAGCTCACGCTTGTTGTTGCCTGTCGTGACCGACTCGCACGGTTTGGATTTGAGCTTATTCAGTACATGGTCGAGCAAAACGGTGGACAAATCGTGGTTCTCGACAACACTGTACACTGCCCCGAATCAGAGCTTAGGGCGGATCTTCTCTCCATCCTCCATGTCTTCTCTTGTAGAATGCACGGACTTAGGAAATACAGTAAAAAAATCAAGGAAGATCCGGATATTCCTAACAGCAACCCAAAGACAGACGATTAAACAGTGGTTTGGTGTTTCTAGGTTTGTCTACAACACAACAGTCAAACTGCTGCAAGATTCAACTGTTAAGGCGAATTGGAAAGCAATCAAAACAGATATATTGAATGGACTACCTGATTTTTGTAAATCAGTACCCTATCAAATCAAGTCAATTGCCATCAAGGATGCTTGCAAAGCTGTTAGTAATGCCAAGAGAAAGTTTAAAAATGGTGGTGGTATTAGCTTTTGTAAGTTTAGGTCTAGAAAAACCCCTATTCAGTCTTGCTATATTCCTAAATCTGCGGTGTCAGACAAAGGAATTTACCACACTATTTTGGGTGAGGCAATATTCAAGGAATCCTTACCTCAAAGCTTTGGTGACTGTCGATTAGTGTTTGCTTATGGCGACTACTATTTAACAGTTCCAGAGGAGGTGCCACAACAACAGTCCGATAACCAAGGACGTGTCGTGGCACTAGATCCAGGCATCAGAACATTTATCACTTTTTTCTCAGAATCTAGCTTTGGTGAAATTGGAGCTTCAGCTAATATCCAGATCCAGAAACTTTGTTTTCGGTTGGATAAGTTGATTTCTAAAATCACCAAAGCCAAATGTAAACAGAAGAAAAGGTTGAAAGTTGCTGCAACCAAGCTACGAGGTAAAATCAAAAACCTTGTAGATGAATTGCACAAGAAAACCGCCCGATTTTTGGTTGATAACTTTGATGTTATTTTGTTGCCAACCTTTGAAACATCTCAAATGTCGAAAAAGGCGAAGCGGCGAATTAGGTCAAAATCGGTACGTCAAATGTTGACACTATCTCATTACCGTTTTAAGCAATTTCTCAAACACAAAGCTTTTGAAAATAACAAATTGGTAATAGATGTTAATGAGGCGTATACATCCAAAACAGTTAGCTGGACTGGTGAAATAATCCACAATCTTGGTGGAGCTAAATTCATTAAGTCACTAACTGACGGGCAAGTGATGCCGAGGGATCTAAATGGTGCGCGAGGGATTTTCCTTCGTGCATTGGTTGATACGCCCTCACTACGTGAGTGTATTTGTTAATGAATGTTAGCAAAAAAGTATCGGTCTTGTTGGTAGGCTTTCTGCTCTCATAGTTGTGAGAAACTATTACTCAGCACTGAGGATTTAAAACTAAATTTTGGTACAAAAATTGTGGGTGTTAAGTTAGGAATACTGGGATTAGGTACTGTAGGGGCGGGTACTGTACAGTTGTTACAGGATGCGACTGGGCGTCACCCGTTATTGGAAGAACTAGAAATATATCGGGTAGGAGTGCGATCGCTTGATAAACCACGAGCGGTTGAACTACCAGCAGGTATAATTACTACAGATTTAGAATCAATTGTTAACGATCCGGCTGTAGATATAGTAGTTGAAGTCATGGGGGGATTGGAACCAGCGCGATCGCTGATTCTCCAAGCGCTGAAAAACGGTAAGCATGTCGTCACCGCTAACAAAGCTGCGATCGCGCGTTTTGGCAACGAAATCTTCACAACTGCTAATGAAGCTGGCGTTTATGTCATGCTAGAAGCCGCAGTTGGTGGTGGTATTCCGGTAATTCAACCCCTAAAGCAGTCTTTAAGCGTCAACCGCATCCACACAGTTACAGGTATTGTTAACGGTACTACTAACTATATCCTGACGCGGATGCAACAAGAAGGTAGCAATTTTGAGGATGTGTTAGCTGACGCTCAAAGATTGGGCTATGCTGAAGCCGATCCGACTGCTGATGTCGATGGTTTAGATGCTGGCGATAAAATTGCGATTTTAGCTTCCTTAGCCTTTGGGGGACGGATTCACCTCCAAGATGTTTATTGTGAAGGAATTCGCCAAGTTAGCAAAACAGATATAGCCTATGCTGAAAAATTAGGCTTTGTGATTAAATTATTAGCGATCGCCAAACTTCACGGACAGGATACTTCAAAGCTATCTGTGAGAGTTCATCCCACCCTTTTACCCAAAGCGCACCCCTTAGCTAGTATCAACGGCGTGTATAATGCTATACTAGTAGAAGGCGAACCAATCGGACAAGTCATGTTTTTTGGCCCTGGTGCGGGTGCGGGTGCAACGGCGAGTGCGGTATCATCTGATATTTTAAATTTAACCGCCACACTCAAAACTAAAACAGCCAGCGAGACAAAACCCAATCCTTTGTTAGCTTGTAGACATCAAGATTACTGTCAAATAGCACCCATATCCGAACTAGTCACTCGTTTTTATACCCGCTTCCTCACCAAGGATCAATCAGGGGTAATTGGTAAACTAGGTACTTGCTTTGGTAATTATGGCGTCAGCTTAGAATCAGTAGTACAAACTGGTTTTCAAGGCGATTTAGCAGAGATTGTTGTTGTTACCCATGATGTTAAAGAAGGTGATTTTCGCCAAGCTTTAACAGAGATACATAACTTGGAAGCAATAGATAGCATTCCCAGCTTGCTGCGCGTACTCTAATCCTATAGCTAGTAGGGTGCGTTATCACGAAGTGTAACGCACCACATTCTTTATAAAACAACAAAAAGCCAGACACATTAATATACTCTAGAGGGTGGGCATTGCCCACTGGTGTCAACTTAACGTGAAACCCGCTCTTGTGCAAGGTTTCGCCCTCACCCCCAGCCCCTCTCCCACCGGGAGAGGGGAGCAAGAGATTCAATTCCCCTTCTCCCTGGGGGAGAAGGGGTTAGGGGATGAGGGCGCGAAGGTTTTTGTACAACACGCGCCGTATATAGCTTTTAGCTTAAGTTGACACGTAGGGGCATTGCCATGCCCCTACAATCTATAGCATTCTTATTTGAAATTGGTATAATTAACCGATTGTTAAAAATTTCGTTACAAGCAGCTAAATAAATTATCGCAACTGAAATTCATCAAACTTAATTACTTCAGAATCTGGTTTGCGCGTATCAAATCGATAACTGCTAACTGTACCTGTTCCCGTATCGAAAATACTAAAAACTGTGATGTCATTACTGGCAATATATGGCATCGGTTTCCCATCTTCGCCTAACAAAGGGGCGATATTTGGTACTATTGGTTCTAAACCATTAGGATCGCCTAATTTAACATATTCTTCTTGATAACTATCAGGCACTTCTCGCTTTCTATCACCCCAAGCTGCACCGTAAGAGTTACCAACATTTGATGTTTCTAAAAAATGCATTCCTTTAGGACTAACGAAGCGATTCCACAGGTGAGAATGCCCATATAAAACAAATTGTACATTGGCAGATTCTAATAAAGGAATAACATCACGAATAATATAATCATTATTTTTAGGATATTCGTAACGTACTGCTTGAATATTACCAATATCATCCCGTTCAATTATCTGCACTGGATCGGTGTAAGCAGGGACAATGTTATCACCTAAAGTATGGGGTGGATGATGAAACATTACTACTTTATATTTCGCTTGTTTAAATTCATCGCTATTAAGTTCTGCTGCTAGCCAATTATATTGCTGGCTACCTTTAGCAATAGGCTCATAAATAAACTGTCCATAGCCCCAATTTTCAGGATGATTTAAATCTGTCGCTGCTTCTTGATATCTACCTCTATATGGTGAATCTAATTTAGGATTGCGCCATATATTTGTAATGTATAAAACTACCAAACGTACATCACCAAAGCTAACAGCATAATATCGCTTTCCGCCTGTTTTACTAGTTGGCAGAGTAAAAATTTCTTCGTAAGTATCGGTATTATAAGAATTATCTTTTAAAGATTTACCATTATATAATTTTTGCGCAACTGCACGGGGAAATGAATCATTAAATTCATCGTCTAAACTTTCCAGCCGTTGAAATCTTCCCATGACTTCATGATTGCCAATGCAAGGAAATATTGGTGCATGTTGAATAATTTGTCCGCCATTGTAGGTTTTGCTAACACCATCGTCAGTCATTGTATAGTTAGCGCGTCCTTGCAAAGCAGGAAAGAACGCACCACCCCGATTATCATCAAACCATTCAGAAGCGCGATCGCTAATATTCACTAAATCCCCAGCAAACCAAACTGCGTCTACTCTTCCTACCGTTTCCACTACCTTTTGCAGATTGGCGGCTGTCATCGGTTTAAGTTGATGATCTGAGGTGAGTAAAATCTTTAAAGGTGTCCCCGGTTTAGGGTTAGGCGCAAGGGTAAATACATCGCTGCTGACACTTTCTCCATCTTCTCGCCAGCTATTTACACGATAATTTACCCGCACATCAGCAATTAATCCCGTTATTTCCGCTTCATGTCGCCAAATATCACGGTTAACAGTTTGCTGATAAACTTGGCTATTTGCAGTTTGGTTACCTACACGCGATCGCACATCCTCTCTAGTGCGACTGAGTTTAATTGTACTTGCCCTTGCCGTCTTGGCTAAATTTTCACCATAATTAACTGTATGTTGACTACCTGCAAACTCTGTAAACCAAACCACCCGCACTGAGTTTTCTGTTGGTAGCTGCAAAAATGGATCTGTCAGCAATTGCGGCGCTGATGTCATAATTGTTTCCCCAAATGAACGCACATTTACCAGGGTAAAGCATACAGTCAGTATAAATAATAGGACTAAGCCTAATATTTTTTTACGGCGTCTAAGACCTTTGAGCATGAGTAATCCAGCAACTTTGGCCAGGTTGTTAGTTGATTTTATTGAATAACATCCTTAACATTTTGTGCCAGTTTTTTATCACATTAAATTTGTCAAGCTAAAATTATACAAAATTAGCTAAGATTACCCTAATGCTAGAACAAATACATTATAGATTTGGATAAATCATAAATATATATGCATCAAATTTGACTTAGCAATCATCTTAAGAAATAATAAACACGTAAATATAGTTTGTTAATCTTCAAACATTTTAGAGATTGTCAATCTACAAATTTCTTTAAGTAGATAATTTCCGACAAAATTATGTTAGAAAAAAGAACCAGGCGTGATTTTTTAATTACCAGCGTGGCTGTAGCTAGCACTGTTGTAGGAGCGCATACAGTACAAAAGCAAATTTCCCATGCTGCTCAATCACCAACAGCAATGCCAGAAAGAATATTAGGACGTACAGGCGTCAAAGTTCCTATCTTTGGCTTGGGAGGTGCGGGTACACAAACACCACTCGATAAAAAAGATAAAGAAGCTGAAGCTTTAGCAATTATTGAAAGAGCAGTTGAACTCGGTATTCGTTATTTTGACACGGCTGCTAGGTACGGGCCGAATGAAACTTATTTGGGAAAAGTACTGCCATCCTACCGCCAAAACATATTTTTAGCTAGTAAAACTTATGAAAAAGAGAGAGATGGGGTATGGCGACAATTAGAACGTTCTCTGAAACGCCTCAAGACAGATTATTTAGACTTGTGGCAGTTGCATAGCGTTGCTTTACCCGAACATCTTGAAAAAATGTTTGGCACAAATGGTGCAATTAAAGCTTTAGAAGAAGCTCAAGAACAAAAAGTTGTCCGGTTTGTTGGTCTTACAGGACACCACGAACCAGATGTAATAGTTGAAGCTATAAATCGCTACTCCTTCCATACTGCGCTGATTCCGGTAAATGCAGCAGACAAACACCATCCGCGTCCTTACTTTCCTGTAGTGCTACCATTAGCACAGCAAAAAAATATGGGCGTCATCGCCATGAAAGTACCAGCTTACGGTAAGTTATTCCAAGCAGATGCTTTGAACGGAATGCAGCAAGCAATGGGTTATGCTCTATCCCAGCCAGGTGTAACTTGTTGCGTGATTTCCGTAGATAATGTGAAGCAATTAGAAGAAAATGTCAAGGTGGCTCGTGCTTTTGAGCAACTGAGCAATCAACAACTAGCAGCTATTGAACAACGCACAGCCCATATTTGGCAAGACAGCACCTTCTACCGTGCTTGGACTTAATACAGGTGCAGCAATTAGTTATACAAATCCATAGATAATTTAACTTAGCCGAACATCAAATATAAATTTCCGGCGAGAATATTTATTGTGAAGAAATATTCCTTACCAATAGTTGCGTGGGTTTTCTTAGTTGGTATTTTGACTTTACAGCACAGCAACGCCAACAGCCTAAGCAGTCTACAAACTATCATGAGCAACAACGCCCAATTGGAAAGGTTATCCAGTGGCTTTAGGTTTATAGAAGGGCCTGTTTGGGATCGACGCGGGTTTTTACTGTTTAGTGATATCCCTGCAAATACAATATATAAATGGACTCCTGACGGTAAAATTCATATATTCCGTCATCCATCTGGTAATGCTAACGGTAATACAATAGATCGCCAGGGAAACTTAATTACTGCTGAACATGACCGTCGTTTAATACGTACTCAAAATGACGGTAGGATCGTTTCTTTAGCTGAACGTTACCAAGGCAAGCGATTAAATAGTCCTAACGACGTTGTAGTTAAGTCAGATGGTAGCATTTACTTTACTGACCCTCCCTATGGCATCAGTAAAGAAAAGGAAGAACTCGGATTTTATGGAATTTATCGGCTGTCATCAGATGGAAATCTCACTTTGCTGACCAAGGAGATGATACGTCCTAACGGATTAGCTTTCTCTCCAGATGAGAAAAAACTCTATGTCAGCGATTCTGAAAAAAATCATATCCAGGTATTCCAGGTTAACTCAGATGGGACATTGAGTAATGGACAAATCTTTGCAGAGTTACTTAATCCGAAAGCGAAAAGCGTACCAGATGGGATAAAAGTAGATATAAAAGGCAATGTTTATATTGCTGCTTCCGAAGGGGTGATCATTTTTTCCCCATCAGGAAAGCTGTTAGGCAAAATTTTTGTACCAGAGGCGGTAACTAATTTGGCTTGGGGAGATCAAGACTATAAAACGCTTTACATTACAGCCAGTAAAAGTCTATACCGTATTCGCCTCAATGTAGCAGGTATAAAACCAGGTTAACCAGCTTTGCCTTAATTCACAACAATAACAGTTTTGCAGAATTCAGTTCGGGGTTTTTCGTCTAGCCTTTATAATTGATGCCTAATTGCAATTATCCTCTGCTTCTATGACTCCTGCTCCTAACCAAGTTTATCCAATTATCTGGCACAACGATTCAGTATCGCTGATTGACCAAACTCGCTTACCCAATGAGTATGCTTTTGTAGAAATTCACCGCAGTGAAGATATGGCTTTAGCAATCACAACGATGATTGTTAGAGGTGCGCCAGCGATTGGTGTCGCCGCAGCCTATGGTATTTATCTTGGTGCGAGGGAGATTGAAACCGACAACCGCAATGATTTTTTACAACGCTTAGAACAAGTCGCTCAATTGTTGCGTTCTACTCGTCCGACGGCGGTAAATTTATTTTGGGCGATTAGTCGGATGATGAGAACAGCCTATGAAAGTATCGGCACAGTCGCAGAACTCAAACAAACGCTGTTAGAAACTGCCCAAACTATCCACGCTGAAGATTTACAAACTTGTCAAGCGATTGGTGATAATGGTTTAGCAGTTTTACCCAAAACCCCCGAAAAGCTGACAATTTTGACTCACTGTAACGCTGGTGCATTAGCAACTGCTGGTTATGGTACTGCTTTAGGTGTGGTGCGTTCTGCTTGGCGAGAAGGAAGATTAGCGCGGGTGTTTGCTGACGAAACTCGTCCCCGGTTACAAGGTGCAAAACTCACGGCTTGGGAATGCGTGCAAGAAGGGATTCCCGTGACTGTAATAACTGATAATATGGCAGCCCATTGCATGAAACAAGGTTTAATTCATGCTGTAGTTGTGGGTGCAGATAGAATTGCTGCTAATGGCGATACTGCTAATAAGATAGGTACATATAGTGTGGCGATCGCAGCTAAAGCACATAATATTCCTTTTTTTGTCGCTGCGCCTCTATCTACCGTTGATTTTGCCTTAACCGATGGTAGCCAAATCCCCATTGAAGAACGCAATCCGCAAGAAATTTATCAAGTAGGCGATACCAGACTCACACCGGAAGGGGTGGAATTTTATAATCCCGCTTTTGATGTTACCCCAGCAGAATTAATTACAGCCATCATTACAGAACATGGCGCATTTGCTCCTAGTGAATTAGCAAAATCTCAGCCCAAGCAGGTAGTTTAAAATACAAGCTTAAATACCTGTACAATTTTGGTCATCTCATCTTAAGCCATTTGATGAGAAGTTGTATAAGATGGACTGATCGATCGCCGATGAATGTGAAAACATAAGTCGCATCTTTCTCGATCAAAATTGGAGAATACATGAACAAAAGATTTGTCCTGTCTTTGCTTTCTTCGCCAGCGCTGTTTGCTTCTATGCTATCTATGGTGATGATGACCAAACCAGCACATGGTAGTCAAACAGTTAGCCCAGCTGGTACTCATTTATCTTGTGTACGTTCCCCCCACTCAGCAGAGACTAAACAGGTATGTATACAAGTTGATAATACTGTTCCTCCCCCCAAGCAAGAGATAACAGTAGCGCAAGTACAATCACCCAATCAACCTGCTGAACTAGAATTCACCGATGCGGAAAGTGATGAAGCCATCAAGTTATTTGGTTGTGATTGCCCAATTTGTATTAATGCTGTACGTCAATTACATGGTTTAGCACCTATGCCTGTTTAGTAATTCGTAATTCGTAATTCGTAATTACTTTGCTAATTAATCCTTGGTGTTTTTGATCATACAATTTCTACTGAAAAAGTTAATTATAGCTGTAGTCACATAGGTTAGAACATCTTGAAAGCGTAAATACTAGGATTAGCAATAGTTTTACCTTCTGCCTTCTGCCTTCTGCCTTCTGCCTTTTGCTATAAGACAATTGTTGGTAACTTGGTATTGAACGCAAAAAAGCCAGAGATAAAGAATCTCTAGCTTAATTTAATGGTTATAGACAAAAGAGTAGGTGAAATCAGCTAACAACCTAGATTCTGCCGAGGTTATGCAGCCCTAAGATAATACCCGCGCCTAAAATATGACCGAAAGCGGTGGTAGCAAGTAATGCAGGTGCGCCGAAGCCACCAAATAAATTAGGTGAGGGCAAAGCAGGGCCGACGCTGGGATACTTGATGGTAGATTTGCCAAAGGCGATCGCAATAATATTCGCGATAATCATGATAATCCCAACGGTAGGACTCCATTGTAGGGTTGTGGGCACAGTGGAAGCAGCTAATAAGGTTGAAGTAAGCAACTGTTTCGCTCCTAAAACTTGTTGATCGTTTAGCAATATGATCTGAATATTTGCCAACCAATTTCAAGAAATCACACTACTTTTGCAGCAATATTTAACGATTATTCTCAATACTTAACTTTTACAGTTGTACTGCGGCGCTGGTTTTGTGTATATCCCCCCTTTCCAGCAGCCTTGAGGAATTCTCTGTCAGAGTACCTGCTATACTCTAGGACATCAAAGTTTTTTCAATCCGGCGATCGGGAATGAGCCACATAATCGCCACGAGAACGTAGAATGCAAAGGCTATCCAGGAATTAACAAAAGACAGGGGAATAGCGATCGCATAACATACCAGTGAGATTTTACCTTTGATGTCTCGACCAATAGCGATCGCTAAAGTAGAATCCTTACCGTGATGATTGATTAGAACTACTGTGAGAATGTAATAAGCGATCGCGCAAAACAACAATACCGTACCATAAAGAGCGATCGGCCAAGCAGAAACATGGTTTTCACCCATCCAGCCAGTCACAAAGGGAATGAGCGACAACCAAAATAGCAAATGCAGATTAGCCCAAAGAATTCTGCCATTCACATGTCTGACAGCTTGCCATAAATGATGGTGATTATTCCAGATAGACTTTAACCCGGAAAATACTAGAAATAACTAGTAAAAACTGTGTATTAGGCGCTATCTTGCCTGTCTCTGGTTAATCAACCAGAGATTGTTTTTAGGAAAATATTAATACTTCCATTAACATCCCTATCAACTTTATGTCCACAATTAGGACAATTAAAGATTTTAGACCCACCTAGCTTTTTATGAACATGCCCACATTTTGAACAAGTTTTACTAGTGTATTCTTCACTCACTTCTATCACTTGACTACCTCTTTTAGCCGCTTGATGTTTAAGTCTCTGCTTAAATCGGTAATGTGCCCAAGATAGCATGTTTCTTGCCGTCTTGTTTGTGATTTTTCTTTGGGCTTTATACACCATGTCTGACGATTCAAAATGAGGAATGATAATCTGAGAATAATTAGATGTTAAAAAGCAAGCTACTTTTTTATGACATTCATCTACTAGATTTTTAATTTTTATTCTAGTTTGCTGTGCTACTTTTCTCAAATTAAATCTTTTTCGCTTATTGTCTTTTCCTTTTGCTTGAGCAATTTGCGATTGCAAACTATCTAAACGCCTACAAAGATTGACAATTCGTGAAATAGCTCCTTTGCCTAATTCAAAAACTTTATTGCCATCAAATCCAGTTAAAAATGTTCTTACACCAGGATCTAAAGCAATCGCTTGATTGTTTGCATTGCTACATTTAGCATCTTCAATCGTGTAAGTTATAAACCATCTACCTCTATCTAAGACTATGTTAAAGTCGCTAGGAATGACATCAGGAATAATTTCACTTGCATTAATTTTTAAGTCAATAATTTTGATTCCCTCATCAGTTTTATGTGTTGGATATGTAGTCCCTTTTTTCCAATTATCTGATTGTAATTTAAAAGACAATACCGGATGACGACAACTTCTAAATTTAGGAGTTAGCTTATTTTCTTTTTTTGTCTTTTTAAATGCAGCATGAGCATCAATAATGGCTGCACCACGAAGATTAAAAGGTGTTGAATTTACCCATTCAGGAATCTTCAACATAATGATTTTTCTTAAGTCATAGGCACTTGGTAGTTTTAATCCATCTTTGTAGCAATCGCGCATGTAAGCCATTGCTTTGTTGTAACAATACCTGCTTGAAGCTATCCATCTACGCCAAACTGTTTTTAATTTAGCTTCTGGGTAAAGTCTTATCTTCTTTGATTTGAGATTTGTATTTTCTGAGTCCGTACAGCCTGCAACTGAAGACATGAACGATTGCAAGTATGTCTTCCACCATTTCTCTTTCTGGACTAAGTTCTGTGTTGTTGCAAACCACGAGTTCTGTATCGTTGAGTTCACAAATCCATTTAATAAGGTCAAATCCGAATCTTGCAAGTCTGTCTTTGTGTCCAACCACAAGTTGTTGGACATCTCCTGACATAATTCGTTCCAAAATGCCTTTAAATTGTTTTCTTTTGTAGTTGAGTCCTGATCCGATTTCTTTGATAACTTCGTTTTTAACACCATGTTAGGACACTTTTATAGAAAATTCTAGAAATTACAAGGTATTTATGTTTTTATTATTCACAGTAGATGCCAATATAAATAAAACTCAGCACATAACTCAAAAATACCGGAATCAACGGACGCAGCGCGGCTAAATCAGCACCATGCGGTACCTTGAGTTCTAGCACCATAATTGTGATGATAATCGCCAACACGCCATCACTGAACGCTTCTAATCTCCCCTTCCCCATCGGTTACGCGCTCCTGTTGTGCTTAATTTTAAGTCTGTTGTCTGTACTTTAACTACATAGAATCCCAAAATAATTCTAATATTCGTTGTTGCACTCTTTCTCTAACTAATCCTGATTCACCAGATAATCCATCAGATAACATCTCATATATTAATGGTACGCCCAATTCTAACTCTTCTAAAACTGTGCGCTGGCTAAATACATCTTGGGGTTTACCTTCTAACATCAGTTGTCCTTTATCCATGACAAACACCCAATCTGCCCACCGATAAACTAAATCTAAATCATGAGTAGCCATGATTAAAGTAGTTCCGTCTCGCTGAATTTTTTTGAGAGTTGCTATCAAATTACGAGTATGTTTAACATCTAAATAGGCAGTAGGCTCATCTAATACTAACAGTTCGGGTTTTAGTACCATGACATCTGCTATAGAAACTCGCTTCTTTTGTCCTAAACTCAGATGATGTACTGGTCTTTCGGCTAAATTAGTAAGTTCAAATTCAATTAATGCTTGCTCTACTCGCTGTTGAATTTCCGATACTGGCAACCCCAAATTACACAAACCGTAAGATATATCTTCTTCCACAGTAGAAGCAACTAGTTGTTGTTCTGGATCTTGAAAGATCAATCCCACTTTTTGTCTTAATTTTTGCAGATAATTTCGATTATAATTTAATGGCTCACCACGCCAACGGACAATCCCCGAATTAGGTTTATATAAACCATTAGCTAATAAGAATAATGTGGTTTTTCCACAACCATTCTGACCAATTAAGGCACATCTTTTACCTAAGGGAATTTTTAAGCTTACACCATTCAAAGCTGATTGTTGTGCCCCAGAATAAGTGTAATATACCTGCTCAAATTCGAGTAAATATTCCTGCATTTCGCCAAAAATCTAATCCTATTAATAATAAACAACCAAAAATAGCTTCGATAATATACCGTAGTTGAGGACGATAGCGATGGGGATGCCAAACTCGAAATTCACTCACAAAACCCCGTGCTTCCAATCCGAGAGAAAACTGACTGTATCGTTGTAAGGTTCGCTGTAGTAGTTGTCCGATGAGTATTGCTAAACTTTTCATCCCGATAGCCAGATTGCCATAGCCACCACGAGAATTTTGTGCTATCCACAATTCATTGGCTGTGTTCAATAGAATAAAAATAAACCGATACATGAGTAATAATAAATCGGTTAAAAGCACTGGAAATTTTAAGTATCGGAGAGTTCGTAATATTTCGATGAAAGGGACAGTTAGCATGAGAAAATATAAGCAAGAAACAGAAGCTAATGCTCTAGTGAAAATTCCCCATGCTTGAATCGTGCCACTATGACTGATATAAATATAGAAGTTTCCGATAGTTAGTCCATACCAAGCATCTAATTTGACGCTTTGCAAATTAGAAAGCGCCACTCCATTTACTATGAGGGCTGGTAAACTTGTCAAACAAAAAACTATGGTGAACATGAATAACCGAAAATAAACACCAGCCGGAATTTTGGCATAAATCACTATCCAAATACTCAGCCAAATTACTATTAAAATTTGTACTAATGAATGGCTGGCGAGGGAAATAGCCAGGGTAGTAAATGCAAAAATCAGTTTATGTTCTGGTGGCAGGCTGCGCAGTCGGTTAGTATAAGCTAAAGTATCTATTTGCAGGCTCATTCTTCAGGCTTTTGTTGTTGGGAACGTCCTTTATATAAACCAATTGCATAACCAACAACTCCAGCACCCAAAGCTGCTTGTGAGGCAAATAATAGACTTTCTATTTCTTTACTAGCGGGTTCAAACAATGATTGAAACCAGGGTTTATATTCAGGTTGGATTTCACTAATTACTTTTTCAGCTTCACCATCAGCACCACTAAATTCACCACCACGGACAAAGATTAAGGGTGCAATTGCTAAGGCTAATACAGCTACTACCAACAGCCAATTACTTAACCCTTTTTTAGACTGATTCATTGCCATTTCCCCGTTTGATTAATTGTAATAGTTCCAATTCTTGAGGATTATAAGATTGCAGCCAGTTCCACACCAATACTGTTAGCAATCCTTCACTAATTGCTAAGGGAACTTGCGTGATGGCAAAAATGCCGGCGAACTTGGTAAATGAAGCGATGAAGCCGCCAACCGGTGCAGGAAAAGCTAGGGCAAGTTGGATAGAAGTGATAATGTAGGTGAGTAAATCTGCGATCGCAGCTGCTAAAAATAGAGCGATTTTATCTTTAGCACCAAACTTAATTGTTAAATTATATATCCAGTAAGCGGCAAATGGCCCGGCGATCGCCATCGAAAAAGCATTTGCACCCAATGTTGTCAAGCCGCCATGTGCCAGTAACAAAGCTTGAAACAACAATACTAAGCTACCCAAAACCGACATAGCAAGGGGGCCAAACAGCACCGCACCTAACCCCGTACCCGTAGGATGAGAACAGCTACCCGTGACGGAAGGAATTTTTAAAGCCGACAGCACAAAAGCAAAAGCACCAGCCAAGGCTAGTAATAGTTTTAATTGCGGGTTAGCTTGGGTAATGCGAGTCAAACTACGCAATCCAAAGATAAAAAACGGTAATGCCACAACCCACCAAAAAACTGCCCACTGCACTGGTAAAAAACCTTCCATAATGTGCATGGCGTATGCGGGTTTGGGTAAACCAACTACCAGATAAAAACTGATAACTACCATCAGGGTTAGACTAACTAACGCCTGTTTTCTGTTCATAATCTGTACCTCGCAGATCTATGTAAACGAATTGATTCTAACCGGCGGGCATCCTGACTCACCTATTTCGGGTTCACAGTTGCGGGACAGCGCCGGATTTTCACCGGACTTTCCCCCTTGCGTCCGATGGCTGACACCCATCAGAACCGATTAGAGTAACTATATCACCGTTGTCAAAAAAACCTGATTATTGATGAGAGTTTTTTGACATGAGAGAAATTCAACAATAAATCTTTACTTGCAAATCCCAATAGGTAAGCTTCGGGAAATGCTCAATGCTTTACTAAACTTTACTCACCCACTCTAATGACGGCTTACGCTGGGATTTTACACAATCTTGTAAATAAAGATTGATGAGACTTTGATAGGAAATACCAGTTTCTTCAGCTAGAGCTTTGAAATAATCAACCACATCTTCTTCAAGCCGAATTGTTACCTGCTTTTTCAGCTTTTTAATGTATGGATTCTTAACAGACTGAGAGAAATCGTACTCTTGTTTCATAAGGAAAAGGGAAATGCTCATAACAAACGCGATCGCACTCTAGATAAATTACACTCAAGGGAAGACCGATTTATTTGCCAGTCCTGTTATGTCTTCTTCTACAGACTCTTTACCACCTGCTTTAGCTAAGATTGTTCAGCGCTTTCAACGTGCTACCGATCCGAAGCGGCGCTACGAACAATTGATTTGGTACGCGCAAAAACTCCCAGAATTCCCGGAAGCTGACAAGACACCCGAAAATAAAGTCCCTGGTTGCGTATCTCAGGTTTATGTCACCGCCAGCTTGGATGATGGAAAGGTGAAATTTCAAGGCGATTCGGATTCGCAGTTAACTAAGGGATTGGTAGCGCTGTTAATTGAAGGTTTAAATGGTTCGTCGCCTACAGAAATTGTCCAACTCGCACCAGATTTTATCCAAGCTACTGGTTTAAATGTTAGTCTGACACCTTCCCGCGCTAACGGTTTTTATAACATTTTTAAAACTATGCAGAAAAAAGCGTTGGAATGTAAATTAGAACAGTAGTAGTGAGTGCCGAGTAAAAACTCATGTCTACCAATTTATTATCAACTGAGAGCGCTGTTGGCTTTGGTGGAGTAGTTAAAGAATTTGTCTGGAATTGGGAAAATAAACCATTAAAGGTAGTATACGAAACCCTTGGTCATGGTTCTCCCTTATTACTACTCCCTGCTTTTAGTAGCGTGTCCACCCGTGAAGAAATGGGCGAATTGGCGAGGTTACTAGCGCCACATTTTCAAGTCGTCGCTGTAGATTGGCCTGGTTTTGGCGAATCTTCGCGACTGAGTTTAGATTACCGTCCTGAGATATATCAGCAATTTTTAGCAGATTTTGTTAACTCTGTGTTTAATACAGCAATTAACGTCATAGCAGCCGGTCATGCGGCTAGTTACGTTTTGCAATTAGCTGTTAAACAACCTGCTAGTTTTCACAAAATTGTCTTAACGGCTCCCACATGGCGGGGGCCTTTACCTACAATGGGCGCAAGTTCGCAAATTGCGGGTATAGTGAGAGGATTAGTGCGATCGCCTATTGTGGGTCAAATTCTCTACAAACTCAATACCCTACCATCTTTCTTAAATTGGATGTACCGTCGCCATGTGTTTGTAGATGCGGCTAGGTTAACACCCAGTTTTATGGACAAGAAATGGCAAACTACCCAAAAACCAGGAGCGCGATTTGCTTCTGCGGCTTTTGTCACTGGTAATATTGATGCGGTACACGAACAATCTGATTTTCTGGCATTAGTGAAATCCCTATCTGTACCACTAATGATTGTCATTGCAGAATCGAGTCCGCCAAAATCCAAAGCCGAAATGGAAGCGATCGCGGCTTTACCTGGAGTGCGCAGCGTTGTTCTTCCTGGTTCCTTGGGACTTCATGAAGAATACCCCGCAGAAGTTCTCGAAGCTGTCTCACCTTTTTTAATCTAATTTAAGAGTCAACAGTCAAGAGTCAACAGTCAAGAGTCCAAGATATAGTTAGTTGAGCATTGACCATTAACCATTAACCATTAACCATTGACCATTGACTATTGACTATTGACTATTGACCATTGACAGCTAAACTCAACTATTCTGTAACAGTAGCTTTTGCTGCTAATTGTAGTCTGGGATCTGGCATAAATGTATATCTGAGATACAAGCCACCCCAAACAAACAAGGCTATAAGCAACGCACCAATACCTATCGGACTAGGAAGCCAGAATAGTACTTCTATATGGTTTAATTCCCCGGTTTTTAGCTTCCAGACGAGTTGATTGTTGATTTTTTCTGGCTCAATGGCGTTTTCCGCGATCGCTAAATTTTTCGCTCCGAAGGGAGTTGTTAAGCTAAAATCCAAATCGAGAATTGAACCCGTATTTGATAAAACATTACCATTGCTGGCGATTAACGAGAGCGATCGCAAATCCAAATCATAAATTAAGCGATTCCTGACTAATAGTAAAAAGTTGTTTTCTTCTATGAGCAAGTTAGATTCAATTTTTGGTAATTCTGAATTTGCTTCATTTTCTCCAGGTTCAGCCTTTTGATTAACGTGGGAATTAAAAAAATTGTTGAACTTTTCTTGTAATTCCTGCCCATTATTAAAGGGAATTGAGACAATTATTTCTTCTTGAGAAATCCTACTGCTTTTTCCTTCTAATTTCCGCGCCCGACGTTCTATGCTATCCAACCATTCATATACATAGTCGCCGCTAAAACTAGTCAGTCTTTCCCCTAGTTTAATGTGCTGCACAAATTCGCCATGATTGGAGTGGTCAAAATTTACGCCTACGTCATACTTTACGCAACCAGTTAACAGCAAAGATGTTAATAAGACAAACCATAAAATCGGTTTAGGAATTTTGCCGTTCCGACTGTTGCGTTGCTTAGGAAAATTACGGTTATTCGACTTGTAAGTAGCAGTTTTTGTAAATAATTCTTGCTTTTGCCATACAAAACTTAACGGTCTAATTAACCTTGCCAAAATCTTTCTTAAATACAACCAATTCATGACTATAAATCTCCGAAAAGCGCGAATATTTAACCAATCTTTACTTGTAACCTTTGCTAGGGTTGATGTAAAGAAAGTTTTTCTTAAAAACTCAACCAAACCAAGTAAGAAAGGATGAATCCGATCACAATTAACCCTAACCAGATAAAGCGATTATCCTGTGTATTGACCTGACTGAGATCGACAAATTCCGGTTCTGGAGATTTTTTATTAGTATTAGAAGTTGAGCGAGGTTTGAGCGTGACACGAGTTTGGGTGTCATTATCTGGTAATTTACCCAAGTCAGGAATTTCCGTCATCCATTCACTCGGTCTTTTCAGCTTTGGTGCTTTTAAGATGTAAAGTAAATGCCGAGCTTGTTTGTTAATTTCTAAGTAGGGATGACGCTTGAGTTTTTCACAAAGTGCGATCGCATCTTCACCTCTCCCAGCCGCTTCATAAGCTGTTACTAACCAAATATCTACTTCACCCCCAAGCTTAGTATTACGAGACACAAGGGCGCTAGCTTTCTCTAGATTCTCTACAGCTTCTCGATATTGCCCGTTTTCAAAAGCAACTCTTCCAACTTGGTAGTGAGATTTAGCAATTTCTAAACTTTCAGTATTCACGTTCTACACACAAATCATTACTGCCTTAATTTATTGTGCCAATGCGAGCAGTTTTTGGGAAATTGGGTATGGGGCATCCCTTCGGCTTCGCTCAGGGCGAGTGGGCATTGGGCATTGGGCATGGGTATAAAAAACTCTACCCATGAGGGGATAAAATTTTTGAGTGTGGGGAATATAAAAGATTTTACGGGGCGACTATTCCTATCTAGCTACAAGAGGATGAAGTTTCCCGTCAGTTTCAAGAATTATGTCAAAAATGCTGGTAGAGGAATTTTTTCCAGTAAGTGTAGTAAAAAGTGTAATTAAAAATTCTTGTTTATCAAATTTTTGAGGTATAAAAATATGCATAATAGCAAGAATTGGCAAAAGACTTGGTTAGGCGCAGGTGCAACGCTAGCATTGTTGGGCGCTGCAATTGCCCCAGCTTCTGCCCAATCGGTGATTATTATTTATGGCGATACACAACCAGGGGTAAGTTCGTATGATTACGGTAACTCGATAGTAACTCCTATACCTATAAATCGGGTATATAAGCACCCTGGTAACAGAGGTAATTATTATCGCCGTCGCGGTGACGATAACTATCGTAGAACTACCATTTATTCCTATCCTCCCTACCCGCAAACTATTATCAATCCTAGTGTCACCTATCCGAATATGGTGCATCCGATGTTTCGTAACCAGCCGTTGAGAAATCCTGTATTCGATCAGCGTCCTGATTATCAACCAAATTATCGGCAATTTAGAGGGCGATCGCGCTCCATTTTGTTATACCCGCGTTAAATTTGTCAAATCTGGTTTTTCCTCTGCGCCTCTGCGTTCTCTGCGGTTAAAAAGGAATTAATTGAACCACAGAGACGCAGCGAAAAGTCTGAGCGGAGGTTTCCTCTGATCAGAACTTTTCAAGACAGAGAACACAGAGATAAGAGATTAAAAAAACTTAGACACACTCTGCTAATCTTAACTATCTTGGCGTCCTTGGCGTCTTGGCGGTTCAATACAATTAAATTTTATATCTATTACCAACACTACTGACTATTAACCATCGTCACAATGGTAGATAAGGGTACTTCTGCAAAATACGCTCGTTGAAATTGTTCCTCACGCACAGCTGCTAAAAATTTAGCAATCGCCGCATCAGCCTGTGTAGGTGGGGTTCCCCCATTCGCCGTATTTTTCACCTCTTGACTAATGTGTAAATAACGGTCTTGGCGCTGTACTGTAAACCCTAAATATCTTAAAGCCTTAAGTCCCAATAATAAAGTTTGGTCGCCAATACCAAGTTTTCCTAAAAGTTGCACGCGGGTAACTAGTTGATTAGTGCGATTGAGATATTTAGCAATTCCCACTAGAGTCAGCCAAATTTCGTTAGGTGATTGTTGATTGGGTTTATTCCATGCGATCGCTAATTGTTGATTATTATAAAGACATCGCTTCCACCAAGCGCGTAAATCATCCCAGCTTGTCGGACATTCTGCCACAACTACGGTTGGTTGCTGATTACTTAATTCTGATTTTTCTTGATTGCGCCAGTCTAATATTAAATCTGAGTTGTGAGTGGTAAATACAGAATCAACACTCGGACGCACAGCAATTAACCGAATTTCATAGCGTTTCTTAAAAGTGTTATAGTCCAACTCGGCTATACAATCACACCTACCTATGGGTAATTCGTCTTTGTAATGTCCCCACCAAATCCCCGGAAAAGCGTTTCTGGTGGAATCATCCCGGATATCAAACTCGGTTTTAATATATTGTACTTTTTTCCCTTGCGCATCCTGTTGATTGCGATGCCAAGCATTTTCAAACCAGCAATTTTTAATCAACAATTTAGGAACAGGGTTACCCATTCCGCAAGGTTCTAATATTTTCAATTCTAAAAATAAATCTTTGCCTAAATCTGCAACGGTGACGGTGATATCTGCTTGAATTGTCGCCGTGAGAGTTTTACCTCCTAATGATTGGCGTAACCTTTGGTTAATCGCTTGGGAAAATAACGGAATATTTTCCACTACCATACTCAACCCAGCCGCAAAGGGATGTCCGCCAAACCGATGTAATAAATGTGCTTGGTCTTTTACTAGTTGGTATAAATCAACAGAATTGATGGAACGGGCGGAACCACGGGCGAGAGGCTGGGGGATAGTTGCTGTTTCATCTTCTGGGGGGACTTCTGTACTTAATAAAATTGTGGGTTTGCCTGTTTCCTGAGCTACTTGTCCGGCGACTAAACCCAGTACGCCGACAGGCCATTGGGCATCTGCTAAAACGATCGCACTTGTGGTAGATAAATCTAATTGACTCAGCTTTTGTGCTACTTGATTTTGTACGTCTTTCTGTAAAGACTTACGGCGGGCGTTGGCTAATTCTGTGTCTTCTGCGAGTTCGCTACATCGTTTGATATCGCGGCTTGTGAGTAATTCCACGCAAAATCTCGCATCGCCTTGTATCCGACTCACAGCGTTAATGCGCGGCCCCAAACCAAAGGAAATATCTGTAGGGCGATCGCCACTTTTCTGACACAATTCTAATAATCTCCCCACACCTGGGCGTCGTCTCGCTGTGGGCGGTTGTTTAAAATCTTCTTGTAAACGTTGAATTCCTAACTGAGCTAAATAGCGACAATCACCGCTTAACTGTACTAAATCAGCAATTAACCCTACCGCTACTAAATCTAATAAATCTTCTAAAGGCTGTTGTGGGACATCAGGCAAACTTTGATAAAATGCTTCTACCAGCTTGTAAGCTACCGCCACCCCAGAAAGATTATATAGACGATGTTCCTGAGGTAAATTGCGGGGGTTAATAATTGCAATAACTGGCGGGCGTTCTGCTGGTAAAGTGTGATGATCGGTAACGATGACATCAATACCTAATTTTCGGGCATAAATAATTTCATCAATATTTGTACTGCCTGTATCGCAGGTGACAATTAAAGTACAACCTTGTTGTTCTAAATTATCAATACCCGCATTATTGAGTCCGTGGGATTCCTTGAGGCGATTGGGAATGTAGTAACTTAACTGGGAATTTTGCGCGAAAAATTGCCCTAACCCATCCCAAAGCACAGAAGTAGAGGTAATTCCATCAGCATCAAAATCACCCCAAATAGCCACTTTTTCACCAGCATTCCGGGCTAATTTCAACCGAGAAACAGCTAAATGCATTTCTTCCCCAAATTCAAAGGGGCTAGCTGGTTGATAAGCTTTATAGTTAACAAACCCTTCTAATTGCGATTTATCTTTTATACCCCGTTGCCATAATAATTGTGCTGCATACAATCCACTTGATGCCGGAGTATACTTTTTCACAGCTTGGATAAACCACTCTGGCGGTTGTTCAGTTGCGGCTAAAGTCCACTGCATGATTTAAATTCAAAATTCAAAATTCAAAATTCAAAATTCAAAATTAATATATTTCCCATGCCCAATGCCCCATGCCCTATTCATCATTAATAATTAAATCTATCTGCGGTTCATTAACTAGGGGATTGAGGACTACTTCATTAGAAAATCCTTCAGGTTTACGGCTACGAATAGCAGCAGGACGCGATCGCCTGTAACCTGCTCTTTCAGCTTTTTGATGTTCATAATCTATCAGTCTGCCATAATGTGGGTGCTTACTGAGATTCATCGACAAGAAAATATGTTGACGGATATTACCAAAGCCTTTGCGGTTAAAAAACTTAACTGCTGGCGTGTTAGTCGGATCTGTATCTACCAACATAAACCGCGCGCCATCTTCAATCATTCGGGCGACAACTTTATCAACTAACTTATCTGCAACTCCCTTACGTTGAAACTGGGGATTCACTCCTAACCAGAGAATATATCCATAAGTCCAAGAAGCTTTGGTAATAATAGTTCCTAAAATAAATCCAGCTAATTCACCATCAATTTCTGCCACCAAGCAATATTCGGGATCTGTATTGTAAAGTCCAATAACTTCCCATTCATCCCAAGTTCTATATAAATAAGGATATAACTCGCTGGTAAATAATTGTTCACCTAAATGGTAAACATCAGCGATATCATCAATTCCTAAATCACGCACATAAACGGCGTCTTGATCGTCAATGTTGGTCATAATAGTCATTTGTCATTTGTCATTTGTCAGAGACGCGATGAATCGCGTCTGTACAATTGTCTTTCTTGCCCCCTGCCCCCTGCCCCCTGCCTCCTCACAATGCTACTTCTTTTATACTGGCAAGGTTGGGCAATAAATCGCTTTCGGGTTCGCTGGCTTGAGTGCGATCGCATCGGGTGGAAAATTGACAATAGGTACAGGCTTTATTTCCTAGTGGGAGTTGGGGAAATAATTCTTTTTGTTGGTAACGTTCTAACCAATAAGTTAAATCGTTTAATAGTTCCTTCAGTTCGTTGGCAGTTCTTTGGTGTTGAGCAGAATTGTAATTAAATTTAATATTTTGCGGTTTACCTTCCGATTGGACAAACCAATAAGTCATAGAAATATTTTCTGGCAAATATTCGCTAGTTTCCGCCAAAACATAGAGATAAAGCCTTGTTTGCCAATTTTTTTCTAACTTACTTTTATGGGGTGGTTTGGGGTAAGTTTTCCAATCGAGAATTTGCGCTGTTTGTTTATCGGCAATTAATAAGTCATAAACAACCGTCAGCAAATAGTTTTGCACTTGCAGAGTCCGAAAATGTTCGCTTTCGCGGAAGGTTTGGCTATCAGTCGCAGGTGCTAAAATTTCCGGTGCAGCAGCAGCAAAGGCTGACATCCAACTTTGGAGTTGGGTATCTGCTTGTAAAAAACTCTGAATTGGTAAACCCATTTCTCGCTGCTGCATCAACAGGTGGAAGCGGCTACCTAAAGTTTGCCGTTCTTCATGTTGCGGATCTACGGGAGAATTGAGGTTTTCTAAATAGGTATGTTGAAATTGACGGGGACAACGTTCTAGTAAATTGAGTTGTCCTTGGGATATACGTAATAATTGGGTGGGAGTTGACAGCATTATTCTATTTTAGAAGCTACATTTTATTTCAGCTAAATGAGGGGTAAGGGCATGGCACTGCTGATTGGTGTCAACTTAAGGCGAAACCCGCTTGGTTGCAAGGTTTTGCCCTCACCCCCAGCCCCTCTCCCTCTCTGAGAGGGGAGCAAGAGATTCAATTCCCCTTCTCCCTGAGGGAGAAGGGGTTAGGGGATGAGGGCGAGGGTTTTTGTACAACACGCGCCGTATATAGCTTTTAGCTTAAGTTGACATGTATGGGCACGGCAGTGCCCTGAAAATTATCTATACTCACCAACAATTCTCTGTTCGCTACACAGGGGTATTGTTTTAATTTTTACCTCGCTTTTCCCCAAGAAAGCAAGCAAAATTGCTGAATACTAAATAAAAATTACAATTAATCGCCTCAAGGCACTGTCAGCAGTTTAATAAACAATGATACTGGGATGTATTAAAAAACTCATTAACTCAAATCCCCCAGTATTTTCATCCCCATAACCCAAATGCATCAGTTTAGCTGATGTCATAAGCTAATGGGCGTCTAAATTGCATAACTCTAATCAAGGCTGTTAACTGTCAACGGTTAACTGTCAACAGCTCTCACAATGAATTATGCAACTTAAAAGCAGAATAGCTTATTGAAACACATCAACTAAATCAACGCAATTTGAGGTTGGGGAATTGTAACTTGTGTGTTAAATAGGTTCAGATATAGTTTGACAGTAGACAATATTTATGCATCTATTCAAAATTGCCGGAAAACGTATCAGCAAGAGGTATTTTTATCCTCTCCTATCCTTGGCGCTAGTTTGCATCTTACTATTTACCTCTTTTGGAGTCGGGCAAGCCCAGGAAGAACAAAGTTCTCCAGAGTCAACTCCAGAGTCAACTCCCGCACCCACGACTACAGTAATTCAACAACCTACTAGCGATCCCTTGACTGTAGCTGATGTAGCTTCAATTCGGGGTGTCAGTCCGAAAGAATTGTATGTCAGCATTCCTCAGTCACTCGTACCAGAAAGTTTTCGCGGTGATTCCCAAGACAAACTGAATTTAGTAATTACAGGAAACAATTTCCCTAAAGCTGAAAGTTCGGCTAAAAATCAAATCACCGTCAGAATTGGTAATCCTCCTGATTTTGCGATCACTAATAATGTCAAAGTGGCAGAAGATGGACAGGCAATTTTTGCTACATTCAACAACGCTCAATTGAAGAATTTACCGAGAGGTACTCATCCTATCAAAGTAGAAGTCGCCGGAAACGCCACTAGTATTGACCCACAAATTACCGAAGAGCAATTACAGGTCAATATCAGCCGTCCTATCAGTAGTTTGACTACATTAATTGTCTTTGGTATAACTACCCTGGCGACTTTGTTTTTAGTAGGAATTATCTACCTGTTAGCTAAAGAATCAAAAAAAGGTAACGTATCTCCAAAATCTCTCAAAAATCCTAATCAAAAAGAACTCAATGCTTTAGAGTGGCTATTACTAGAGCGACAAACAAACACCTATAGTTTGGCACGGACTCAGTTTGTTTGGTGGCTGACAATCATTGTTTTTGGCTATTTATTTCTGTTCATTGGTAGGGGAATTATTCAAAATATTTGGGAGTTCATTCCTTTATCTGGATTCGCCTATACTTTTTTGATTAGTTTAGTCACATTAGTCACAGCACAAGCAACTTCTAACATCCGTGGTACTAAAGGATCTGGCGATGTGAATCCTTCTTGGTCAGATTTAGTAGTACATGGAGGTATAATCGCCTTAGAACGGGTACAGCAGGTAGTTTGGAATTTAATTATTGGGATTGCCTTTATTGTCATTTTGCTAGTTACCTATACAACCGCATCTTCTTTACCAAGCATTCCCCAAGAGATTTTAGTGCTGATGGGAATTAGCGCGGGTGGTTATATTAGCGGTAAAGCTGTACGCAAAGCAGGCCCCAATGTTACCCAGGTAGTATTGTGGGATGAGCCGCAAGATTTATTACAAAATCCCCAAGCCGAGCCTCACTTAACTATATCTGGTGAACACCTTTCGCAAGCAACAAGTGCGATCGTGCAAATGGTCTATTTAGATGAGTCCAATAATGAAAAACCGGAAACGCGGATTGAGGTAAAACAAGAGAATTTATGTACTCAAGAACCCGATCCTGATTATCCGGGAGAGTTTTGCAAAAAATTGCGAATTAACTTTAAAGACATGAATGCGCTTCCCGATGAACAATGGTATGATTGGTTACAGCGTTTTGGTGGGAATTTCACTGATCAAAAAGTCAAAATCACTATCATTAATGCTGATGGTCAAAGGTCTGTTTGGGATGGTAGTAATCCTGTACCGGAAAGGAAAGTTACTGCTCCACAGTCAGGATATTAATTTAGTCTGTGTGGGCTAGGTCACGCAGAGCCGCAGAGGCGCAGAGAAGACCGCGCAAATTAAGTTATACCAATTTAAATAATATTTGCGACACATCAAAATATTCTAGAGGGCATGGCAGTGCCAGTGCCCCTACAATCTGTCGCATTCTTTTTTGCAATTGGCATTACAGCATCTTCCTGTAAATAGACCACGCTGTAGGGGCACGGCAGCAGTAAAATTATTGTATGTACCAAAATATTATCGATGCCGTGCCCCTACAATAGATGTGGTTCTATCCAACCTACGCATTTACTGTTTTTAATTTTGAATTTTGAATTGTTATCTGGTGATTCTGCCAAAATTAAATGCCGGATTTGTGGGTTTAGGATTATCAGTTAAACATTGGGCGATCGCACTTATGGTTTTTGTCCAAGGATGCTCTGGATAGCGCATTGAAAAAATATCGCTGCTGGCTAAATGAAACATTTCCTCACACACAGGTAAAATCCCCGCTACAGGTACTTTATAGCTTTCTTGAATTTGTTGTTTTAAAGCTGGAGTATTTAAACTAGGTAATACTTTATTGACTACTAATAACATCTTAGGAACTTCTAATTTTCGCGCTACATCAATTGTGACTGCTGTACCTTGATAATCTTGTTTATCAGGGCGCAAAATTACCAACAAAACATCAGAAATAATTACAGAAAGTAGAGTTTCTTCATTAATACCTGGGTGGGTATCAATAAAGAGATAATCTAACTGGAGACGCTGCATTAAATGGCGAAAACCATCATTGAGTAACCGCGCATCATAGCCTTCCCGCAGAATCCGAGAAATTTCCCCGGTTTTAATACTGGAAGGAATTAGATAAATTTTGCCGCGATTATTGGTAAACCAACCTTTTTTAGTGGCAAATACAGAACTTACATCATAAGTAGCAGCTTCAATTGCACAGCGTCCCCATAAATAATCATTCAATGTGTGCTTAATTTTAGTTTCATCTAAACCAAAAGGCACGTGAATTCCTGGGGATTGAATATCTGTGTCAACAATTCCCACTCGTAAACCAGTACGCGCGATTAAAGTTGCTAGGTTTGCAGTGACGTTAGATTTACCAGTACCACCGCGAAAAGAATGAATTGAAATTATTTTGGTCATTAGTCATTTGTCCTTTGTCATTTGTGATTTGGCATTTGTTATACCGTTGCTATATGAAGCTACCTGTACCAAATTCGCTTAAGGGACTTCCAAGAAATAAATTATCCAATCTTGTGGGGTGGGCAGCGTTCGACTGAGCGCTCACGCCGAAGTCTTGCCCGCCTTTGACTATGGGCGGGCGAGACGCCCACCCCACAATAAATAGTTGTATATTTTTTTATTTGGAAGTCCCTAATCTCTTATTTCTTGGCGTCTTGGCGGTTCGTTTTTTCTCTTAAAATAATTAAGCGCAACTTTATACAAAATTGGTATTATTTATCTCCCTTACTTCCTTCTCTGATTTCTTTGGCTGTTTGCTGCAATTTTTGGAAATAATCGCTTTCGGCGATTTCTTCAACTTGATGTACTCGTTTTGTTTGGTCGATTTCTACGCGCAATTGTTGTAATTGGGCGGATAATTGTTGTTCGCGATCGCAAACTTCGCGTACCATTTTCTGAAATACTCGCCCTAATTGTCCTAATTCATCGGTGCGATGAGCAATTTTGCTTAGTCCTTGGCGTTCTAATTCCCTGATTTCGTTGATGCTGACGGTATCTCTACTAATTGTTTGCGCAAGTTGAGCCATTGGTTTTAACGGTTGAATTACTCTCCACTTGAGTAAGTAGTTAATGGAGAGGATAACTAATGCAAAAATGCCTATGAAGATGCTGATAAATAAAAAAAGTGCTTTGCGGGCGTTGGCAAAAACTTCGCTGGCGGGGATATATATAATTTGAGTACCAATAACTTGATTGAGCTTCCAGCCATAACCGTTTTGCGTACCGTATTTTTTCACGTGGCTTTTGGGTGCTTGATTTGGATTACCATGACAAGACAAACAGCTAGCACTATTCACGGTTACAGGTTGAGCCGTGTAAAATAATTGCTCTCCCGCTTCGGTGCGAAAATCGGATATTGTGGTTAAAGAGCGATCGCTATCAAACCGTTCAATGATTTTGGCTTCAAATCTATCGGCTTGATCGTCAGGATTCGTTGGGTTGAGCGTCGCCTGTTTGTACATCAAGTCTTTGTATTGCCAATTACCTTTAAAATTTTCAAATACCCTTCTGGCTGCAATACTGCGGATAGTTTCGGGAATAAAAGTAGTTTCGGGATCTGCGAGTTGGGTAATCAGTGGGGCAATATCATTACTGGTATAACTGCTCACTGAGTTAATCATATTCATTGCCATTTGTCCCCTGGCGTTCATCTCCATCAGCGCCTTATGTTCCAGAGCTTTCGACAATGCAAAACCCCCTAATCCGATTCCCGTGATAAAAATCAGTGACAGCAACAGCGTAAATTGAGAAGCCAGTTTTAGACGCGCAAGCATTTTGGTAAATTCCATCAACCATGTTTTTTACCTATATATCTGGAGCCTATGAACTCGATCAGTTGACGGTTGACGGTTGACGGTTGACGGTTGACTGTTGACGGTTGACTATTGACTTTCTGAATTACGCAATATAAATGCGAAATCGTTAGCATATATATAGAAAGTTAGTGATTTCTTACTTTGGCGATATGTCTAACGACCAGCCGCGATCGCATTTTCAACTCAATATTAATGATTCTTATGCAATTCTGGGGCTGAAACCTGGAGCATCGCTGGCGCAGGTTAAGCAAGCCTACCGTAATTTAATTAAAACTTGGCACCCCGATCGCTTTATCGATCCAGATAAAAAACAGATAGCTGAAGAAAAAATCAAAAAAATCAACGTCGCTTATAACCACCTCAAATCCCAACCGCTACCCACAACCAGCGAACCGCCATCAACAGCTACACCGAGAAATTCCTCTAAAGTCGCTGTGAATAGCTGGAATGCAGAGACTTTTTACAACTTGGGAGTACAAAACGCTAGCCAAGGGAGATATCAACATGCGATCGCAGATTTTACCAGAGCAATTCGCCTCAATCCTCGCTATATTCAGGCTTACAAATATCGCGGGTTTGTTTGCTCTCAATTAGGCTACGAACATCGAGCCACCTCAGATTTAAATAAAGCCGCACAGCTAGAACAAGAATTGAACGGTGTCAAAACTCCCTTTACCTACTCATCAAATAGATGGTCAAAATCAGCAAGACCTGTATCTAATTCTCAACCTTTAGTTAAAAGATGGTGTCAGAAAATTAAAAATTGGTTCTACCTCAATTGGTCTTGGAGATGAGATATTAATCTTTTTACCGAAAATTTGGGTCTAGAGCCGCCGTCCTTTGAGGACAGCTTTTTGGTACAATAGGATAGTTAAAAAAATAAATTACCCAAATTCCGTAGTGCGAGCAGCGTTCGACTGAGCGCTCACGCCGAAGTCTTGCTCGCTGGTGTTCAAAAGCGAGCAAGAAATTATAATCAGGTGCATCTTTAAACAGAATTTTTATAAGTTCCTCACGCAATAGCCTTTTCCAGCTTTGGAGAAGGCTATTGCAGTTTTTGCGTAGAAATTTGCAGTCAAAAACCTTACAGCAGTTTTCACCTATTTGAACAACATCTGTCGTAGGGGCACGGCATCCAAAATCTTCTCATATATACAATAATTTTACTGGTGCCGTGCCCCTACAGTGTGGTCTATTTACAGGAAGATGCTGTCAACTGCGTAGCTTGGGTTGTAGCTTGCTTCCCGAAGGGTACGAAGTGAAACCCAACAAACTCCGGAAAATATTGGGTTACCCTACGGTAAGCCGCTCCGCGTCTACGTTCCTCAACCCAACCCAACCTACATTTATCCTTAACTTAACCGTATTGCTTTACAGCCTGTGAAGACAGGCTTTGTTCCTATAGCGATACCCTTATAGGGTATTGCGCCTAAATTTCTATACTCTCGTTGCGTAGATAAAATTCATTTCCAACTTTAGTAGGAGACAGTTCGGAGGAGATAAATTTTCTGGCAATCCGAACTTTATTCCGATGTATATCCTTGAGCAAATTTCCTACTATGAACACATCAAGCGAAACGAAAAGCGCAGCGAGATAACCAAGATAAAAAATTATAACACGGTTAATAAACGCTGCTTAATCTGACAAATTCACACATACATCAAGGAAAAAAACAATGTCTAACACAATCAAAAACATCGGTGCAGTTGAACTTTCTGAACAAGAACTAGATAACGTTGCTGGCGGACTAGCTTTAGTACTGGGTGATGTTAACGGCTATGCTTCTCAAGCTGGTAATAACTTTTTCCAAAAAGAGTTAGTAGTTGCGCAACAAACAACCGCAGGCCCCAATGGTAGCAGCACTGGTTCAATTACCAGCCTGAAAGAAGTTGCTAGTTCTGCTGGTTTGAATATCTCAATTAGTTAATTGTCAATCATCAAAACATTCACAAAAATCAATACAAATATTTAGGAGCAAAATCATGTCTAACACAATCAAAAACATCGGTGCAGTTGAACTTTCTGAACAAGAACTAGATAACGTTGCTGGCGGACTAGCTTTAGTACTGGGTGATGTTAAGGGTTATTCTTCTCAAGCTGGTAATGACTTTTTCCAAAAAGAATTAATAGTTGCGCAACAAACAACCGCAGGCCCCAATGGTAGCAGCACTGGTTCAATTACCAGCCTGAAAGAAATTTCTACTTCTGCTGGCTTGAATATTGCAATTGGTTAATCCAATCGCCAAGTAATACAAAATTGGCGTTGCGGAAATCAGGGATGAAAAATTAGGTTTTAACTTTGCCGATATTCCCGAAAATATGCAACGCAACGCCTCAATCAAATTAACCAATAAACACAAAATTAGGAGTAAAAACAATGTCTAACACAATCAAAAACATCGGTGCAGTTGAACTTTCTGAACAAGAATTAGATAACGTTGCTGGTGGACTAGCTTTAGTACTGGGTGATGTTAACGGCTATGCTTCTCAAGCTACTAATGGGTTTTCTCAAAAAGATTTAATTATTGCCCAACAAACTACCGCAGGCCCCAATGGTAGCAGCACTGGTTCAATTACCAGCTTGAAAGAAGTTGCTAGTTCTGCTGGCTTGAACATTGCAATTGGTTAATTTTCAATTCTCAAAACATCTGCAAACATTAACACAAAATTAGGAGCAAAATCATGTCTAACACAATCAAAAATATCGGTGCAGTTGAACTTTCTGAACAAGAACTAGATAACGTTGCTGGCGGACTAGCTTTAGTACTGGGTGATGTTAACGGCTATGCTTCTCAAGCTGGTAATACCTTTTTCCAAAAAGAGTTAGTAGTTGCGCAACAAACCACCGCAGGCCCCAATGGTAGCAGCACTGGTTCTATTAGCAGCTTGAAAGAAATTTCTACTTCTGCTGGTTTAAACATTGCAATTGGTTAATTCCAATCGCCAAATAATACCTAAATTGGCGTTGCGGAAATTTGGGATAAAAAATTAGTTTTCACTTTGTCGATATTCCCGAAAATATGCAACGCAACGCCTCAATCAAATTAACCAATAAACACAAAATTAGGAGTAAAAACAATGTCTCATTCAATCCAAAACTTTGATGTAGTTGAACTTTCTGAACAAGAATTAGATAACGTTGCTGGTGGACTAGCTTTAGTTCTGGGTGATGTTAACGGCTATGCTTCTCAAGCTAATAACGATTTCTTCCAAAAAGAGTTAGTAGTTGCACAACAAACAACCGCAGGCCCCAATGGTAGCAGCACTGGTTCTATTACTGCAATCAAAGAAATTGCTACTAATGCCGGCTTGAATATTGCGATTAGTTAATTCTCATTTTTCTACTAACTCAAACATCAACACAAAATCAGGAGTAAAAACCATGTCTGAATCAATCAAAAACATCGCTGTAATTGAACTTTCTGAACAAGAATTAGATAATGTTGCTGGTGGACTAGCTTTAGTATTAGGTGATGTTGAAGGATATTCTTCTCAAGCTGGTAACAAATTTTTCCAAAAAGAGTTAGTAGTTGCGCAACAAACAACCGCAGGCCCCAATGGTAGCAGCACTGGTTCAATTACTAGCTTGAAAGAAGTTGCTAGTTCTGCTGGGTTGAATATTGCAATTAGTTAATTCTCATTCTTTTCTAAACTCAAACATCAAAACATAATTAGGAGTAAAAACCATGTCTGAATCAATCAAAAACATCGCTGTAGTTGAACTTTCTGAACAAGAATTAGATAATGTTGCTGGTGGATTATCTGTAGTCATTGGTGATGCTCAAGGCTATAATTCTCAAGCTAGTAACGGTTTCTTCCAAAAAGAGTTAGTAGTTGCACAACAAACCTACGCAGGCCCCAATGGTAGCGGTACTGCTTCGATTGCTAGCTTGAAAGAAATTTCTAGTTCTGCTGGTTTAAATATTGCAATTGGTTAATGAGTAAAGCCATGAATAAGAAAATTGAAAATCTCGGTGCTGTTGAAATTTGCGAACAAGAATTAGATCGGGTTGCTGGCGGAGTAAATGTTGCTAGCGGATTGGATGTAGTAATAGCTGATATTAAAGGATCTATCTCTCAAGCTATTAACAAATTCTTAGAAAAAGAGTTACCAATTACCCAACCAACACTACCAGCAATAATTGAGCATACACCTACAAACAATGTAACTCAATTCTAGCTTTAAGTCTAACCTCATTGCTTTCTTCTCATCCACACAATTATCACCCTTGTTTAGTAATAAATAGGGGTGTTTTTTTATTTATCAGAGACGCGATGAATCGCGTACAATGGTCATTTGTATGAGAGTAAGTTTAGGTGTAGTTTGGGTAGAAGGTCGTGAAACCCAACGTAGATATTGGTGTTTAGGGACTTACAAAAAATAAATTACCCATATTTCGTAGTGCGAGCAGCGTTCGACTGAGCGCTCACGCCGAAGTCTTGCTCGCTGGTGTTCAAAAGCGAGCAAGATGCTCGCACTACAAATTTATTGGGCATTTAAAAAATTGGATGTCCCTTATCTCGTTTATCTCGTTTACAGCCTCCTTTTGGAAATGCGTATTCGTGGGCTGCCGCCTCGAAAGCTGATAAATTGAGGCGGCAGCCCACAGATCATCGCTCCCACGCAGAGCATGGGAGCTAGATTATTGTAGGGGCACTGGCACTGCCATGCCCCGAAGCGCGTACCTCATTTACTTGAAATCTGCTGTATTTTAATAAATGGCAATAAATGCATAAATTAGATGTAAAAATTTGTAATTTATATATTTAGAACCCTAAACATTAATTTATGAGCTAAAAACCTCATGTATGAGTTGTGAAGCTAAAATATGATTCAGAAAGTTAGTTTGCGAGTCAAAAAGTTAGTTTGCGAGTCGTAATTGTTGCTAAATGACTCAGAAAGTAAGTTTGCGAGTCATAACTGTTGCTAAATGACTCAGAAAGTTAGTTGGCGAGTCGTAATTGTTGCTAAATGACTCAGAAAGTTAATTTGCGAGTCGTAATTGTTGCTAAATGACTCAGAAAGTTAGTTTACAACTCGCAAACCTAATTAATGAGTTGCAAACTTTCCTTCAGTAAAAATCCAGCTATTGCGAGAATAAAAATTTAACTTTTGCCCAAAACTATTAAGGCGACGCGATCCCACAAGACTCATAAAAAATCACCACTTACAGTTGCGCTAATATCACAATTAGGTGTGCTACGTTATCCCAAGCAAAGATACCGCAGTCAATTATTTAGCTTCATCAACTGGGGGGAATCTCCGATGTTGGCACAATGGCAAGGCTTCACAAGTGGTAAATGGACAGAAGAAATCAATGTCCGCGATTTTATCCAAAAGAATTACACCCTTTACAGTGGCGATGAATCTTTTTTAACAGGTGCGACTCCCACCACTCAAGCACTCTGGGATAAAGTCAAGGACTTGATGGCAGTTGAGCGGGAAAAAGGTATTTTAGATACAGATACAGAAGTTGTTTCGACAATTACCTCCCATCAACCGGGTTATATTCACCGCGAATTGGAACAGATTGTGGGATTGCAAACGGATAAACCCCTAAAACGCGCTATTATGCCGTTTGGTGGCATTCGTGTAGTTAAAGATGCATTAAAAGCTTACGGTTACGAACTTAATCCCCAAACCGCAGATATATTTACCAAATACCGCAAAACTCATAACGACGGCGTATTTGATGCTTATACTCGCGAAATGCGTTTATGTCGGCGTTATGGTATTATCACCGGTTTACCCGATGCTTACGGACGGGGCAGAATTATTGGTGATTATCGGCGCGTAGCTTTGTATGGTGTTGATGGTTTAATTGATGATAAAAAATCACAACTCCAATCTTTAGAGTTAGATGAGATTGTTGAAGATACAATTCGCTCGCGGGAAGAAATTTCCGAACAAATCAAAGCCTTGTTTGAATTGAAAACAATGGCTGCTAGTTACGGGTTTGATATTAGTCAACCCGCAGCTACAGCGAAAGAAGCTGTGCAGTGGTTATATTTTGGCTATCTGGCAGCTGTGAAAGAACAAAACGGTGCGGCGATGTCTTTGGGAAGGGTTTCGACTTTCCTAGATATTTACTTTGAACGAGATTTACAACAAGGAACAGCTACCGAATCCCAACTGCAAGAACTCATCGACCATTTTGTGATGAAGTTACGCATGGTAAGATTTTTGCGGACACCTGACTATAACCAACTGTTTTCTGGCGATCCCACTTGGGTAACCGAATGCGTTGGCGGTGTGGGTGAAGATGGTAGGCCTTTAGTAACGAAAAATAGTTTCCGAATTCTACATACTTTGTCTAATTTAGGCCCAGCACCAGAACCAAATTTAACTGTGTTGTGGTCGGAACAGCTACCTGATAATTTTAAACGTTTTTGCGCTAAAGTTTCAATTCAGACTAGCTCAATTCAGTATGAGAACGATGATTTGATGCGTTCTTACTGGGGTGATGATTATGCGATCGCTTGTTGCGTTTCGGCAATGCGCATTGGTAAGCAAATGCAGTTTTTTGGCGCGCGAGTCAATCTAGCCAAGTGTTTGCTATATGCGATTAACGGCGGTAAGGATGAAATTTCTGGCGAACAAGTAGCAAATGCGATCGCGCCAATTACTTCCGACTACCTAGATTATCAACAGGTACGGGAGCAATTTGAAACAATGATGGCTTGGTTAGCCAAGGCGTATATTAATACCCTGAATGTGATCCATTACATGCATGATAAATACTGCTACGAACGCATCGAAATGGCACTCCACGATCGCGATATTTTACGCACAATGGCTTGCGGGATTGCTGGGTTATCGGTGGTAACAGATGCTTTATCAGCAATTAAATATGCCAAAGTCAAAGTATTGCGCAACGCTGAGGGATTAGCCGTTGATTATGAAATTACCGGCGATTATCCCAAATATGGTAACAACGACGATCGCGTTGATGAAATCGCGGTAGATTTAGTTACCAAGTTCATGAACGAACTGCGTAAACATCCCACTTATCGCCAAGCCACAGCAACACAATCGGTATTAACAATTACCTCAAACGTTGTGTATGGCAAGAAAACCGGTAACACCCCCGACGGAAGAAAAGCCGGCGAACCCTTTGCGCCTGGTGCAAACCCCATGCATGGAAGAGATAGTAAAGGTGCAGTTGCGTCTCTGGAATCCGTCGCGAAAATTCCTTACCAATGCGCGCAAGATGGAATTTCCAACACTTTCTCTGTAGTACCATCAGCTTTAGGTAAATTAGAAGTCGATCAAATCAGCAACCTAGTGGGAATGCTAGATGGTTACTTCCATGATGGCGGACACCATATTAACGTTAACGTCCTCAAGCGAGAAATGTTAATGGATGCAATGGATCATCCAGAATTATATCCCCAGCTAACAATTAGAGTTTCCGGTTACGCGGTGAACTTTATTAAATTAACGCGAGAACAGCAACTTGATGTAATTCATCGCACATTCCACGAACGATTTTAACCCGTAGGGGCGGGGTTTCCCCGCCCTTACGAGTTGCAGGTTTGGTAAGTTAACGATCGCAATATTTTTTATTTGGAAGTCTCTTAATGAGGCTTTTTTTCTCGTCGTTGAGTCTTTGATACTGGTTAATCATTGGCGGCGTGTTGATATATTCTAGAGGGCATGGCAGTGCCAATGCCCCTACCTGTTGCATGATTTTTTATATTGGTAAGAATTGGTACCACACATTTACCATTCGTTGAATTACGAATTAGATAGACGCAAGCCTTCCCCCAGGGAATTACGAACTTGTACTGAGCTTGTCGAAGTATTACGAATTACGAATTACGAATTAGTTTGGCATTACCAAACCCCTACGGTTTATGGGAATTTTTTGATGTAATTGCCAATTTAGTGAATTTCTTCCCCGCAAAACTGCATAACCCCCACCCTGCTCAGAACTATATAACAATAAGCCAGCAAATAACGCTGGTGCTGCGGTTAAATTATGCAAAATTTAGCCAAATTGACCAACTCTTTAGCATCTTCCTTGACAAAACAGCTTAACTTAATTACTTAACCCCCATACTTCCCCACCCAATCTTAATTTCATCATTCCCTATGCGTTACCCTAACCTTGGTCTAAGTTTCCTCGCCCTAGTTATCGCCACAGCTTCCACACCAATAACTTTCAGCCTTTGGGCATCACCAGGAGAATTACGAGTACTGGCGCAAACATCAGCCGATCGCAAAGCCGAAGCAGATAGACTGTTAGACCAAGGTGTTGAGCAATATCAAATCAGTCAATTTGAAGCAGCATTAAAATCTTGGCAACAAGCACTGATTATCTATCGCCAAATCAAAGACCGTCAAGGTGAGGGTGCTGCTCTGGGCAATCTGGGAATTGCTTACCATGCCCTAGGAGACTACACCAAAGCCATTGACTACCAGCAGCAGTTATTGGCGATCGCACGGGAAATCAAAGACCGTAATGGTGAGGGAAATGCTCTGGGCAATCTGGGACTTGCTTACTATGCTCTAGGAGACTACACCAAAGCCATTGACTACCACCAGCAGCATTTGGCGATCGCTCTTGAAATCAAAGACCGTCAAGGTGAGGGTGCTGCTCTGGGCAATCTGGGAGTTGCTTACCGTGTCCTAGGAGACTACACCAAAGCCATTGACTACCAGCAGCAGAGATTGGCGATCGCTAGGGAAATCAAAGACCGTCAAGGTGAGGGACAATCTCTGGGCAATCTGGGAATTGCTTACCATGCACTGGGAGACTACACCAAAGCCATTGACTACCTCCAACAGACATTGGCGATCGCTAGGGAAATCAAAGACCGTTTAGATGAGGGAAATGCTCTGGGCAGTCTGGGACTTGCTTACTATGCACTAGGAGACTACACCAAAGCCATTAACTACCTCCAACAGACATTGGCGATCGCTAGGGAAATCAAAGACCGTTTAGGTGAGGGAAATGCTCTGGGCAGTCTGGGACTTGCTTACTATGCACTAGGAGACTACACCAAAGCCATTGACTACCACCAGCAGTTATTGGCGATCGCACGGGAAATCAAAGACCGTAATGGTGAGGGAAATGCTCTGGGCAATCTGGGAATTGCTTACCATGCCCTAGGAGACTACACCAAAGCCATTGACTACCAGCAGCAGTTATTGGCGATCGCACGGGAAATCAAAGACCGTAATGGTGAGGGAAATGCTCTGGGCAATCTGGGACTTGCTTACTATGCTCTAGGAGACTACACCAAAGCCATTGACTACCACCAGCAGCATTTGGCGATCGCTCTTGAAATCAAAGACCGTAATGGTGAGGGAAATGCTCTGGGCAATCTGGGAATTGCTTACCATGCCCTAGGAGACTACACCAAAGCCATTGACTACCTCCAACAGACATTGGCGATCGCTAGGGAAATCAAAGACCGTAAAGGGGAGGGACAATCTCTGGGCAATCTGGGAATTGCTTACCGTGCCTTAGGAGACTACACCAAAGCCATTGACTACCACTCCTCAAGTTTGGCGATCGCTAGGGAAATCAAAAACCGTTTAGGGGAATGGCAATCTCTAAACAATCTGGGAGCAGCTTACCAAAAATCCGGCAAACTCCCAGAAGCTGAAAAAATTCTGCTTGCTGGTATTGAAGTATTAAAATCTATCCGAGGAGACTTGGGTAACAATGATGCTTATAAAATCTCAATTTTTGAAGAACAAGCTCGCACCTACCGCACCCTACAACAAGTGCTGATTGCTCAGAATAAAATCAACGATGCACTCTTAATCTCCGAGCAAGGACGTAGTAGGGCGCTGGTGGATTTGTTAAATTCACGTTTGTCTGGTAAAAATGCCCTGGCAAATGTAGAACCCACATTATCCCTGCTGCAACAAATCGCCAAACAACAAAAGGCGACACTTGTTGAATATTCAATTATTTATGATTATTTCAAAGTTCAGGGTAAACAAGAAACTAAAGAATCAGAACTCTACATTTGGGTAATCAAACCCACAGGTGAAATTACCTTTCGTAAAGTTGACCTTAAACCTTTATGGCAAAAAGATAATACAAGTTTAGATGAATTAGTCACCAACAGCCGCGAGTCAATCGGTGTCAGAGGTCGGGGTATTTTTCAACCATACAACCCCAATCCAGATCAAGTAAAACAGCGCTTTCAAAAGCTGCACGAATTACTAATTAATCCCATTGCTGACTTGCTACCAAAAAATCCTGATGAGCGAGTTACATTTATACCCCAATCATCTTTATTCCTTGTTCCCTTCGCCGCGTTACAAGATGAGCAAGGTAAATACCTCATTGAAAAACACACTATCCTCACTGCCCCAGCAATTCAAGTATTAGATTTAACTCGCAAACAACGGCAGAAAGTTTCTGGTAATCAAGCTCTAGTTGTGGGCAATCCTATCATGCCCAGCGTTTCCCCCAAAGTTGGCGAAGCACCGCAACAATTAACTCCCTTACCAGGTGCAGAAACAGAAGCAAAAGAAATCGCACAACTGTTAAACACTAAAGCCATCACAGGTAAAGATGCTACCAAAGCCGCATTGATTCAAAAATTACCCCAAGCGAGATTTATTCATCTAGCAACCCACGGCTTACTTGACGATTTTAAAGGTTTGGGTGTCCCCGGTGCAGTCGCTCTCGCCCCTGATGGTAAAGATAACGGCTTGCTAACTGCCAATGAAATTTTAGATTTAAAAATTAACGCCGAATTAGTTGTTTTAAGTGCTTGCGATACCGGACAAGGTAAACTCACAGGTGATGGTGTAATTGGTTTATCTCGCGCCTTAATTTCTGCCGGTGCGCCCAGTGTGATTGTTACATTATGGTCAATTCCCGATAGTCCTTCGGCATTATTAATGGGGGAATTTTACCGTCAGTTACAGAAGAATCCTGATAAAGCTTGGGCTTTGCGTCAAGCGATGTTGACAACGATGAAACAGCATCCAAATCCTAGCGCTTGGGCGGCGTTTACTTTAATTGGCGAGGCGAAATAGTACCAATTTACAGGGAGCATCCCAAATGTGCAAAAACGCCCTCACCCTATAAGGGTGGGGCTAGAAATACGAAGCCTGCCTTCGCAGGCTATCAAACTTTTAGCCTGCGAAGGCAGGCTTTGTTGGTATAGCAATACCCTTCTAGGGTATTGCGTCAAAATTGGGATGCTCCCAATTTACAGCAGTTTTCACCTATTTGAACCACATCTGTCGTAGGGAACACCAGTAAAATTATTATATGTACCAAAAGATTGTCGGTGCCCATTGGTGTCAACTTAAGTTCTCTCACTTACCCGATGTACCGCCCGCAGGCTGTAAGCCTGGGGCTAACGTTACATGAGCTTACCTGCGTGGGCTAAATTTTCTTAGCCCACGCAAGTGGGCTTTGTTCAATTAGCCGCACCCTTCGAGGGTGACGGCGGTTGATTGGGTAAGCGAGGGGTTGAGGGTGAGAGCAAGAACCTTGCTACAAAGCGAGTTTCACGTTAAGTTGACACCAATGATCGCTGCCGTACCCCTACAGCGTGGTCTATTTAACTATTAATACCAATAAGATGCATATAATCTAGCCTGCCTTTGCAGGCTTTGTAATGATAGCCCCAGGCTTACAGCCTGAGGGCGTTATGTGCAGCCTCACATACAATTGGTATTACCTGAAAATAGCTGTAAATAATGTTTGCGGCACATCAATATATTCTAGAGGGCATGGCAGTGCCAATGCCCCTACCATGACTGAAAATTCTCACGATGAAATCATTTAGATATATATCTAACGGGGATCGCTAAAAGCCAAATTTAATTTAAGAAATTGATTGTTTACACCACCATATCCCCACAAGTTCCTCACAATTGTTATCTATAACTCATAGGTGAGAGTCAAAAGACAGGTTGATAGCTAATGTCAACTTAGGTGAAATTTATGCACAATCTAAAATTCCCGCATTTTCCCATAGAACATCACACGCGAGACAATAGCCATATATTTCCAGCAATTATTAATTCCGGTTACATTCATTCAGTAGAAAGTTGTGGGACAGTTGATGGGCCTGGTATTCGATTTGTAATTTTCACATCTGGTTGTCCGCTACGCTGTCTTTATTGCAGTAATGCTGATTGTCGTTATCTGGAAAATGGTAAACAAACCAGCGTTGACGAATTAGTCACAGAAATTCAGAAGTATAGATCCTATATGAAATCTTCTGGTGGTGGTGTGACAATTACTGGCGGAGAACCATTAATGCAGCCGGGATTTGTTCGCGAAATTTTTAAACGCTGTCAAGAATTAGGAATTCATACAGCATTAGATACTTCTGGTTTTTGTGAGTTAGAATCCGCTAAGTCTGTACTCGAATTTGCCGATTTAGTTTTGCTTGACATTAAATCTTTTGACCCTGATACTTATACTAAAGTTACAGGTCGCAGCATTGAACCCACATTAGCTTTGGCTAAATATCTCAATGTCATTCATAAGCCTACTTGGATTCGATTTGTGTTAGTTCCTGGTTTAACCGATGACTCAGAAAATGTTAACGGGTTAGCTGATTTTATTGCCCCATTCACTAATGTAGAAAGATTAGAAGTTTTACCATTTCATAAAATGGGTGAATACAAATGGCAAGAACTAGGATTTGAATATTTATTGAGAGATACTCAACCACCATCTCCAGAACAAGTACAAGCAGTGTTGGATATCTTTCGCAGTCGAGGAATATTTGCGATTTAAGTTTTTGAGAATTAATGGCGCACGAGTGAAATATCTGTAGTAAATTCCGCAGCAGGATACATATATGAAAGTTACGAATATCGAAGAATTAGAATTACTTGTACAACGAGTAAAAGCTGCACAGGCGAAATATGCCAATTACTCTCAAGAACAAGTTGATGTCATCTTTAAGAAGGCTGCATTAGCAGCTAACGCCGAACGAATTCCCCTAGCCAAATTAGCAGTTACAGAAACGGGGATGGGAATTGTAGAAGATAAGGTGATTAAAAATCACTTTGCTTCAGAATTTATTTACAATAAATACAAACATGAAAAAACCTGCGGGGTGATTGAAGAAGATAATTCATTTGGCATTCAAAAAATTTCTGAGCCTGTAGGGATTGTGGCGGGAATTGTCCCGGTAACTAATCCGACAGCGACGACAATTTTTAAAGCCTTAATTGCTTTAAAAACCAGAAATGCCATTATCTTTTCACCCCATCCCAAATCAAAAAACTGCACTATTGCAGCCGCTCAAATTGTCCTCAAAGCCGCAATTGCTGCTGGCGCACCTGAAGATATTATTGGCTGGATTGATGAGCCAACTGTGGAATTATCGAAAGCTTTAATGCAGCATCCAGAAGTTAAATTAATTTTAGCAACTGGCGGGCCGGGAATGGTACGCGCTGCTTATTCTTCAGGACATCCATCGTTAGGTGTGGGTGCGGGGAATACTCCCGCCATAATTGATAGTAGCGCCCATATTCAAATGGCTGTTAGTTCAATTTTATTAAGTAAAACCTTTGACAACGGCATGATTTGCGCTTCAGAACAATCTGTTGTTGTGGTTGATGAAGTTTACGAAAAAGTTAAACAGGAATTTATCAGCCGGGGTGCATATTTTCTCAATGATGAGGAAAGACAAAAGCTGGGTAATATAATTTTGAAAGATGGCAGATTAAATCCGGCAATTGTGGGACAGTCGGTAGAAACTTTAGCGAATTTAGCCGGAATTTCTCTGCCAAAAGATGATAATCTAACAACACACAAGATTCATAAAGTCTTAATTGGTGAAGTTGAAAATATAGGCAATGGCGAACCTTTTGCTTATGAAAAATTATCGCCTATCTTGGCAATGTATCGCGCCGCAGATTTTCATGATGCTGTAGATAAAGCCGATAAATTAATCGAATTCGGCGGTTTAGGGCATACTTCGGTATTGTATACAAATCCCGATAATTTGGATGATATTGCCTATTTTGAAAACCGGATGAAAACTGGGAGAGTTTTGATTAATACTCCATCTTCTCAAGGGGCGATAGGCGATTTATATAACTTTAAACTTGACCCATCTTTAACATTAGGTTGCGGTACTTGGGGCGGAAATACAATTTCTGATAACGTTACACCCCATCACTTAGTAAATATCAAAACGGTATCGCAACGGCGACAAAATATGTTGTGGTTCCGCGTCCCGCCAAAAATCTATTTTAAATATGGTTGTTTACCTGTAGCTTTGCGCGATTTGGAAGGTAAGGAACGAGCTTTTATTGTTACAGATAAACCATTATTTGATTTAGGAATCGTCGATAAAGTTACCCAAGTTTTAGACGAAATTGGCGTGAAACATGACGTATTCCACGATGTCGAACCAGATCCCACATTATCGAATGTGAATAAAGGATTAGCTTTACTCAGAAGCTATCAACCAGATGTGATTATTGCTATTGGTGGCGGTTCGCCAATGGATGCGGCTAAAGTTATGTGGTTGATGTACGAACAGCCAGATATTGAATTTGAAGGTTTGGCGATGCGGTTTATGGATATCCGCAAGCGGGTTTATGAATTACCGCCTTTGGGACAAAAAGCCATCATGGTGGCGATTCCCACAACTTCGGGGACTGGTTCAGAAGTGACACCCTTTGCTGTGGTGACAGATGACAGAGTAGGCGTGAAATATCCCTTAGCAGATTATGCCCTAACTCCAAATATTGCGATCGCCGATCCGGAACTCACCTTAAATATGCCGAAAAAACTCACGGCTTATGGTGGTATTGATGCATTAACTCATGCCTTAGAAGCCTACGTATCCGTAATGGCGACTGAGTTTACCGATGGTTTAGCGCTGCAAGCAATTAGATTATTGTTTAAATATTTACCCAGTGCTTACCAAAATGGTGCTAAAGATCTCAAAGCTAGGGAAAAGGTACATTATGCAGCGACAATTGCAGGTATGGCTTTTGCCAATGCTTTCTTGGGTATCTGTCACTCAATGGCGCATAAACTCGGTGCTACTTTCCATGTTCCCCACGGTTTAGCTAACGCTTTGATGATTTCTCACGTAATCCGCTACAACGCCACAGATATTCCCTTCAAGCAAGCAATATTTCCCCAATATAAATATCCTAATGCTAAAGATAGGTATGCGCAAATAGCCGACCATCTGCATTTGGGGGGAAATACAGCCGATGAAAAAGTGGAATTATTGATTGCGGCGATTGAAAATCTCAAACAGCAAGTTGAGATTCCGGCGACGATTAAACAGGCGTTGGGTGATGAAGATAAGGAGTTCTACGCCAAGGTAGAAGAAATGGCAGAACAAGCATTTGATGATCAATGTACGGGTGCAAATCCCCGTTATCCGCTAATGAAGGACTTGAAGGAGTTATATGTTTTAGCTTATCAAGGTTGTCGGATTGATGCGGTTCTTTATCACAATACGCCGGAGTTTTTCGCCGGGGATACGGTGGAGGTGTAAAGCTGGAGGTTGACTGTTGACGGTTGACTGTTGATGACTTGATTCCCAGGTGAGAAACTAAAATTTTGGCGATAAATTACAGCAATTTTCAGGTAAATAGACCACATTGTAGGGGCACGGCACCAGTAAGATTATTGTATATATGAGAAGATTGTGGATGTTCCCTACTACGATTGTGGTTCAAATGCATGAAAACTGCTGTAATTATGGTTAGGGACTTACAAAAAATAAATTACCCATATTCCGTAGTGCGAGCATCTTGCTCGCAGTTGTTCTCAAGCGAGCGAGACGCTCGCACTACTATCAAATAATCTTTGCGACAAGGATTTACGCACAGTCTAGAAATTCTTGGCGTTCTTGGCGTCTACCCTGCGGGAAGCCACTGCGTGTCTAATGCGGTTCAATTAAATGAATGTTTTTGATTATTTTTGCGTAATTCCTAATACATTCTAGAGGGCATGGCATTGCCATGCCCCTACAATCTGTCGCATTCTTTGGTTAAATTGGGATAATTTATTTTTGCACCGCAGAGGACGCAGAGACGCAGAGAAAATCAGAGATTGTATTTATATCTTCCCATGCCCAATGCCCAATGCCCAATGCCCAATGCCCCATGCCCCTATAAATTTTCCCTTAAACCGATCGCAATTTTACTATGTTTCTCGATTTGTCCCATGACTTGTTTTGCTCGTTTAATTACCACCGCAGGTAAACCGGCTAATCTTCCGGCTTCGATTCCGTAGGATTTATCTGCACCACCTGGTTGAACTTGGTGTAAAAAGATAATTTGATCTGGTAGTTCTTTAACTGTTACTTGATAATTCGCAACATTGGTTAACATTCCCGCGAGTTCGTTTAATTCGTGGTAATGGGTAGCAAATATTGTTCTGGCTTTGATATCTGTAGCTAAATATTCCGCTACCGCCCAAGCTATAGAAAGTCCGTCAAAGGTGGCTGTTCCTCTACCAATTTCATCTAATAATACTAATGACCTAGCAGTTGCATGGTTGAGAATATTCGCGGTTTCGTTCATCTCTACCATAAATGTAGATTGACCTGTGGCTAAATCATCAACTGCACCGACACGGGTAAAAATGCGATCGCATACTCCCAATTTAGCAAATCTCGCCGGCACAAAACTCCCCGTCTGCGCCATTAACTGAATTAATCCCACCTGACGCAAATAACAACTTTTACCACTCGCATTCGGCCCGGTGAGAATAATTAAGTCGGGGTTGACTGTTGACTGTTGACTGTTGACTGTTGACTGTTGACTATTGACTGTTGACTGTTGACTATTGACTATTGACTGTTGACCATTGACTATTGACTGTTGACCTAATTGTGTAGAATTGGGGACGAAGAAACCCGCAGGTAAAGATTGTTCGACTACTGGGTGTCTTCCTTCAACAATTTCTATTTCTCTTCCCGGTACAATTTCCGGGCGACAATAACCTTGATTGACTGCTAACTCGGCTAAACCACACAAAACATCGGCTGCTGCTACCGCCCGTGACAGGTTGCGGATAATTTCTGCTTGTGCGCCTACTTCTTCCCGCAAGGCGACAAAAATCTCATATTCCAACTGATTTAAATCATCGCGGGCTGAGAGAATTCTGGCTTCCCGTTCTTTTAATTCTGGGGTAATATACCGTTCTTCATTCGTCAGGGTTTGCTTGCGGATGTAGTTGGCGGGTACTTGGTCGGCTTTGGTACGAGAAATACTAATATAGTATCCAAAGGTTTTATTAAATCCTACCTTGAGGTTAGGGATACCTGTTTTGGCTCGTTCATCTACTTCTAAATTCGCAATCCATTGTTGATCCGCTTCGACGGTGGCTTTGCTTTCATCTAATAAATTATTTACGCCAGCCCGAATTAAACCGCCTTCTTTAATATGTATGGGTGGTGTTTCTACTATATGGGCGTGGATTTTTGCGGCTAATTCTTCTAATACGGGCGGTGCTTTTTGTAAGGCTTTGAGAAAAGGCGAATTGGCTTCGACAACTAACTCTGCTAATTCTGGTAAACGAGAAAGAGAATCTGCTAACGCCATTAAATCTTTGGCGTTTGCTGTTCCCGAACCAGCCCTACCTGTTAACCTTTCTAAGTCGTAAATTTGCTTTAATAACTGGCGCAATTCTTGACGTAAAGCAGTATTTTCGACTAATTCTTGAATGGTATCTTGTCTAGCGCGAATACCTTTAATATCAATTAATGGTTGCAATAGCCAGCGCCGTAACGCCCGCCCGCCCATTGCAGTGCTAGTTCTATCCAAAGCCCAAAGTAGGGAACCGTGAAAAGTGCCATCGCGGACAGTTTGCGTAATTTCTAAGTTGCGGCGGGTTTGATGGTCTACGATTAAATAATCGGTAACGGTATAGCTGCGTAATAATTGCAGGGGTACTTGGTTTTCTTTTTGGGTATCTTCGAGATATTCCAATAACCCACCAGCAGCCCGCACAGCCAGGGGGAGATGTTCGCAACCCAAACCTTCGAGCGATCGCAGTTTATATTTCTGCAATAATCTACTTCTAGCTTCACCTTGAGAAAACGACGATTGCGATCGCAAACAATAACAAAAAGCTGGCGGTAAACATTGGGGTAAATTGGGCGAAGTTTCCCCCGGACGCAGTAAAATACCTAAATCCGGCGCGTTGGTGGGAAACAGCACCTCCGAAGGCTGCAACCGCATTAACTCCTGGGTAAGGTGTTCTAAGTCACTACCTTGAGTTGTGAGAAATTCCCCAGTTGAGATATCTGCATAAGCCAAACCCCAATGATTAGCCGCAATTACCACAGCAGCTAAGTAATTATTGCGACTTGCCTTGAGCATTCCTTCTTCCAGCAAAGTCCCCGGTGTGAGGATGCGGGTGACTTCCCGACGCACCAAACCCACAGCTTCCGAAGCATCTTCTACTTGATCGCAGATGACCACAGCATAACCTTTTTCCACCAGTTGAGTTGTGTAGCGTTCCCAAGCATGGTGCGGCACACCAGTCATCGCCACCCGTCCGACTTCACCGCCATGTTTGCTAGTCAGAACTAATTCCAGTTCCCGCGAAACAGTCACAGCATCTTGAAAAAAAGTCTCAAAAAAATCTCCCACCCGATATAATAGCAGCGCATGAGGATACTTATCCTTCACCTCCACATAATGCTGATACATCTTACTCAGCTTACTGCGGTCTACTAATCGCGTATCCGAATGCGGCGTAGTCGAGTTACTGGGTTCCGTTGGCTGGATATCGTCGTCAGAAGCGGTCATAAATCCTAGAAGTTACGCAGGGAGATGCCACAATATCCGATGATAGCGTGTTTTTGGGCATGGGGCATAGGGCATTGGGCATGGGTAATACCAATTAAAAAAATAATCATCCCGTAGGGGCGGGGTTTCCCCGCCCTTTGCGACAATCCACATATCACATCATTAATTAAATCGGCATCACATTTTACCGCCAATTTATAACCATAGCCCAATTAGCGATCGCAAAAGCGGCTATTTCATTATCAAAAGTGGCTATTGTAATGTCGAAAGCGGCTATTGTAGTATCAAAAGCGGCTATTGTATTATCAAAAGCGGCTATTGTAGTATCAAAAGCGGCTATTGTAGTATCGAAAGCGGCTATTGTAGTATCAAAAGCGGCTATTGTATTATCGAAAGTGGCTATTGTAGTATCAAAAGCGGCTATTGTAGTATCGAAAGCGGCTATTGTAGTATCAAAAGCGGCTATTGTAGTATCGAAAGCGGCTATTGTATTATCGAAAATAGAAAATGCAACTGCCGAAATAGCAATTGTAGAATCAAAAATAGCAAATGCGTAGGCATAAACCGCCGTAAGCATCGCCAAAATAACAAATGGGTTCGCAAATCTAGCAAATGCGTAGGCATAGGTTTACCTGCTCGCCTTGGAATGAATTCCAAGGCTAATAGGCAAAGTTTACTAAAGTAAACTGGGGATAAATGATAATTTTTAGTTAGCTTTAGCTTACTTTTTCTATTAGACTCCGAATTCATTCGGAGGCGGGCTATGGGTTTGGTGTGGTTTCGCATTAAGTTGACACCAATGATGGATGCCGTGCCCCTACAGCGTATTATCTTAAAGTTTCCGTAAAACTGCATAACCCCACACCGCCGAGAACTATATTGATTTGTAGCCAAAATCAGTATAAATCCTCATGAAAAAGCATAAAAAACTTCCTGGGTTAGCATCTCGCGCTGCGGCTTTATTTTTCGCCCTGCTTTTATTATCCGAGTCAACAGCCGCTAGTTTGGGGAATAGTCAGGTAAAAATTGCCCAGCAACCAGCGCCTACACCGTCAGTTCCCTTGAATGCAGAACAACAAAAGTTATACCAGCAGGGTGTAAAGCTAGTTGGAGAAGCACAGGAGTTACAAAAGAAGGGAACTAAAGAAGGATATCAACAAGCGATTGATAAATATCAACAAGCGTTGAAAATTGCCCAAGAATTAAGATTACAAAAAGAAGAAATTATCATATTGGCTTATATTGCTAATGTGTATTCTTCTCTTAATGATAAAAAAAATGCCATAGAATATCAAAAACAAGCATTAAAAATTGCCCGCGAACTAAAACAACCACTGTGGGAAGCAACTATACTTGGTTCAATTGGCATTCTTTACACTAACACAAACGAACCTAAAGAAGGACTAACTTATTTAGAACAAGCTAAGACAATATTTATAGCACACAAAAACTATAGTAATTTAGCTACCACATTGAACGGTATTGCTACTATTCACATGAAATTAGGCGATCTACAAAAAGCTTTAGATTATCGAAATCAAGCACTAAAAATTTATCGGGAACAATTAAATGATTTGGAAGGAGAAGCCCATACACTGTCAAACATTGCAACAACTTATTCCTTATTCGGTGAAACAAAAAAAGCTCTTGATTATTACGAACAAGCTTTAAAAATCCAGCGTCAAAGAAATGATTCTAAAGCAGAATTAGAAATTATTCGTGATATTGCTACCCTGCAAGATAAATTGGGTAATACAAAAAAAGCATTAGAATCTTTGAAAGAGGTATTAAAACTACAACAACAGGCAGGTTTTAATTTAGCAGATCAAGCTAGCACTCTTGCCTATATAGGCCATATTTATGCTAGACAAGCTGATTATCGTACAGCTATTGATTACTATCAGCAAGCTGGAAAACTTTATCAGCAAGCGGGAGATACCGCAATGGAATCTATGACTTTTCAAATGATTGCAAATGTTCACAAAACTTTGTCAGGTGATTATGAAAAAGCTCTGGAATTTTTAGATAAATCATTAAAACTTCAAGAGGATGATAAGGATAATAAAGCCTTTACCCTTTGGCTACAAGCTGATATATACACATCACAGGGTAATTACCAAGTAGCGCTAAATTTATATAATCAAGCCTTAGAAATTCAACGTTCTATACCAAATCCTACATCAGAAGCTCGTACTCTGGTAAATATTGCATCAGTGTATCGATATTTGGGTGACTATAAGTTAAGCATTGAGACTTACAATCAAGCATTAGATATTTATAAGCGGATCAAAAATAAGGTAGAAGAAATCCGAACTTTAAGCTCTATCGCCAACGTTTACGAATGGCAGGAAAATTATAACGATGCACTTAAACTTTATCAACAAGCTCTATCTTTATTAAACAAAGATAACTATCAATCTGAAATTCAAATACTTTGGGGTATGACGGGAACATATCAATCATTGAATGATTACCCAAAAGCATTAGAATCTGCTACTCGTGCTTTAAAATTATCCCAAGATAATGATTTTTACGAGGAATTTTCTCTTTATAATTTGTCTACAGTATATCGTGCAAAAGGTGACTATCAAAAGTCATTAGATATCTCTAATAAACTTTTAGCAGATTATCGCAAAGCCGGATTACGTCTTCGAGAAGCTCGAATGTTAGGCGATATGAGCATGACTTATGAGTTACAGAAAAATTATCAACAAGCCATCAATATTCGTAGTGAAGAATTGAAAATACGACGAGAGTTAAAAGAAAGTAAAGCAGAAGCAGATGCACTGTATGGTATCGCCATCAATCAACGCAAACTAGGAAACCTCAACGCCGCACTTACCAACATCGAAGCAGCAATCGAAATCATCGAAAATATCCGCAGCAACGTTAAAAACTCAGATTTACGTACTTCCTACTTCGCCACAGTCCAAAGTTACTACAAATTCAAAATCAACCTATTGATGGAACTGCACAAAAAAGACCCATCAAAAGGATACAATGCCCAAGCAATTGAAACAAGCGAAGCATCTCGCGCTAGAGGATTAGTAGAACTATTAACCGAAGCCCGCGCCAATATCCGCAAAGGTGCAAACCCCGAACTTTTAGCCGAAGAACGCCGCATACAAGCTTTAATTGATGGTAAAGAAAAAGTCCGCTTTGAAATAGTTAACAGCGATAAAATTAACAACCCAATTTTTAAAACCAACGCCGAGAAATTACAAACAGAAATTGATGAACTTCTCCGCCAACAAAAGGAATTAGAAACCAAAATCCGCCAAACTAGCCCACAATACGCTAACCTCAAATATCCCCAACCCCTAACTTTAGCCGAAATTCAGCAACAACTCGATAAAGATACCCTACTATTACAATATTCCTTAGGTAGCGATCGCAGTTTTTTATGGGTAGTTTCTCCCAATTCTCTCGACACTTACGAACTTCCCAAAAAACAAGAAATAGAAAAAAGCGCCATTAATTTATTTTGTTTAATTAGCCAAAATACCTCTAAACCGCCTTCTGTAACTAACAAAGAAAATCCCTGCACGGGGATTAAAAACCGCAAAATTGATGTCGCAGCAACAGAACTCAGTCAATTAATTCTCTCACCTGTCAAAGATAAATTAGGCAAAAAACGCTTAGTAATTGTCGCTGATGGTGCTTTGCAATATATACCCTTTGCCGCCTTAGCTGATTTAAATTTTCAACCAACTTCCACACCACAACAACAAGATAAACCCAAAAATTCCTGTGAAACTGATAGAAGTATATTTCGTCCTTGTGTCTCACTTGAGGAGCAAAGCTTAAATTACCAACCTTTACTAGTAAATCACGAAATTGTCAGCTTACCTTCCGCATCTACCATTGCCATTCAACGCCAACAACTCGCCAATCGTCCACAAGCACCCCAAGCCTTAGCTATCCTTGCTGACCCAGTATACAACGCTACCGATACAAGAGTTACCAGCGCCCAAAATAAACAACTGCAAAAGCAAGATTCCCTAGATTTAGAGCTAGAACGCTCTGCCCTCAAGCGTTCTGCTGCTAGCCTCAATCGCCAAGGCTGGACGCGACTTTTAGGTACTCGTAAAGAAGCCGAGACAATATTTAACCTAGTACCCAAATCCAAAGGCGTGCAACTCTTAGATTTTGCCGCAAATTACACCGCAGCTACCAGCAGCAATCTCAATCAATTCCGAATTTTACACTTTGCTACCCACGGCTTTGTGAACGATGCTAACCCAGAGTTATCAGGTATTGTGCTGTCTCTGGTAGATAAACAAGGTAAAGATATTCGCGGATATCTGCGATTAGCAGACTTATTTAACCTCGATTATCCCGCAGATTTAATTGTTTTGAGTGCTTGCGAAACCGGATTAGGTAAAGAAATCCAAGGCGAAGGCTTGGTAGGTTTGACAAGGGGATTAATGTATGCAGGTGCAGAAAGCTTACTAGTGTCTTTATGGAAAGTTGATGACAAAGGCACATCTGAGTTTATGCAAGAATTTTACAAACAAATGTGGCAGCAAAATAAATCAGCTTCTCAAGCATTGCGGGCGACGCAATTAAAAATGTGGGAGCAAGAAAAATGGCGTAATCCTAATTATTGGGCGGCGTTTACATTTTTGGGCGAGTGGAAGTAAATCGTAATTCATACTTGTAGGGTGTGTTGTCGCGCAGCGCAACGCACCAACTATCTTATCAACAATTCCGGTGCGTTAGCCTACGGCATAACACACCCTACGGAATCATAAATATCTTCTTTGATTTACAGCATAAATTATTCAAATAGATAAATTACCTATCCTGACAACAATACAACCTTTATCTAAATAGGTAGGATTTTCCCAATAATGTGATATTTGCCAATCAAAGGGGAAATATAAATTGGTAACTTTTCCTTAATTTGACAATTACTACTGCGCGTTACCTGGGTGCTACCAAAAATCTTATTTCAACAGTAAAGGATTGAAAGTATGCTGGCTATGGATACCATAAAGAATGGTAATGAACTCAATTTGCAATTAGAATCAACATTGCAAGAATTACCACTATGGTCAGTTTACGTTGAAGTCAGCCATCCAGCCAAGGTTATCAATACCGTATTTGAACAACAGCCTTTACTACCGGGAATCATTTTGACTGACAATCAAGAATATGTAGGAATGATTTCTCGCCAAAGATTTTTTGAACACATGAGTCGCCCTTATAGTTTTGCACTTTTTGCCAAACGTCCTACAGAAACTCTGCTGAAATTTCTCGACTTAGATGTGTGTCTCATTGCTGAAGAAACACCTATCATTGAAGCAATTCAAATTGCATTACAGCGTCCATCGCAATTAGCTTATGAACCGATAGTAGTCAAACCCAAATTAGGTAACTATAAACTTTTAGATTTCCACCAATTACTTTTAGCTTACTCTCAAATTCAGGTATTAACCCTAGCGCAACTAGAACAAGTAGAAGAACAATCGAGAATAGCTAAAGCTGGCTTTCGTAACTTAAAAAATAACTACACCAGATTACTGCAAAATGATAAAATGGCGGCTTTAGGGCAACTTGTTGCCGGTATTGCCCACGAAATTAATAATCCTGTCAGCTTTATTGCCGGTAACTTAGTTCACGCTCTCAACTACAGTCAGGACTTACTTAATTTAGTGAGTCTATACCAACAGTATTATCCCGAACCAGCAGCAGAAATTCAAGACGCGATCGCGGATATGGAACTAGAATTTTTAACTGCTGATTTTGTGCATCTCTTAAAGTCGATGAAAGTCGGTACTGAACGCATTCAAGAAATCGTTCTCGCTTTACGCAATTTCTCCCGTCTAGATGAATCTGAACAAAAAATAGTTGATATTCATGAAGGTATTGATAGTACTCTATTACTTTTACAAAGTCGCTTAAAAAATCCAGAAACAGGTCAAATAATTAGCGTTGTTAAAGACTATGCAAAACTTCCATTAGTTGAATGCTATCCTGGGTTACTTAATCAGGTATTTATGCATATTATAACCAATTCTATAGACGCGATTTATCATAATTTTAATAAATCAGAATCGAGTAGTTATTCACCAAATTCAATCTTTAAAGAACCTCTAATTAAAATTCAGACTGAACTACAAAATGATAATTATGTAACTATTCGGATTATCGATAATGGTTTAGGTATTCCTAAAGATATTCAAAAGCAATTATTTGACCCTTTCTTTACAACTAAAAGTATTGGTAAAGGTACAGGATTAAGTTTATCTATTAGTTATCAAATTATCGTAGATAAACATAGGGGACAACTACAATTTGTATCTGGTTTAGGCAGAGGTACAGAGTTTATAATTACAATTCCCATCCGCCTTAATTGTTATTAATAAGATACAGTAAATGAGGTACGCGCTTTAGGGCATGGCAGTGCCAGTGCCCCTACAATCAACGATTATCTGTACCTTAACCACATCTATTTTGAGAACCATAGTTTTAAAAGTAGTGGGAGCATCTTGCTCCCTGATGGTAGACGTAGGTTGGGTTGAGGAACGAAACCCAACATCAAAGCGGCTTTGTTGGGTTTCGCTTTCGCTCTACCCAACCTACAATTATTCTTAACTGAACTGTATTAATTAATAACAATAGAGTAAATGAGGTACGCGCTTTAGGGCATGGCAGTGCCAGTGCCCCTACAATCAACTATTATCTGTAACTCACCAAATTGTAATCTGCTGTATGAGGTACAAAAATTAATCATATAGCTCTTGTTGTGTCAGTATATTACCTGCTAGAAATATACTCAACAACACAACTTTTCATAGCTTTGACTGTTGACTGTTGACTGTTGACTGTTGACTGTTGACTGTTGACTGTTGACTTTTGACTGTTGACTTTTGACTTTTGAATTCCGCCCTGGGTTACTAGTCTCCAACTTCCACAGTAGCAGGAGACTTAATATTGTCATTAGATACAATAATTTGACTAAATGCCCCATCACGCCAGCTATCAACAATATCTTTAATCAAACTGGCAATAGGTATAGCAATTAATAACCCTAAAACTCCTCCCAATTTAGCACCAACTAATAAAGAAATGACTACCCATACAGGATTTAAACCAGTCAAATTACCCAAAATTCTCGGGGCGACAAAATTGGCGTTTACTTGATCGATAGCTACAGCTATACCTAATACTTCTACCCCTAACCAAATATTTTGCAATGCTACTAAAAAACTAACTATAGTAATGCCTATCCCAGTACCAAAGGGAAAGAGTGAGAACAAGCCAATCCCAATGCCAAAAAGTAAAGCTAAGGGAACTTGGAGTGCGAAAAATGCCAATGTCATTACCGATGCTAAAACAGCACCTAATGTTGCCTGACCAATGAAATAATTATGAAAATCCTCGCGGATTAATTCCCGCACCTTCGGGCCGATATGCGGCGGAAACCACATAAAAATTCCATCCCAAAGGCGATCGCCATTTAGTACCATGTAAACAGTCAGCACCACTGTCAACAATACATTGACTACCACACCGATAGTATCAACGGCAACACTGAGAATTCTCCCCGTAAAGGATTGTAGCTGATTCGATAATCGTTCTAAAGCTTGGGTAGCCAAACCACCCAAATTAATCGGTAGTTGTTGTGTAGCCGCCCAGCTTTGCAAAGCCTGGATTTGTTCGCCGGCAGAATCAATCCAAGAGGGCAGAATATTCGCTAATTCATTGAGCTGTTGTATGATTAGCGGTACTAAAGTGACACCTAAACCCACAAGTATTACCACAGTCAAAAGTAACACGACGACAATCGCCAGATTGCGTTTCACCCCGCGTTCCTGTAAAAACTGAATCGGATAATTCAACACAAACGCCAGCAAGACAGCAGCAACAATAATACTCACTAGCGGTTGAAAATACTGCACCACCTGAAGCAATAGCCAACCATTGAGAATGGCGATGGGAAACGCCAAGCCTATATTTAACCATCGCGGTAGTTTGTTTACTGATTGCATTGGTAACTCCACAAAAGGGGGAACGGTTGACTGTTGACTGTTGACTGTTGACTGTTGACTATTGACTGTTGACTGTTGACTATTGACTATTGACTGTTGACTATTGACTATTGACTATTGACTGTTGACTATTGACTGTTGACTGTTGACTATCGATAAAATCGAGCATAATTCGCTGATGCATTGGCCCTAAAGGTCTAATTTCATCAGCATTTTTTGAGTAAAAATTACCTTGGTGAATATCTTTGGATGTCAATAAACCCATGTCCCAGCCTTCATTTAAAACCAGTTGTTCTAAACCTACCAATAGTGGGGCATGAAAAACATGGCGGATGATTTTATCATCCCAATAACAGGCAAATGGGGTGAATTCAGGAAAATCATAACCAATTTCTTCTAAAATTTCTCGTTTGACGGCAATCTCTGGCGTTTCTCCCGGCTCGATATGTCCGCCAAACAGCGCCCAGTAACCAGGGTAAAGAATAGTCGGGATATTGTCTCGCAATTGCATGAGAAATTGATCGTTTTGGTAGAGAATTGCGATCGCTACCTGCACTTTTTCATTACTCATAAAGTTTTATTTAATTAGATATTTCCGTAATAAATAACACAAAAATTATCAGTAAATATTCACCCCCGGTCAACACTTCGAGTGAGCTTCAGTGCGGCGCAGTCAACAGTCAACCATCAACATTACTAAGAATCCTCCTCAATATATATTTCTCCCAATTCCTTGCCAGCTAAAGGTATGCTTTGATACTTAACTTTGCCTTTAACAACAGCTTGTTCTCCTAATTTCAATTTATTTTGACTAGTAATCACCCAAATTTTGCCAGTAGAGTCATCGATTTGGTAAGCCCAGCGCTGCAAAAGGGGAACTTGTCTTTCTACCTTACCTTGAACGTAAACTGTAGCCTTATCGGCTTGTGCTGGCTGAATTTCGCTTATAGGGGTGATATTACTCCCAATGCGGAAATTACCGATGTTCAAGCCCGGTTGTGAGACGTTACCACAACTAAAAAGTCCCCATACCAATAGCAATAACAATGCTAGGCGGTAGGGCAAAATACTATGAGTTAGCGAAAAGTTTTGTTTAGTCATTTGTCATTGGTCATTTGTCATTAACAGAGACGCGATGAATCGCGTCTGTACAATTTCCGCCCCCGCCGAGGGTCGCGGAGGCGCTGCTCCCCATAATGCAGTCAATCTGAGAAAATAAGGCAGTATGATTTTGCTGTTTAAACCACGCTACGCCATAAAATAGCAAGACCATCATAGTCAATAGACACATTTTATGGATGACTGTTGACTCCGCTACAGTCGGCTAGATGTTGGATTTTGGATTTAAGGCGATTTTTCTGGGAATTCTCATGGAAACTAAAACTGCCAAACTTCTTGATGGTAAAGCTTTAGCTGAAAAAATTCAGCTAAAACTTAAGGAACGGATTACAGAGTTACAACCACAACTTGGGCGTCCTCCGGGATTAGCTGTATTAATGGTTGGTGATAATCCCGCATCGGCTGCTTACGTGCGCAATAAAGAGCGAGCTTGCGCTAAGGTGGGCATTACTTCTTTTGGTAAGCATTTCCCCGCAGAAACTACTCATGGGGAACTAGAAGATGTCATTGCCGCACTCAATCAAGATCCGCAGGTAGATGGGATTCTTGTACAGTTACCCCTACCCCAACATTTGGATTCTGTCAGCTTGCTGAATAAAATCGATCCAGATAAAGATGCTGACGGCTTACATCCGGTGAATTTAGGGCGACTGGTACGTCAAGAAGCAGGTTTACGCAGTTGTACCCCGGCTGGCGTGATGCGATTGTTGGCGGAATATAAAATTCCTTTACAAGGAAAGCAAGCAGTCGTTGTAGGACGTAGTATTTTGGTGGGTAAGCCAATGGCGTTGATGCTGCTCGAAGCCAATGCTACGGTAACTATTGCTCACTCGCGATCGCACGATCTCAAATCCATCACCCAAACTGCCGATATTCTCATTGCAGCCGTGGGAATTCCCGGATTGATTACCGCAGAAATGGTGAAACCGGGCGCGGTTGTGGTAGATGTGGGGATGAATCGGATCGCAGATCCCAGTGGCAAAAGTCGTTTAGTCGGCGATGTTGATGGGGAATCCACAGCTGGCGTAGCAGAGTTTCTCACCCCCGTTCCTGGCGGTGTTGGGCCGATGACTGTTGCTATGTTGTTGCAAAACACATTTGCCAGCTATTTAAGGCGGCTAGGAATTGCCAATGCTGAATTATAAATTATGAGTGAATGTTACTAATTCTTAACTCATAATTAATCGCGTTTTCAGCACCAAAGCCCCTTAAAATTGTGACGTATATGACAAAAATACCAAAGTTTCAGGAATTTTAAGAATGGTAGCAACTGATAAGTTTAAAAAAACGCCCCAGACAGACAAGTTTAACCTATCAGCTTATCTCAAAGAGCGACAACAGCTTTGCGAAACTGCTTTGGATCGGTCGATTCCTGTCGTCTATCCCGAAACAATTTATGAATCTATGCGCTACTCTCTGTTAGCTGGCGGTAAGCGTGTACGTCCGATTCTCTGCCTTGCTACCTGCGAAATGACTGGCGGTACGATTGAAATGGCTATGCCAACCGCCTGCGCTGTGGAAATGATTCACACCATGTCTTTGATTCACGATGATTTACCAGCGATGGACAATGATGATTATCGTCGCGGTAAGTTGACAAATCACAAAATTTATGGTGAAGATATTGCAATTTTAGCTGGTGATGGATTATTAGCTTACGCCTTTGAGTTTGTTGCTACTCAAACGCCCCAAAGCGTGCCGAGAGATAGGGTATTGCATGTTGTCGCCCGTCTGGGTAGGGCTTTAGGTGCTGCTGGCTTGGTTGGCGGTCAAGTAGTAGATTTACAATCGGAAGGTAAAGCCGATATTTCCCTAGAAACTTTGAATTTTATTCACAATCACAAAACTGCTGCACTGTTAGAAGCTTGTGTAGTTTGTGGGGGAATTTTATCGGGAGTATCGGCGGAAGATTTACAAAAATTGACTCGCTACGCCCAGAATATTGGTCTGGCATTCCAAATTATCGATGATATTTTAGATATCACCGCAACTCAAGAAGAATTAGGTAAAACCGCAGGTAAAGATTTAAAAGCGCAGAAAGTCACTTATCCTAGCTTGTGGGGAATTGACGAATCCCGGATTAAAGCTCAACAGCTAATTGAAGCCGCTTGTGCAGAATTAGATTCTTTTGGAGACAAAGCTCAACCATTAAAAGCGATCGCTCATTTCATTGTCAATCGCAGTAACTAAGTCAACCCCTACGGGGAATTCATCCCAATTTTGGATTCTACCCACTTAGTCGCCCGTAGGGTAACTCGCACTCAAATATCATCACCGAGGAATTTTGACTGGAAAGTAGCGACAGTCAATTGATTTTTGGGGTGGCATTTTGTAGTTTCCAAAATAAATAACTGCTGCTAATATTTACTAACTTCACCAAAATACCATGCAGAACATAGGCAACATCTTAGACAACCGGGTGCTGCTGGTTGCTCTGGTAGCTTGTTTAATTGCTCAATCTCTGAAGCTCGTCATCGAGCTATTTAAAAATCGCAAACTCAATGTCCGTGTATTAGTCACTACCGGCGGTATGCCAAGTGCGCACTCAGCGCTAGTTACATCTCTGGCTACCGGTGTCGGTGAAACTCTCGGCTGGGCATCTCCTGATTTTGCCCTAGCCACAGTTTTTGCCATCATTGTTATGTATGATGCGGCGGGAGTGCGCCAAGCTGCTGGTAAACAAGCTCGGATTCTTAATCAAATGATTGATGAATTATTTGATGATAAACATGATTTTACCCAAGACCGCTTAAAAGAATTGCTGGGACACACACCAGTTCAAGTTATCGCTGGTTCAGCGTTGGGTATAACCATTACTTGGTTAGCACGGTCTTTTTTAGTTACTAGTCTCTGATGCAAAAGTGTAGAGGAGCAAACAATTTAAAAACCTAGTTGCATATTGCTTTTTTAACAACTGACAACTGACAACTGACAACTGACCAATAAACTAATTACTGCGATCGCACATTTGAGCGTAGTAGCAGCACCTTGCGGCTATCTACGACATAGGCGACAAAGCCGTTATTGTTAAGCTGTTGCAATGTGTTATAAGCTTCTTTTTGGTTAGTGGTATACACTGCCAGCAAGTAAGGGCGTTGTCCGTAGGAAACAAATCCTACATCACCGCCAACAACTTGTTGTACATTAGAGACAAGTTCTGGACGATTGAAATAATCAACCAATACAGCATAACCTTCCCCTAAAGATTGAGGATTATAGCTGACTGCTGGCACTGGTTGAGTATCTGGTGGTTTAGTGGTGATAATCCCAGTTAAACCAACAATATTATTGATGTATCTTGCCCATCGTTGAGCATCATCAATTTTATAAAATCCGCCAATGCGCGTCACTGTATCTGTTAAATATTGACAGGTAGTGGTTTTAATTTCCGCAGGTAAAGCATCGCGTAATTGCTTTTGACTATTTGCTGTGGGACTAACTATCAATAACAGATACTCACCAGGTTCAGGTGCTTGACACACAGGAATCGCCGGTTGAGCGGTAACAGAACTTATACCACCCATCAATCCCGCGATCGCAAACACTAAAGTGTGTGGTAAATTTGCAAATCTCTGCACGACAGTAAAAGACATACAAGAAGATTTTTTTAAAGATTTCATCAACTGAAATTTTGTTCCTTGGGATGAGAGCAGAGAGGGCAGAGGAAGCAGAGGAAGCAGAGGAAGCAGGGGGGACAGTCACGAAAATTTACAATTGTAGAGACGCGATTAATCGCGTCTGTTTTGACAAATGACAAATGACAAATGCCCCATGCCCCATGCCCAATGCCCAATGCCCCATGCCCCATGCCCATACTTAAGTATTCTATGATACTGTAGCCAGAGATCCTATCGGATTAGGAATAGTATTTGAAGGCGCAGAGAATTCTCCCACAATTACATACTCTAAGCGCAATTTTAGCCAGGTAATAAATTGCGAATTAGTAGAAATAATCGCTGCTGCTGGTTGCGGACATTTAGCTTTAATTGCTGCCATTTCTGGTGCTTCTAAAAAAGCTGGTTGTTTTACCAACCAAAAATCAATTTCTTTTTCTTGTTCGTGATAGTGACGGGTACGTTCCTTGAGAACTTCTTCGATAGGTTCTTCATGTACCAAGAATTGTTGACTTGCTAAAACGTAATAATATGTTTGCATTTTCATCCCGTGGTTACTAACGATTTCTGCCAACTACAGTATATAAACTGTACCTGGAAAAATTAACCGATCGCTAATTCGTAGTTCGGAATTCGTAATTCGTAATTTTTAGCTTGAATTCACCCGGGTTTGCAGGTGGCTTTATTGCCTGCGATTTGGCGATCGCTCATGGAAATAAACAAAACTTACGCAACAATTAGGTAAAAGTCTGAATTGACTGTAGAGGTAATTGATAAATTGTCTCTACATTCCCTAGTTGATGCGTAAGCCATAACCAACTTTAATTACGAATTACGAATTATCAATTACGAATTATTTTAACTCTTCTTGACTTTTTTAAACCAAGAACTGAAGGGACAAGTACTTGCTTTGTTACTACTTGGTAGTTTACCGCCAGCTGTTAGTTTGTCTAAAAACAGCGTATTGTCAAAGTAATGCTCCAAGAAAGTTATCCGCAAATCATCGGTAACTCTAGCAACGCTGATACCGATAATTTCTACTGTCTCTCCAGTCGGTGCATAGTCTTTATATGCACCTTGAAAATGTCCCCAGTGTCGCCACTTGAATGTCACAGTTGGCGGGCCGGAATACACTTCCAAAACTTCCCAAGGAAAGCCTTGGGGAAATGTGGAATGGAAGATTTGATGTGATGATTCAAAGCTTTCCGCCGAAGCTTGATAATGCTCTGAATCAGCCATAAATATATTGTAAGTACCTTTGGCTGATAAATCTGTAGCTGTGTATTCTTGACCTCCGTTAGTACTTACACGAAACTTGTCGTTAACAACAGATAACCACTGTTGTGGGTTACTTTTAGAAGACACTTCCATTTCAAAGGTTCTCACCAGGTTTTGCACGATCGCTTCCAGGCTACCTTCTAAGTGATGGCGTGTACTTTCTTTGGCTAAATTCTCTTTAGACCGAGAATAATCAGGAGGTGTCTGATAGCGCCATTGGGCATCAGTACTTCCTTCAATAACTTTATCTCGATCCTGTACCCAAAGTGGCAGACTGTTAGATTGTGTTGCGCTCATAGAAGTCTTACTGAAGATTTGCTCCCAAATTTCCACGGATTACGCAGTTATTGACCCCTCTGAGCTATTAACTAAATTAACCATCTATCGCTGTAGCCAAATAGATAGGACATCCAGCTAAGATAAAACCCTAACAATAAAAGGCATTTAACTCTGTCAACAGTCAACAGTCAACAGTCAACAGTCAACAGTCAACAGTCAACCGTCAACCGTCAACCGTCAACCGTCAACCGTCAACCGTCAACCGTCAACCGTCAACCATCAACCGTCAACAGCTTTACAATTCTCCCCGGATTGCTAGTTTCATCTCTCGCACGGCTCTTTCTAAACCAACTAAAGCTGCACGTGAGATGATGGTATGACCGATGTTGAGTTCTTCCATTCCCGGAAGACTAGCCACAGGATAAACATTCCAGTAGGTAAGACCGTGACCAGCATTAACTCGCAATCCTGCTTGAATCGCTTGCTCGCACCCCTTAGCTAATACAGCTAACTCTTGCTTGCGGCTAGCTTCATCGACAGCCTCAGCATATTGCCCAGTATGCAATTCAATGAATTTTGCTTTTACTTGAGCTGATGCCGTAATTTGTGACGGTTCGGCGTCGATAAATAGGCTAACTGGAATGCCAGCACTTTGCAATTTATCAACTATTTCTTCTATATTAGCAATTTGCCCGACAATATCTAAACCACCTTCTGTTGTAACTTCCTCACGTTTTTCGGGTACTAAAGTTACATAATCAGGTTTAATATCAAGAGCGATCGCTACCATTTCTGCTGTAGCGGCCATTTCTAAATTTAAATGGGTTCTGACTGTTTGCCGCAACAGCCGCACATCCCTATCTTGGATATGTCTTCTATCTTCCCGTAGATGCACTGTAATCCCATCAGCACCGCCTAATTCTGCCAGCACCGCCGCCGCTACGGGGTCAGGTTCCACCGTTCGCCGTGCTTGTCGAATTGTCGCAATGTGGTCAATGTTTACGCCGAGTGTAGGCACCCTAGTTTCTCCCGATCCTCAGTCTTTCGGATCTTGATTTTAGCGGAAATGCTGCTAAACAGGTGAGTGCGATCGCGCTTGGGAAGGGAAAGAGGACAAGGAGGACAAGGAGGATAAGGGGGATCGATTAGTATGAAGATACAGCCAAAAACTTTTCAAACAACCTCTTAGGAGTCGTGTAAAAATAAGTTGAACAATTTAATATTTGTAGTGCGGGCAGCGTTCGACTGAGCGCTCACGCCGAAGTCTTGCCCGCGCGAGCAAGATGCTCGCACTACTTATTTTTACTTGATGCCTTATAGGGCGGAGAGTTTCAAAAACAGGCTATCAAGGCAATTTAATGGGGAGCATCCAAATTTTGACGCAATACCCTAGAAGGGTATTGCTATAGCAACAAAGCCTGCCTTTGCAGGCTATCAAATTTTGAGCCTGCGAAGGCAGGCTTCGTATTTCTAGCCCCACCCTTATAGGGTGAGGGCGTTTTTGCACATTTGGGATGCTCCCATCTAATGAGGCATAGTGTAGCCTAAAGCAGCTTTGACTTCTGCTAGAGTTTGGTTAGCAACAGCCGCCGCTTTTTGGCGTCCTTCCCGCAATACCGACTCAAGATAACTGTTATCTGCCATAATTGCCTGATATTTCTCTTGAATTGGTTTCAAGGCTGCGATCGCAGTTTCGGTCAATAATGGTTTGAATTGTCCCCAACCCATATCTTGACATTCTGCTGCCACATCTTCTTTGTTTTTACCAGACAATAACAGATATAGGGTTAACAAGTTATTACACTCAGGACGTTCAGGATCGTCAAAAGTTAAACCCCGAACTGGATCGGTTTTACAACGCTTAATTTTATTAGCAATTTGCTCTGGCGTGTCTAACAAATTAATCCGGCTTAATTCTGACGGATCGGATTTGGACATTTTCCGCGTACCATCAGTTAAACTCATCACCCTTGCGCCTTCCTTGCGAATCAAAGGTGCTGGTAGCTTTAGCACTGGTTGATCTGGTTTGGCAAATAAATGATTAAATCGATTGACGATATCTCGCGTTAATTCTAAATGTTGCTTTTGGTCTTCACCCACTGGCACAAAATCTGCCTGATAAAGCAGAATATCAGCCGACATTAGCACAGGGTAATCCAATAAGCCGACACCGACATTTTCCCCTTGTTTCACAGCTTTTTCTTTAAACTGGATCATATCTTGCAGCCAGTTAAGGGGAGTAATGCAATTGAGCAACCAGGTAAGTTCGCTGTGTGCCGAGACGTGAGATTGTACAAAAATGGTGGAATGATTTAAATCTAGACCACAAGCTAAATAGAGAGCAACGAGGTTATAGGTATTAGATGCCAACTCTTTGGGTTCATGTGGCACCGTAATTGCATGTAAATCAGCGACAAACAGATAATTGTCGTAATCACTCTGGGCTTCCACCCAGTTACGAATTGCTCCCAAGTAGTTGCCTAAATGTAAATTTCCAGTTGGTTGAACTCCCGACAGAACGCGCTGCTTGCCCATAAATTTCAAGTTAGTTATCTCAAATCCGCCCTATCTAAGGCGGCAATTACAAAACACATTTAATTTTGACATTTTCTAGGGGCATTGGGCATTGGGCATTGGGCATTGGGCATTGGGCATTGGGCATGGGGCATTGGGCATTGGGCATTGGGCATTGGGCATTTGCTATTTCTTCCTTGTCTCCCTTGTCTCCCTTGTCTCCTTTCCTAACCCCTAGCCCCTAGCCCCTTTATCTACATTTAGATATCGATGGGGATTGTTGCGATATTGTAATCATCTCTGCAATGATTATTCAGGATTAAGAGCGATCGCCTGACTTTTGATTTTACAACACTGATATAATGCAGCATAAATCAGCGTGCTATTGACAATTTTAGCGGAAAAGTTACTTTTTTAATTCGCTAAGTAGAAAATTCACTTGAGGATTATTTCGGCTAATTTGTATTAATTGTTAATAAGTATTTTCTCTTTTATAAGAGAAAATACACCAACTTTTCAGGGTTGGTAGTAGCAACACATTACTAAATTAGTTAATTTTAGGTAAATTCAATGGCTAAAGCTAGCAAAAAGCTGATTAATTGTATTTAATGCAGATTGTAATAATTTTTTGGCTATAATTAGCAATCTTATTTCCTTTTTGTCAAAAAAACAACCAATTCAAATTTAATAATTTCTATAAACTAGTCATTCAATTCCCTCGATATTAATGCATTGATGCTGAGTACGCATTTTTTGTCTGTATTTTTTATACTAGTATTTAGAATGGCTATGTTATCTACAAGCTAGATTTTTTCATTGTTTTGCCTAATAATAAGTTATTGTCATAGCTAAATCTGTTTACACATGTGATTTATAATACAAATGCCGTAATGAATAAATAACTTTACCGAAACTTCATAATATTATCCAAAAAGCGTGGCAATATAATTTGCAGGTTGCTAACTATATTGGATAAACTAACAACTAATAATTAAACAATCAGGATGCATTCCCCATATTTGGCAAAGTTTGAGGAATGACATAAATCTTTTTTGCTTATTCCCTAATCGTAAAAAATACTAGCCCAGATTTTCATCTTTAGAGAAAAAATTTGTTGGCTTTTTTCGTTATTGATTTATCTTTTTTTAGGTAATTTTTTTATGGAAATAATTCCAGACAATGCTCAGTTAAGTATGACCGATGAAGCACAAATAACTGACCAGCAAACCGAGACAAATAGCGACTCAATATTACCGGAGTTAAAAACCAACGATCCTGAATTTGATAGTCTTTGGGGTTTAAAAACTATTGGGGCAAATCAAGTATTTAATTATACCCAAGGTAGTAAAGATGTCATCGTAGCTGTTGTAGATTCTGGTGTTGACTACAATCACGAGGACTTAGCTAGCAACATCTGGAAGAATACTGATGAAATAGATAACAATGGTATTGATGATGATGGTAATGGCTATATTGATGATGTTTATGGTTGGGACTTTGGTGATGGAGACAAAGATCCCATCCCGGATAAGCCTATTAACCAAAGTTCTCAACGCGGTCATGGAACTCACGTTGCCGGTATCATAGGTGCTGTAGGCAATAATAGTCTAGGAGTGGTAGGCGTCAGTCCGAATGTTTCAATCATGGTTACGAAGCATTTCCGTAACAGCGATAGTAAAGAATTTTTATGGAACGTAGCCTACGGTATCTATTATGCGATCGAGAATGGAGCAAGAATCATCAACCTCAGTTTCAGCTCCAAATCTTTAAATCAAGATGAAAAAGATGTTCTCCAGTATGCCTACGAGCGTGGCGTTTTAGTCATAGCCTCCGCAGGTAATGATGGTAAAGATAATGACATTGAGCCTGTTTATCCTGCTAACTTCGATCTACCTAATATTATTACTGTTGCAGCTTCAGATGATAAAGATCAACTAGCCATTTTCGGTAAATATGCTTCTAACTATGGTAAAAATTCTGTAGACTTAGCAGCACCTGGGCAAAATATTGACAGTACCCTACCCAATAATCAATATGCTGCATGGGATGGAACATCAATGGCTGCTCCCCAGGTAGCTGGTGCTGCGGCTTTACTTTTAGCTGCTAACCCTAATCTCACATTTTTAGAACTGAGATACGCCTTGCTCTCAACAGTTGATAAACAAGAGTCTTTGCAAGATAAAGTCAACAGTGGCGGTCGTTTGAATGTACTGGCTGCTTATCAACAGGTTGTAGGAAATACTCAACCCCAGACTAATAGTACTAATAACAATACAACCTCTACTAGCTCAGAAATTATTATTCAAGCAGAGAACTATAATAGCGCTCAAGACTTCACACTGGGCGATAAAGATAACAAATATCGCCGCGATTATGGTGTTGATATCCGAGATAGCACTGATGGTAGGGGCTTTGATGTTACTGGAATTCAAGCTAGGGAATGGCTGAATTATATTTTTAATCTCAGTGAGAATCAATTCTATAACATTTCATTGCGAGTTGCCCCTGTTGGTCTCGGTCAACAAATCAAAGCGACTTTTAATAACAATCAAGAACGCATCATCAGTTTTGATGCTACTAGCGGCGATAATGTTTGGATAGATGCGATCGCCAAAGGAGTGAGTTTAAATGCAGGGACTAATCAACTGCGTCTAGATATGCTCACCGGTGGTTTCAATCTTAACTACATTAAGCTAGTGCCGACAAACACAGCTTATGGTAGTATTAACCCTGACAATATTTCTGGCAATGCTAGTAATAACTCCATCTATGGCGATGCTGGTAACGATAACCTCAATGGTGGTGCTGGCAATGACACTGTTTATGGTGATGAGGGCGATGATAATATTAATGGCGGAGATGGTAACGATCGCCTATTTGGTGACTCAGCCACTGCTATAATCGGTTCTGCTAAAGACACCATTTATGGTGGACAAGGTGATGATGTGATATTTGGGGGTGAAGATCATGACTCCCTTTATGGTGAAAATGGCAATGATACCCTTGATGGTGGAGCGGGTGACGATAACCTCATTGGTGATGTTGGTAATGATAGCCTGATTGGCGGCTTAGGCAATGACAGCCTTAATGCTGGTAATGGTAACGATAACCTCATTGGTGGTAGTGGTAACGATATCCTCAATGGTGGTAGTGGTAACGATACTGTTAGTTATAGAAATGCAACTGCTGGTGTTGATGTCAACTTGGGGGCGGGTACGGCTAGCGATGGACAAGGTGGCAATGATACTTTAATTAGCATAGAAGCTGTTATTGGCTCTAATTTTGCTGATATCCTCACAGGCGGAGCGGGGAATAATACCTTTAATGGTGGGGCTGGCAATGATACTATTAACGGTGGTGCAGGTAACGATACTGTCAGTTATAGAAATGCAACTACTGGTGTCAACGTTAATTTGACTACAGGTACAGCTAACGATGGACAAGGTGGTACTGATAGTTTAAGTAATATTCAGGTTATATTAGGTTCTAATTTTGCCGATATCCTCATAGGCAGCTCTGGTAATGACACTATTGAGGGTTACGCTGGTAATGATACCATCAACGGTGGAGATGGTTACGATACTGTCACTTATAGAAGTGCTAGTAGTGCTATTAATGTTAACTTGGCAACAGGCAGAGCTAGCGATGGACTGAATGGCAGTGATACTTTAACTAGTATAGAGGCGATCGCAGGTTCTAACTATAACGATATTCTCACAGGTAATAACGGCAATAACGTTCTTACAGGTAATAACGGTAACGATACCCTCATTGGCGGTGCTGGTCAGGATACCCTCATTGGTGGTTCTGGTGCTGACAGATTCGTGTTTAACTTAGTCTCAGAAGGAATTAATGTCATTACAGACTTCTCTCGCTCACAAGGAGATAAGATTGTGATTAAAAATGAGACTTTTGGCGCGACTAGTTTGAACCAGTTCAGCTATAACTTAGCTACAGGTGCTTTAATCTTTAATGAAACTCAGTTTGCGACTCTCAACACTAATTCCGGCTTTATTGCCAGTTTGGATATTATTATTGAGTCTCCAGTAATCTAGTACAACAAGGCAAAAGTAAAAGTCAAAAGTCAAAAGTCAAAAGTCAAAAGTCAAAAAAAATAATTCTTAGATTACCAGATTTTTACCTATTTGAAACGGTCTGTTGATTTCTGTTGATTTTCGCTATCACGTACTAGTAACCTGAATTAGGTTAGTTAAAAGTCAACAGTCCAGAGTCAACAGTCCAAGGTCAACAGATGAAAATCAATAGTCTCAAGTTAAATAATTCATAACAATTGACCATTGACTATTGACTATTGACCATTGACTATTGACCATTTTCACCTAATTCCTACCAATGTACGAACTTTACCCCGCGATCGCACCTTACAATGAAGGTTATTTACAAGTATCAGAGTTACATAAAATTCATTTTGAAGAATCAGGTAATCCCCAAGGAAAGCCAATAGTATTACTACATGGCGGTCCTGGTGGTGGTTGTCCGCCTTTTTATCGTCAATATTTTCATCCGCAAAAATGGCGCTTGGTAATGTTCGATCAACGCGGTTGCGGTCAAAGCAAACCCCATGCAGAATTGCGAGAAAATACTACTTGGGATTTAGTCAGCGATATTGAAAAGCTCCGCGAACATTTAGGAATCGAAAAGTGGGCTGTATTTGGTGGTAGTTGGGGTAGTACTTTATCTTTAGCATATAGTCAAACCCATCCCGAAAGGTGTACAGAATTAATTTTACGCGGCATATTTATGCTACGTAAAAAAGAATTGCATTGGTTTTATCAAGAAGGCGCTAGCTATATTTTTCCTGATGCTTGGGAAGAATATCTTAAACCAATTCCCCCCGCAGAACGGGATGATTTACTCACAGCTTATTATCAACGTTTAACCAGTCCAGATTTACAAATTAGATTAGAAGCCGCCCGTGCTTGGTCAATTTGGGAAGCTAGTACTAGTAGATTATTTCCCGATACTGACTTGATGAAAAATTTTGGTCAGAATGATTTTGCTGAAGCATTTGCTAGGATTGAATGTCATTATTTTATTAATCATGGATTTTTAGAGACAGAAAATCAATTACTATTAAATGTTGATAAAATTCGTCATATTCCGGCTGTAATTGTGCAGGGGCGTTATGATGTCGTATGTCCGATGGTATCAGCTTGGGAATTACATCGGGCTTGGCCGGAAGCAGAATTTATTGTAGTTCCCGATGCAGGACATTCGATGAGTGAACCGGGAATACGCAGCGCTTTAATTGCGGCGACGAATAAGTTTGCATTTAATTCGTAATTTGTTAGAGACGCGATTAATCGCGTCTGTACAATTGTCAGTATTTATAAATATTATGGTTTGTGATTAATTTGTAGGGGCGGGGTTTCCCATAGGTGTCAACTTAAGCTAAAAGCTATATACAGCGCGTGTTGTACAAAAACCCTCGCCCTCATCCCCTAACCCCTTCTCCCCCAGGAGAAGGGGAATTAAATCTCTTGCTCCCCTCTCCCGATGGGAGAGGGGCTGGGGGTGAGGGCAAAAACCTTGCTATAAAGCGGATTTCACCTTAAGTTGACACAGGTGGGGGAAACCCCGCCCCTACAAATCAATCTTGGTTCAAATGGGTGTGTAAAAATGAAGTTTTTGGGTATTGATTTAGGCTGGAAATCCCAACCAAGCGGACTATGTTATTTAGAATTAATTGACAATCAATTAGAGATTAGAGATTTAGATCGCCGAGAAGCGATCGCAGATATTCTCACTTGGATTGATAGTTGCGTACAACCACAAGAACCTGCATTAATTGCGGTAGACGCACCTACTCTCATTCCTAACGCTACGGGGAGTCGTCTACCAGATAAACTCAGTCACAAATACTTTGGTAAATATCACGCTGGATGTTACCCGGCTAATTTGGGTTTAGCTTTTGCCGAGCGGACTGTCAACTTTGGTTTAGAATTAGAATCTCGTGGTTTTATCCACGCACCCACCATTGAACCGCAAAAACCCGGTAGATATCAAATCGAAGTCTTTCCCCATCCCGCAATCGTCAACTTATTCAATTTAGAACGCATTCTTAAATATAAAAAAGGACGCTTGAGCGATCGCCGTTTAGAACTCACTAAACTCTATAATCATATTCTCAACATCCTACCCACTCTCCAACCACCTCTGCGTTCTCTGCGCCTCTGCGGTTCATTTATTTCCGAAATCCCCCACACAGGCGCAGCGCTTAAAGCCGTTGAAGACCAATTAGATAGTCTAATTTGCGCTTATGTGGCTGCACATTGGTGGTATTGGGGCGAACAACGTAACTTAGTATTAGGCGATCGCACTACTGGTTACATTGTTACACCCCAAAAAATCTTAGATTTTGAATGAATAATCTAAAATCCAAAATCTAAAATCTAAAATCGATTTACTCCGCCCAAGCAATTAACCTGGGTTCGTAGGAATTCGACAGGTATGGGTGTTTTGGTAATACGCGCAAAGACAAGCCTTGCAAACCAGAAGTGGTGTAAATAATATTCGCCGTATAAACACTTAACCCATCTGTATCATTACCTTGGTAATCCATAACCACGGGAATCGCATTCACGATATCACCATTGGCATCAATTGCCCCTTGGTATAATTCCACCTGTACGTCGTTATTTGTCAAAGTTGCTAAATCTACTTTGGCTTTTACCGCTACAGTTTGGTTAACTTCAATATCTGAAACTGCGGATACATCCACATCTTTGATTTTGATATTAAACCAATGGTCAGCGAGTTTAGCTTTCCAATCAGCTAATTCTTTAGCTGGGGCGTAGTTATTAGCAGTTAAGGTATGATAGCGATCGCTTGCAGGGAAATAAGCCCGTTGTGCATATTCTCGCACCATCCGCGCTGTATTAAAGAACGGACAATTCAAGCGAATTGCGTCTTTCATTTTTGCTACCCAAGCACGGGGTAAACTATCAGCATCACGATGATCGTAAAATAGCGGTACAACTTCCTTCTCTAATAAATCGTAGAGTGCGTTGGCTTCTACCTCATCTTGATAATTAGGATCTTCGTAATTTTCTCCATGTCCAATTGCCCAACCTGTACGGACATAATCGGCTTCATCCCACCAACCATCAAGGACGCTTAAATTCGGTAATCCGTTCATAGCGGCTTTCATTCCGCTTGTACCAGAAGCTTCACGGGGACGACGGGGTGTATTTAACCAAATATCGCAACCAGCCACCATCAACCGCGATATATGAATATCGTAGTTGGGGACAAACACTACTTGTTTTTCTAAATGTTGTTCGCGGATAAAGTGATTAATGTCGCGGATTAATTCTTTACCGGGGATATCTTTCGGGTGTGCTTTACCCGCAATCACAAATTGCACCTTGCGGTTTTTATTCCCTAGTAAAATCCGTCTGATGCGTTCTAAATCGCGCATCCACAGAGTAGCACGTTTGTAGGTAGCAAAACGCCTTGCAAAACCCACAGTTAAAACGTTGGGATCTAAAACTTCCTGTGCTTGAGCAATTTCCGAAGCCGAAGCACCGCGATCGCGTAAATGCTTAACTAAATGCTCCCGCACGTACAATATCATATCCAAGCGGCAGCGCTCGTGATTGCGCCACAATTCCTCATCGGGGATGGAGTCCATTCTCTCCCATAACTGGCTATCTGGTGGTGCAGATGACCAATTAGGGCCGAGATAGCGATCGTACAACTCTTGAGTGGATTTTGCCACACAACTGCGAGCATGAACGCCATTGGTAATAGCAGCGATGGGTACTTCTTCTACAGGTACTTTCTGCCATAACCCTTGAAACATCTGGCGGGATACCACACCATGTAATTGCGCTACCCCATTAGAAAATGTTGCCATTTTCAGCGCCAACACCGCCATACTAAAAGGCCCAGATAAATCGCCTGTATTTTCTCTTCCCAGTCCTAAAAATTGTTCTTCAGGTAAGTCAAAGATGCCTGCATAATATCTCAGGTAGTCCAAAATTTTCTGAGGTGGGAACAAGTCAATCCCGGCTGGTACTGGCGTGTGCGTCGTGAAAATATTACTCGAAGCTACAACTTGTCTAGCATCAGCGTAACTCAAACCTTCTTCTTGAATCAACATGCGGATGCGCTCTAGGGCAGAAAAGGCGGCGTGGCCTTCATTCATGTGATAAGCAGTAACTTTATACCCCAAAGCTTTTAACATTTGTACGCCACCAATCCCTAGCATAATTTCTTGGTGGATACGCATATCGATGTCACCACCATACAGTTGATCGGTGATGTCATGATCGTAGGGATTATTCGGTTCTATATTGGTATCTAGTAAATACAGGGGAACTGTACCCACTTGTACCCGCCAAACCCTAGCGTAAACTTTACGTCCTGGGTAATCTACCGCAATCCGCAATTCTGAACCGTCAGCATTCCGTTCCAAATGCAACGGCATATTGTAGAAATCATTGATGGGGTAGCGTTCCTGCTGCCAACCATCGGCATTAAGATACTGAGCAAAGTATCCTTGTTGGTAGAGTAAGCCGACACCAACCAACGGTAAACCTAAATCGCTGGCAGATTTCAGGTGATCGCCTGCGAGAACGCCTAAACCGCCAGAATAAACAGGTAAACAATCTACCAAGCCAAATTCAGCCGAGAAATAAGCGTAACATTCCTTCGGTGACTGGCTGCGTTGCTTTTGATACCAAGAACGCTCTTGTAAATAATCTTCCAGCTGACGCGCAGCACGATCCATTTGTGCCAAGAAGCCTTCATCTTCTACAACTTCTGAAAGTCGCCCTTGGCTAATCGTTCCTAGCATTAACACTGGGTTATGGTGACTAGATTCCCACAAATCGGCATCTAGACGGCGGAATAAATCTTTGCTTTCAACGTTCCAATCCCAGTGCAAGTTATATGCCAGCCGCCGCAGCGGTTCGAGTCGCGGCGGGAGAGAAGGAGAGACGTTAAATGTACGAATTGGCTGCATAGGTTGGCAAAACTCCAAGTGTAGCTAAGGTTATTTTTTACTGTCTTTACCCAATGTTGCCAATTCTTTATACTATGTTTGTAAGAATGCCGTGACTTTGTTAAGCATTGAGAATTATTCTTATCAGGTTTGCTAGAGTTTACACCAAGCCGATTTCTGATATTAAGCTGGCTGCTAAAAAGTATAGCTGGTATTGCAAAACTTAATTATTGATTGTAATTTAATACTCATGATAATTATATATCTATGTATTGAATTTTCTCAGTATATAAGCTTAATTTTAGATTTTCCTAATAGCTAGATAATAACTGCCAAAAAGCTTGTCAATAGCCCGCTTCGCGAGTTTCATCTCTCATCAAAACCATCGGCTATAAGTTAGCATCTCACAGCAATTCTTAATTATTTTTTAAGCATTTAGAATTGAGATTTCTAGTAATTCAAGCAAAAATTTTGTCATATTGCTGTGCGATCGCCAGCCTAATTCCTTAAATAGCACATTTTGCACCCAACAAATCGCCATAATCCCCAAACATGAGGAAAAAAATCATAATTTTCTGCCTTAAGCGCCCAAATAAGAAGAATCTTGAGGATTTTTTTGCATACTTAAAGCCATAGCTGCCACACAAGCAATCTCAGCCGCAACTTGATAAGCTTGTTTGATATTTAAACCACCATCTTTAGCTGTATTAGCACCAGCAGATTTTTGCACGCGCGATTCCTGCTTGACATCACCCGCTAAAACAGCTCGCTGCAAAATAATGTAAGCATCTAAATCTTCTGAGTCATACTCGCTTTGGAGTAGCAATCGAATCTGATGTTGAGCGGCTAGGCTCAAATAGCCAGAGGTTAAAGCTTGGTTAACAATTTCTTTCATTAAAGACCTACTTTTTAAACTAAATTTGGAAGTTGAACGCGATACCTAATTTTGGCGATCGCTTTTTTCCATTGCGTAAATTTTTCGCTCAGGAATCTCTCAATTTTCTTTAAAATTTATAACGAACGCCACTCAGCACGCATCACCCGAATGGGTTATCCCTCAAGTGGATTTACAAATTGTTAGATATTATTCCTCATATAATTGTTAATTATGGTGAATATACTGAAGTAATTTGATAGGAAAAATTCTCCAGTATCAAATATTTTTCTTTGCTAGTAAAAAATATTATTTTAAACTGCATAAGAAGTTACAATCTTATCTCGATTTTTCTGGATATATATTAAATTTTAGAAAAAAATAATTTTTGCCAAAGCCAGACAATAAAAATAAGATGTGTTATATTCAAAAGCACCAATTGTGAAAAATCACTCTGGCAATTACCTGAGTGTTTTGTTTAATTTGTAAATCATCTGCGTGCAACATGATTAGAGCAGCATACTCTAGAAATTCGTTGCAAGAAAGCCGTCATAGCAGTCGAGGAAGTGCTTACTTGTTTGCACCGATGGTGAACTTCAATGTGATGGCTGAAGTCGGCGATACTCCACCCTAAATTTAATTTTATACATTCATAAATAACCAAAATATTTTAACAATAACTACATGGCAGATAAAGGTTAATAATTTTACCTTTGAACTAAAACTGTCAAAATGTATTATTGTTAACCAAAAGCTTGTGTAATTGAGTAGTTAGTAAATATATCAACTACCTTATTGCTAATTGAATGATTGCGCCTTAGTTGAGGAATTCAACAAAAATTAAGTTGAATTTCTCTACGCTAATATGAGTAGTATTTGATGAAATATCAATACTAATAGAGAGATTTTGGCTATAAAATCCAGAATTCGACATTAATTAGCGGCAAAATCTTTCAGACTCAATCAGCAAAATTAGGTGATGCCTATAAATTCTTAATGTTTTTATAGGTAAATTGAACATTATTTACTGGCAAAAAAATGCTCATTGCAAATTATTTTTTCAACAATTCAATAATTGCTTCCATCAAGTTGGACTAGTATTTGCGAGATTCAGATAACTGATTTACTCCTAAATATGGGTATTTACAAATCATCAAAACGAGCCAACTGTCAATGAAGTAGTCGATTAATTACTGCAATTTATTTAAGGCATTAGTAACCATGAAAAAGCCCAAATTTTCAGCCAAAATACAACGCTTCCCGGAAATTTTGCTGACTACATTATTAGGTAATATTCCCGCGATCGTGCTCGGCTCGAAACTGCGCAATCTCTTATATCGCAGTATTTTCGCTCGCTTAGATAGTCAGGTTTATATTCAAAATGGTGTGGAATTTCTGGGTAGTAATGCCATAGAAATCAGCAAAAATGTGTTTATTTTTAAAGGCGTGCGTCTCGATGGCAGAGGAGAAAATAATCGAATTTATCTCGGTAACAAAGTCGCGATAGAACGTAACGTTGATATCGGTTGCTTAGATGGTACTTCTATATATATTGATGATGAAACATTCGTTGGCCCTAATGTATGTATTGCCGGGCCAGGAGACATCAAAATAGGTAAATACTGTATGATTGCATCGCACTGCGGTATATATGCTAATAATCATACTTTTGCCAATACCTTAGAGCCAATTCGTAATCAAGGCATTACACGCCAAGGAATTGTCATAGAAGATGATTGTTGGCTAGGGCATGGAGTCAGCGTATTAGATGGCGTGACTATTGGTCAAGGTAGTGTCATTGGTGCAGGTGCAGTAGTTACAAAAGATATTCCTCCCTTCTCTGTAGCTGTAGGAATACCAGCCAAAGTTATCAAAAGCCGTGTCAGCGAGGAAATAGGGATGAGGGGATAGGGAGGACAAGGGAGACAATTGTACAGACAAGGGTTCATCGCGTCTCTAATAAATACCCAATGCCCAATGCCCAATGCCCAATGCCCAATGCCCCATGCCCAATTTCTGCATCTCTTCGGAAACCTATGCAGCGAGTAAACGTCTCAAGAGTAGCAACCTCAAAACTTTTTAATCGGGACATCTCCAAAATATAGCGTTTACCCAAGGCATGAAGTAAAAATAAGTAGTGCGAGCATCTTGCTCGCGCGGGCAAGACTTCGGCGTGAGCGCTCAGTCGAACGCTGCTCGCACTACAAATATTAAATTGTTCAACTTATTTTTACACGACTCCCAACTGGCTCAGTCAATAAACGTGAGGACAGTCAACAGTTAACAGTCAACAGTCAACCGTCAACAGTTTCACGATAAACATTGACCTGTCTCAATAGAGACTGCCAAAAAAGGGGCGAGATTTGGGTAATATAAAGGAGCTATCATTTCTGCCTAGCAGATACCGAGAGAGAGATTTTCTGTTTCTCATACCTTTTGGAGATATCTCTGATGCTTACTTTAAAAATCACAGTTTATATTGTTGTTGCCTTCTTTGTGGCTATCTTCGTCTTTGGTTTCTTGTCTAATGACCCAGCTCGTAACCCCGGTCGTCGGGATTTCGAGTAAAAGCGCGACTGATAATCCGCTCTCAAAAGCCGGAAGGCAGAACACACCAGAAGCTATGGACACTAAGTTGCTTAAATGGGGATAATTACCCCAGCCATTTGCTAACCGACTCGGTCATCGTGCCTGAAGAGTTAAGAAATTCACCTTTTAGGCGCGAGCAATGGCAAAGCTAACGGTATTTGCTATAACGGAGAGAATGCCCAAAAGTTTACCTCAAAGCAATCTCTCCTAGCAATTGTCGTGGTAAATTTTAGTGTCCTTCTTGAGCCAGCTTGCTGCAAATAGGCGGCAAAGTAGGAAGGCTAAAGGTGTTGTTCGTCCTTCCGGCTACTTATTGGCTATTTGTTAGCTTGATTGTGCTGAAATATGCTTCATCCAGTTCTGCCGCCTACACCGCCTCCAATTACGGAAGCAAGACAACCTGCAAATTTGACCTCTTCTGCTAATGACACCAAGTTTAATTCTTTAATTGCTACAGATACTGGGACGCAGGAAAATCAACAAACATCCCAACAGCAACAAGCAACATCTCAAACTCAGCCAAATCCCCAAAATTTGACCAGGGATAAATTGGTAGTTTCTCCCAATCTCAATCAACCCAATCCGCCGAAAACTTTTCCGCCGGAATTCTCTCCTGTTGATACTCCCATTGATACTCCCATGAGTGCGGCATTATTGGGGGAGCCTATGGGCATTGCTTATCCTCTGCAAAATAATAGCGATCGCCTAGATGTTAAAGTTTTATCTAACCCAAACGCTACAACTAACCAAAATTCATTTGTTTCTAGTAAAACTCCAGCTAACCCGCAAGTAGTTGCGCAAAATCCCCAGCAACCGCAATTAGTACAAAATACTATTGAATTTAAATCTCGCAATCCTACACCAGACTCGCCAGCACCCTCATCGATAGAATTTCAGACGCCGCAACCGCAACCGCCAGCCGAAAGCACAAATCAGCCACAAAGTCAACCATCTGGGACAACTCCCCCGGCTACCACAGCACCAGCGACACCCAGAACGGTGGAAGTTATTTCTGATCGCCAAGTGTATGATGACCAAAGACGGATAGTAACGGCTGAAGGTAATGTAGTTGTGCGATTTGACGGGGCGGTAGTAGATGCCGATCGCTTACAAATCAGTTTAGATAACTTGATTGCTGTGGGAGAAGGTAACGTCGCTTTAACCAGGGGCGATCAGGTGTTGCGAGGACAACGCTTTACTTATAACTTTATTCAAGATAGCGGCGAACTGGAAAAGGGTAGAGGTGAGATTTACCTACCCACAGCCGAAAGAGATGTAGCTTTTTTACCTACAGATGTCACAGCCGGCGGAGTATCACAGCGCCCAGTGAGCGATCGCATTCGGGCAAATCAGCCCCTAACTGGTGTTAATAGCCCTGGGGGAATTGATGTGGTAGTAGGGGGTAGAGCCGATGCGAGAAACATTGCTCAACCAAAATCAGGGGGCATAGTTAATCGCCTACGCTTTGAAGCTGAACAGATTCAATTTTATCCCCGTGGCTGGCAAGCTAAAGATGTCAGCATTACCAACGATCCGTTTTCACCGCCAGAATTAGTATTACGGGCGGCTAATGTTACGTTAACTAGAGAAGCACCTTTAGTAGATCGAGTCAGGAGTCAAGGATCGCGGGTAGTTTTCGATCAAAAAGTGGCGATTGGGATTCCGCGAGAACAGCAGGAAATCGATCGCCGGGAGAGAGACGTAACGCCAGCCATTGTTTCTCCTGGCTTTGATGGCGATCAACGGGGTGGGTTATATTTAGAGCGCAGCTTTGCACCAATCACCACAGACAAGACAAACTGGACAATTACGCCCCAGTTTTTCTTACAAAAAGCTGTAGAACAAGGTACCGGTGATTTTGCTGGGCTATTTGGCATTAGAAGTAGACTAAATGTGAATTTGAACCCTAAATCTGTGATTGAGGGTAACGGCGAGTTAACCAGCCTGAATTTGAGTAAAGTTGAAGATAACTTTCGGGCTAGCTTGCGCCTGAGGCAGACATTAGGCGATCGCAATCCCCATTTATTGAACTTAGAATACAGCTACCGCGATCGCCTTTATAACGGTACTCTCGGCTATCAAACTGTGCAAAGCAGCCTTGGGGGTGTAGTCATTTCACCGATCATTCCCTTGGGTAACAGTGGGATTAATCTGAGCTATCAAGCAGGTGCCCAGTATATTAATGCTAATACCGATCGCCCTGACTTACTCTCACCAGATAGAGACAACGATCGCATTTCCTTAGGGCGCATCCAAGGTAGTGCAGCGTTAAGCGGTGGTTTATTGTTATGGCAAGGGCAACCCTTACCACCTACGGCTACTGAGGGGTTACGATACACGCCTAACTCAGTTGTTCCCTACTTGCGAGCGCTGGCTGGTGTGACTGGTACTACTAGTTATTACAGCAACGGTGATAACCAAAGCACCTTAATTGGCACCATTGGCTTAGAAGGGCAAATTGGTCATTTTTCCCGCCCTTATTTGGACTATACCGCCTTTAACGTCAGCTATTCCCAAGGTTTCAACAGTGGACTATCACCTTTCTTATTCGACAGAGCTGTTGATACTAGAGTACTGAGTGCTGGCATTACACAGCAAATCTATGGCCCTTTTCGCATTGGCTTTCAGACCTCAGTTAACTTAGATACAGGTAGAGAAAGTAGCACCGACTATATTTTGGAATACAGCCGCCGCACCTATGGCTTGACATTACGTTACAATCCAGTACTGCAATTAGGCGGTATTAGCTTCCGCATCAGCGATTTTAACTGGAGTGGCGGTACAGATCCCTTTTCCGGTCAACAAGTCAAGCCAGTTGTCGGCGGCGTGACACAGCAGGAGCCTTGAAGAGGCAGGGGGGCAAATAATTCAAAATTCAAAATTCAAAATTCAAAATTCAAAATTAAGAGTTATATTTGCCCCATACCAATTACCTTGCCCTTCCCAAGGTGGTGATGTAAAGTGCTGCTTCGTCTGCGGGAATACCGAGGACTTCATTGACTTTGTCGTCAAAAAAGCCACCGATGCCGCTTACACCGATATGCAGTTGGGTAGCGGCTAAATTTAGCCTTTGTCCGAGATGTCCGGCATCCATGTGTAAATAACGGTAAACGCGATCGCCATATTGCGCGATCGCAGATTTTAAATCGGCGGTATGAAAGACTACTGCGGCGGCATCTCGGCCTAAATCTTGCCCTAAGCAGAGAAAATGTAATTCTCGGCGGAAGTTTTTAAACCGAATTTGGCGCAATTCTTGGGCTTTTGGTGCGTAATAGTAACAGCCTGTTTCTAATCCTTTGACTCCACAAACAGCAATAAATGTTTCGATTAAATTTAAGTCAAAGTAATCTGGAGAACGGTCTAAATTTTGGTAGATATAATTTTGCGGTTGATAGGTGAAATCAAGTAAAGCTTTTAGTTCCTCAAAGCTCAAATCTTCACCACTGTAAGCACGGGTAGAACGCCGCCTGTGCATGGTATTTTCCAATTCTGAGAGATTTGCACCCCAGTTAATTGACATGGTAGCTGTAGGAATTTTTAGACAGAAAGGGAAGTTATATTTATCTTCTAAAGATTTCTCTTGTTGCACTTCTGGTAAATTGAGTTTACCCGTTGTTCCCGATTCAATTTGTGTGTGATGGTGAAAATATTTCAGCAGTTCGCCATCAGGAATAATGGGGTAATTGGTTTCGGTCGCTGAAGGTAAAGCTGTGCGTCCTAGTGGTAAATTTTGTTTAATATCTAACAAGTCTGCTAGAGATAAAACTGCGATCGCGCCTTCTTGTTGCGGATCGATATATAGTAAATCGTTAACCGCTTCATCAATAAATCCACCAATCAAGTGCGGGCGATAATCGTTAACCGCCCCAGCTAACTCAATATTTCCCAATAAATGTCCGGTATCTAAAAAGATGCGGCGGTAAGCCCTATCTTCATACCGCCAAGCGGAACGGTAGAATACAGCCGTTATGACAATCGCTAGCTGAGTATTTTCTAGAGATGGATGCCAAAAACAAGCTGCTTGTAAACTTTGCCAAACATCGCTTTCCCAATACTGCATTAAAGAATGAGTACGACTCTGGTAATTATATAACCCGGCTGGTAGTAACTCCGTACCGCGCGAAACTACATATACCTCAGCCGGGTATAACCCGCCAGCACTAGGGGCAGATCGTAAATATACCCCACCCATAGAAGGCATTCTTGCCGTTAGCCCATAGCTACAAAACAATAGCCTTGACAGTCTTTGCCACCATTTATCATCTTCATTGTTAGTAGAAGCCTCAGAATTAGCTTGTAAGTAGGGTTTAAGGTCAAAAGATGAGCCAATTCTGTACTCTTTAAATGGTACTGGTTGCTTCGCCCAATCTAAGCTCTGACTTTTTGCAGCTAGTGTCTGAGGATCGTATTTAGTGCGTTCGTGGTAGTGCTGTGCAATTGACTGGTGTAGTTCTGGCATAGTAGTTTCAATAGCATCGGGCGTCCTTTTTTTTGATCTTGGCATTCCTGTGTCTAATTATTTCGTGTTAATTGGTACAATCTGCTTCACAGTTGCCATACCTCAAGGGTTGGGAGATTACTGGAACCTCATTGATTTACTCCCCCCAGCGCTGAAATTTTCCCAATCTACCATCTTTTACGTAAAACGATAATCATCTAACACCCCCATTCCTCTCACCGCCACACCGTAGGTTGGCGGTGAGAGGAATGGGGACGAGCAAGAAGCTTCACAATGAAGTCGAGTTGTGGAGTGCGAACGACAGACGACGGGGTGAGCGACGAGTGAGTAGATAGACTTTGGTACATAGCGGGTTTTACGTATTTCACAGATTTAATGATAAAATGTGAAGTATGGAAAAAGCCTGCCGCTACCGTTTTTACCCAACTACCGAGCAAGAACAAATATTGCGCCGGACAATTGGTTGTGTGCGGTTGGTTTTCAACCGAGCTTTGGCGGCAAGAACCGAAGCTTGGTACGAGAGACAACAGAAGGTTGATTACGTTCAGTCTTCTGCTATGTTGACGCAGTGGAAGAAGCTTGACGATCTCCAGTTTTTGAATGAGGTTAGCTGCGTACCACTGCAACAAGGTTTGAGACACCTGCAAACTGCTTTCACCAATTTCTTTGCTGGTAGGGCGAAATATCCCAATTTCAAAAAGAAGCGTAGCGGTGGCAGCGCAGAGTTCACCAAGTCCGCTTTCCGGTGGAAGGATGGACAAGTCTACTTGGCTAAGTGTTCTGAACCATTGCCAATTAAATGGTCTAGACAACTTCCCAAGGGGTGTGAACCTACAACCATCACAATTAGACTTGAGCCTTCTGGACGTTGGTTTGTTAGTTTGCGAATCAACGATCCAACGGACGAAGCTTTGCAACCAGTTGATAGTGCTGTGGGACTGGATGTTGGCATTAGCAGTCTCGTTACTCTGAGTACAGGTGAAAAGATTGCTAATCCCAAAGCGTTTGACAAGCACTATCAAAAGTTGAGGAAGGCGCAGAAGTCTTTGAGTCGCAAGCAAAAGTCCTCTCGTAACCGAGATAAGGCTAGACTCAAGGTTGCTCGTATTCAAGCTAAAATCTCTGATTCTAGGAAAGACCATTTGCACAAACTGACAACTCGACTGATTCGTGAAAACCAAACGATAGTAGTTGAGGATTTGGCAGTTAAAAATATGGTCAAAAACCCCAAGTTGGCCCGTGCAATCAGTGATGCTGCATGGGGAGAATTGGTGAGGCAACTGGAATACAAAGCTCTTTGGTATGATCGAAACTTGGTAAAAATTGACCGTTGGTTTCCCAGTTCTAAGCGCTGTGGCAACTGTGGACATATTGTTGAAAAATTGCCGTTGAATATCAGAGAGTGGGATTGCCCAAACTGCGGAACACACCACGACAGGGATATCAACGCCAGCCGAAATATTTTGGCGGTGGGACACACCGTTACAGTCTGTGAAGCGAGTGTAAGACCTAATAACCATAGTGTTAAAGGGCAACTGCGAAAAACCCGTAAGGGAAAGAAACAGAAACCTAAGTCGTGAGTCTTAGGAATCCCCCGCTACACCCTTCGGGTGTAGCGGTGGGAGGATGTCAAAACCATAAACTTTGAACAACTTGAGACAAGTTTTCCAGAATTTAATTATTTTCTGCTGGTGGTGTTGGTATAACAGTTTGAGAATTGCGTCGCCACCGCTTCAAACCATAAATAGCAGCAGCCAAAACCAAAAAATAAGGACTATAAGCAATTAGCCAAATACCTAACTTTAGTAAACCAACAGTTAATTCACCAACAGAATGGCTAGAGTTGTTCCAAGTTTCTTGAATTTGTGCCCCTAAACCCCGTTGGGGACTGCTACCGGAAACTGCTGCTTCTAGGTTTAAGGTAATAGTAGAATAGGCAACTTGATTTTGTAAATTTTTCAATTGGGCGTCAATTTGTTCAATTGATTGGCGGACATTACTGAGTTCTTGCGCCACACTTAAGACATCGCGTACAGAACCAGAACGATCCATAATTTTTTGGAGATTAGCTTCGGTTTTGCGCAAATTAGTTAATCTAGCTTTGATATCTACTAATTGATTGCTAACATCTTCTGCTGTAATGCTACGATTTTCTACTGTGCCTAATTTAGCCAGTTCATCGAGAGTTGATTCTAACTGGTTTTGTGGTATGCGCAGAGTAATGGATGCAGTATGGCGGGCGTTTTCTTTTGTTGGTTGGCGTTCGTTTAAACCAATTAAATCGCCTTGTTTGTTATTAATAATTTTTGAGACTGTATCAATACTTTGACTGACGGAATTAACAATTACAGTTATTGCTGCTTTTTTAATTAGTTGGGGACGAGATTGGGGTACTGGTGGGGTTTGAGATTGTTGTACTACTCCCGCACCTTCAGCCGGCGCAGCGCGATCGCCTGCTATTTCCTGGGTTGCTTGATTTGATGTTTTTAATGCTGGCGGAACAGCCGCACAACTCGTAAAAATTAAACCTCCCAGCAGCACAGTCACAGCTAAACCAGATTTGCGCGGTAATATCATCGAGGCTGGCATAACTTAAACCATAGATAGATGAATTTAATCTCAGTATGGCTGAGAGCAAATCTGAAAGCGGCTATTGTTGCTATTTTTGTAACAGAAGTTTTGAGATTTTCGATTTTATGAAAATTTGCTGCTAAATTGCGTAATTTCTCTCACAATCTCTAGACAATTACTGATTTAAACTTAAGGAGAAGCATTAAATAATACTTAAAAATCAATGAGTTTAATCGAGTTAATGTTAATCTTGGCTACCATCATCGGTGTAGTAGATAGCAATACAATCCGCATTAAAGATGATACAGGTAAAACAGCCATAGTTAAACTAGTATGTATTAATACACCGAAAGAAACAAAACAGCAGTATGTTACTGCCGCTACTAACAAACTCAAACGATTTTTACCAACAGGTAGTCCAGTAGTAATTAAAACCCTCAACCGCGAAGAAAATGGGCGCATAATGGGTGAGGTTTTTGTTGATAATCGTTCAGTCAATCTTCGCTTAGTAGAGGAAGGTAATGCTGTTGTCGATCGCGAAACTTTAGGTTATTGCGAAGAAAGCAGAATGCAATATTTAATTGCAGAAGCAAATGCTAAAAATAAGCGTTTAGGATTATGGCAGCAGTTTAATCCTGTTAATCAGAATAGAGGAAGGTAATATTTTGAGGATTTAAGTAAATAAATATGAGGCTGCACAAAGCTATATTTTTTAACGCAAAGGGGCGCTAAGGTTAACGCAAAGGTGAGGCAGTACGTTGCGGGGGTTCCCACCGTTGTAGCAACTGCCGTTACGCAGAGTTTGTACAGTTCTATATCTTTGAGAAGAATTAGGTGCATTTTTAGATTGAATTGGTATTACACCTATCTAAGGATGAATTGTCAAAATATTTGGAAACAGCTAATACATTAGTGGGACTGCATACAAGAGCTAAAAGCATGGAAACCAAACAATTAGGAAAAACGGGTGTATCTGTCAGTGCTATTGGTTTGGGTGGAATGCCCATGTCAATAGCAAATCGTCCTGCAGAAGCAGAATCTATTCAAGTTATTCATCGTGCTTTAGACTTGGGTATTACCTTCATAGACACCGCCGATTCTTACTGTCTAGATGAATCCGATAAGCACCACAACGAAAGATTAATTAATCAAGCACTTAGCAGTTATAAAGGCGATGTTAGCCATGTAGTTGTCGCCACCAAAGGCGGTTTGATGCGTCCTCATGGAAATTGGACGCGCAACGGTAACCCCAAACATTTACGTCAAACTATTCGCGAAAGTTTTCAAGCTTTGGGCGGTAGTAAACCGATAGATATTTGGCAATATCACGCCCCCGATCCCAAATATGCGATCGCAGAATCCCTCGCACCAGTAAAAGAAGCGGTAGAAAACGGTTTAATTCGCTATGTGGGAGTTTCTAACTTTTCCGTAGAACAAATTCAACAAGCGCAGGATGTAGTGGAAATTGTTTCTGTGCAAAATCAATATAGTCCTTGGGAAAGACAACCAGAAAATGACGGTGTGTTAAAGTATTGCGAACAAGAAGGACTAACTTTTTTACCTTGGAGTCCTTTCGGTGGTAGTCGTCGTCATCAAAACTTACAAGATATTTCTGCGATCGCAAATTTAGCCAAAGAAAAAGGCGTATCAGTATATTCTATAGTCCTAGCTTGGTTGCGTTCCAAATCGCCCGCTATCTTACCTATCCCCGGTGCTAGCAAAATTTCGAGTATTGAAGACTCAGTAAAAGCAATTAACGTCCAACTCTCAGAAGCAGAAATCCAAAAAATTGATAGCGAAACTTAGTCAATAGTCAATAGTCAGTTGTCAGTTGTCAGTTGTCAGTTGTCAGAGACGCGATAACCCTTGTCTATACTGTTGTCTAAGTATCCCATGCCCAATGCCCCATACCCCATTTTTAATTCTTATCCGTAGTTACTCAATTTGAGGTAAAATCAAAAGCCTGCCAATAAATGATGCTTGCTGACAGGAGATGCTCTATGGCCCGGATGTATTATGATGAAGATGCCAATTTAGACCTTTTGGCTGGAAAAACAATTGCTATCATCGGCTATGGTTCGCAAGGTCATGCTCACGCCCTGAATCTTAAGGATAGTGGTTTAGATGTGATTGTAGGGCTATATCCGGGCAGTAAGTCAGCTGCCAAAGCCCAAGAAGCTGGATTAACCGTCAAGAGTGTTGCGGATGCGGCTAGTGCTGCTGACTTCATCATGATTTTATTGCCTGATGAAGTGCAAAAAACAGTTTATAAAAACGAAATTGAACCGAATTTAGCAGAAGGGAACGTTTTAGCTTTTGCTCACGGCTTTAATATTCACTTTGGACAAGTTGTACCCCCTGCAAATGTAGATGTAGTCATGGTAGCGCCTAAAGGCCCTGGTCATTTAGTCCGCCGGACTTACGAACAAGGACAAGGCGTACCCGCATTATTTGCTGTATATCAAGATGCTAGTGGTCGGGCACGCGATCGCGCTATGGCTTACGCTAAGGGTATCGGTGGTACTCGTGCGGGTGTTCTCGAAACTACCTTCCGCGAAGAAACCGAAACCGATTTGTTTGGCGAACAAGCAGTATTATGTGGCGGTTTGAGTGCTTTAATTAAAGCCGGATTTGAAACTTTAGTAGAAGCTGGCTATCAACCAGAATTAGCTTATTTTGAATGTCTGCATGAAGTTAAACTGATTGTTGACTTAGTTGTCGAAGGCGGTTTAGCCACAATGCGCGATAGCATCTCTAACACTGCTGAATACGGCGATTATACACGCGGCCCTAGAGTGGTAACTGCGCAAACCAAAGCGGAAATGGGCAAAATTCTCAGCGAAATCCAATCTGGACAATTTGCTAGAGAATTTGTGTTAGAAAATCAATCTGGTAAACCTGGATTTACCGCCATGCGTCGTCAAGAAGCCGAACACCCCATTGAGGAAGTAGGTAAAGAATTACGCGCTATGTTTAGCTGGTTGAAAAAAGCCTAATAATATAAGGGCATTGGGCATTGGGCATTGGGCATTGGGTATGGGGCGAGAATGCTCCACATTTATGATGATGGATGATTTTTGTAGTTAGGACTTTATTTGTGGATTTTCAAGTCTGAAAGTGCTGAAGAAATATCCATCATAATTAATGATATTCACCATAGCCCCTTGCCCATTCTCATAAAAAACCAAGCCCAATCAAGCATGAAGATTAGCTTGTTCTTGCAACCACGGATCAACAGGTTGTCCATCTTTACGGCGTAATTCAATCTCCACTACCATTACTTCTTTAGAACCAGGGGGAGCAGGTTTTTTATGGAAAAGAATGTCATATTCTAGTGGATTGTGGTTGCGTTCTTTTAACCATTCTTGCACCTTAGTTGTCGCAAAAAAAGATTGCCCTTGCTCAAACATACGGGTAATCTGCATCTGTAGCGTGTAGGGATTTATGCGCCCCATTTTTTACCACCTTTATCTTTAGATTGTAATTTATTTGTAGGGTGAGCATTGCCAACCCAGTCCTTTTAAAACTAACAAATGAAGTCGTAACAGGCAATCAACACAATTTTTACTTTAACTAAATTCTTAATACTCAAGTAATTTGTAACAGCATCATACAGAGAAATTGTTACTCAAGTAACTTGATGAGAAAATTATCTATATTAATACGTGAAGAAATGTAAAGTTATGTAGAGGAGATGTTACTCTTTTGGGTAAGGTAGCGGAAATTTGCTGCGCGATCGCACATCTGTCTGCAAATGCTGATAATTGCTTCAAAATTGTAACGCGATCGCTATCAGCTACTACCTTATGCAATGTAATTACAGAATTATCTCATTAGTAAGTGGCTGTAAATGATTGTGGATTATTATAATTAATCCAATTACTAATTATTTATGAGGCTAAATTATGATTTTGACTACAACTGATGTAATTCAAGGTGCGGTAATTCAATCATATTTAGGTATTGTCACAGCAGAAGTTGTCTATGGTAGCAATTTTTTACGGGATTTTCTCGCAAGTATTCGTGATATTGTCGGTGGACGTACTGGTAGTTATGAACGTTTATTTGAACAAGGGCAACGCAAAGCATTAGAAGAATTACAACTACGGGCACAACGTTTAGGTGCGGATGCTGTAATTGGTATTGAAATCGACACTGGTACAATTAATGTCGATCAATCTGGAGTCTTATTATTGATTACCGCTACAGGTACAGCCGTAAAAATGCGTTAAGTAAGATGGCGAATTTAAAGATAACTGGCTGAGATTGTCATTTGTCATTGGTCATTTGTCATTTGTCATTTGTCATTGGTAAGGATTTAAATTTTATTTATGTTTATTAATATAGTTTCGTTTATTTCTACTGACTTATTTACAGCTTATTAATAAGTAAAATGCTGTAGGGGCATTGGCACTGCCATGCCCTAAGATTATCGCACCTCACCAACTGATAATCCAATACGTTTCAGTTAGCATTAAAACCATGATTTAACGTAGGTTGGGTTGAGGGACGAAACCCAACATTTTCGGCGCTTTGTTGGGTTTCACTTCGTACCCTTCGGGAAGCAAGCTACAACCCAACCTACATTTATCCTTAAATGAACTGTATTGACTTATAATATGCTGTATATCAAGCCAATTTAACCTTGGCAAAAAATCCTGCATAACACATTCATATAAATCACTGCGAGCAATCCAATTAATCTCTGCAAAATTAAAAAACAATAGTCAATAATAACCGTAATATTTTTTAATAAAAATTTCGATTATCAACAGTTTTTAAATTTGCTCGACAAAAATAATTAACTAAAAACTTTATTACCAAAGATAGAGTACTTAACTCATTCTGTTGATAGATAGAAATAACTATATTTAGTAATTTAATTTTAATCACAAGCAAAAATATAGCTGGAAACACTTTGCTGAAGTAATCAGGGAGAAAATAATTTATGTCATATGCAAATCGGGTAGGAGACCAAGTAGTTCCTCCTGAGCAAGTCGTCACAGGTCGGGTATCTGAATATCATGACCTTGTAAGATGGGGCCCCATTATTTCTGGTGTATTGGTGGCGTTAGTTACACAATTAATATTAAGTGCATTATTTGGTGCAATTGGTGCTGGTAATGTTGCAGGTTCCGGCGCACCGAGAACTATTGCACCTAACGTTGCTAGTAACGTCGGTTTGTGGTCTACGATCGCGTTATTAATTTCTTTGTTTACTGGTGGTTGGGTAACAACTCGCGCTTGCGGGCCGATGAACCGCAACACAGCTTTACTGAACGGTGCAATTATGTGGGCTACCACTCTCGCACTTAGCTCTTGGTTATTAGCAAGTGGAGTATCGGGTGCATTTGGTGTAGCAGCTTCTAACGCCGCCGAAGTGCTAAACCAAACGCAACAACCTTTGGGTAATGTGCAACAAAATATCCCAAATGTATCCGCTCAACAAGCTCGTGATATTGCTGCGGCTACTTCTAGAGGCTTGTGGTGGTTTGTCTTTGGTTCTTTATTGGGTTTAGTAGCTTCACTACTAGGAGCAGTTGCTGGTGCGCGTAAACCGAGAACTACTACCTATAATCCTTAATATTAGTCATTGGTCATTAGTCATTTGTCATTAGTCCATAGTCAAGAATTCTCTGCTATTGACTATGGATTTTTGACTTTTGACTATAGACTTTCGATAATGGACTCTCTATAGCCCTAGCTATGGCACAATAAAGAACGGTAATCAGAAAAATCTTGATAAGGTAATTTAGTGAGTCCTACTGCTCAAACCACAGCGAGTACGCGACGTGTGGTATTTCCGTTTACAGCAATTGTTGGTCAGGAAGAAATGAAACTGGCTCTGCTGTTGAACGTGATCGACCCGAAAATTGGTGGTGTTATGATTATGGGCGATCGCGGTACCGGCAAATCCACAACTATCCGGGCCCTGGCCGACCTACTACCGGAAATCTCTGTTGTTGCTAACGACCCCTTCAACAGTGACCCCAATGACCCCGATGTAATGAGTGATGAAGTCCGCCAGCTGTTACAAGAGGGAGCAGAAATTCCTGTAGTTGCTAAAAAAGTGCAGATGATAGATCTGCCTTTAGGTGCTACAGAAGACCGGGTTTGCGGTACTATCGACATTGAGAAAGCTTTATCTGAAGGTGTCAAAGCCTTTGAACCGGGACTATTAGCCAAAGCTAACCGGGGTATCCTCTACGTAGATGAAGTTAACTTATTAGATGACCACTTGGTAGACGTATTGCTTGACTCTGCTGCTAGTGGTTGGAACACTGTAGAACGGGAAGGTATTTCTATCCGCCACCCAGCGCGGTTTGTGCTGGTTGGTTCTGGTAACCCAGAAGAAGGCGAATTACGTCCCCAGTTGCTTGACCGGTTTGGAATGCACGCGGAAATTCACACGGTGAAGGAACCAGCCTTAAGAGTGCAAATTGTGGAGCAACGGTCAGAATTTGACCAAAATCCCCACGGATTTCTGGAGCAGTACCAACCCCAGCAAGAAGCATTACAACAGCAAATTGTCAATGCACAAAATTTGTTACCAAAAGTTACCAGTGAATACGATTTGCGGGTGAAAATTTCGGAAATCTGTTCGGAATTGGATGTAGACGGTTTGCGGGGTGACATTGTAACTAACCGCGCCGCTAAAGCCATCACTGCATTTGAAGGACGTACCGAAGTTACAGTTGATGACATTCGCCGTGTAATTACCCTATGTCTGCGTCATAGATTACGCAAAGACCCCTTAGAATCCATTGATTCTGGTTATAAGGTAGAAAAAGCTTTCGCGCGAGTCTTTGGTGTGGAACTACCGGAAAATGATACTGCACAAAAAAACGGCACAGGTCAAGTTAAAACTGGTGTTCGCTAATCAGCTAACAGTTATTAGTTATTAGTAAACAGCGATAATTGTTTACTAATAACTATAATTGGGCATGGGGCATCCCTTCGGCTTCGCTCAGGGCGAGTGGGCATGGGGCATTGAAAATGAGTATTTGTAGCGTATTTAGCAGCAATTAATTGGCTATAAAGAATATATTTTTTTTCTAATGATTATAAGTCTAATATTAAGTAATTTAATAAAAATAAACCTACCCAACTTTAAATCCTAACAAATGACAAATGACAAATGACAAATGACAAATGACAAATGATAATAATAATTAACTATGAGATATTGGCATTTTTGGTTGAATACTTTTATTTTATCTAGCCAGTACAATCCACCCCGGTTTGTAGAATTATTAATGTTAACGGTGGCGATTGTGATGTTAGGAGTTGCCACTGTTTTACCTGATAGACCTTATATGGTACTGGGTTTAAGCTTAGTAGTAGGAGCATCTATTTCTATTTTAGTTAGAGAAGCGATCGCTCCTTCTCAGCAATCTAAAATGACTAAGTTTACAGCGTTTATATTACTTTTTATTAGTCTTTATGGCTTTTTTGATTTGATGCAAACGCTGTAGTTTTAATTAACCAATTTCGCAATTGATATGAATTCTGGAATATAAGAAAAAAACCGCCTTCGCGTAGCGTCTCGCAGAGAAGACGCCAAGACGCCAAGAGGAATTAAGAGTATTTAGTGTAGCTTCACTAACATAAATTTTATTATATCAATTTGCACAAATTAGGTAAAAAATGGATTCACAGAAGGCAGACAAATCAGGTAATTCCCAATCCAAAATCTAAAATCTAAAATCTAAAATCTAAAATCTAAAATTGTATTAGCTATGCAGGAGGTAAAAAGCCTCCTGCTTTCACTATGATCAAAATTTCACGCCTCTAAGTTTGTGAATTAGAATTAACCTGATTTCGCATTTTTTCAAAGCTAAAGGCTGCTGCGCCAAAAGTAACTAAAAGGACTCCCAAAATTTGGACTAATTCTAAATTTTCTTGAATTAGTAAACCTGCGAAAATTACTGTCAAAAATGGAACGCTTGCACCAATAATTGCTGAACGGGGTGCGCCTAGTTGGCGAATCCCCACATTATTGCAAATGTAACCAAATAATGTGAGTACGCCTAAAATAAAGGCGCATAAAATCACTTCTAATAATCTAGCAGGTTGAAAATTTAAGCTTAAATCTCCAGGGAAGGGAATAATTAAGCCAATTACACTCAACAGCAACATGGTAGTGAAATTAATCACTGTAAAAGATACAGGATGCAATTTGCTGGCGCATATCCTGGTGAGGATGACGTAAACTGCAAAGGCGAATCCGGATAAAATGGCTGTGGTACTTCCCAGGGATACATTACCAACACCGCTAGCACCGCCTAAAATTAGTAACTCGCCGCAAAATAAAGCGCCAATAGCTGCATTACGGAATTTATTCGGGCGATCGCGGAATAAGAACCATGATAACAGTCCGCTAATCACAGGATAGATAAAGAAAAGTGCGATCGCCATTCCGGTAGTTACTTGGCTAATTGCAATGTAAATCAGCACTTGCGATAAAAACAAAAAGCAACCGCTAGCGATGGAAAATTGCAAAACTTTGAGTGTCTTGCTTTTGGTAGGGCTAGAATCTTTACCGAGGGAGGTAAATAGAGTTTGTAAATCTTCCCAAACTCTAGGATGCATCATCGGCGCTAATAATAACATCAATGGTACAACCACTAGCAACCGCAACATTAAAATTAATAATACGTTACCTAAAGTTGGCAGTAGCAATCGCTCTACTTGCACTAATCCCAAAATTTCTGAGTTTTGCTGGAATATTACCTTAATAGCGACGTTATACAGCGCCGATGCTGCTGTTGACAGCACAATCAATAAGAAACCTATCTGAATTGATGATAAGTTGGCGGAGCTAGTTAAAGGTAGTGAAGGCGCTGCTAATCCTTGTTTGCGGGTTGATAAAGTCGTTTCGGTTGGAGTTTTTCTGAGTGATTCATCTCTAGAGGTGAGAGAAATTGGCTGTTCTTGGTTTTTGCTGACTGGTGGTGGTGTAGCTTCAGGTAACGGAATAATAGGTTCTGGCGCAGTTTCATTTGCTGATAATTCTGGAGAAAGCACAGAAATTGGCTCAGAATTGTTGCTGTTGAATGTGGTTGATGTTGCTTCTTTTTCAGCTATCGGTTCTGGTGTAGTTTCACTCGCTGCTAATTCCGGAACAATTACAGAAATCGGTTCAGATTCATTACTGTTGATTAGCGCTGAAGTTGGTTCTGCTGTCGGTTCATTCTGGGAAATTTCTGGAACAATTACAGAAAGTGGTTCAGATTCATTAGTGTTAACTAACGCTGAAGTAGGTTCTGGTGTTGGTTCATTCTGGGAAATTTCCGGAACAATTACAGAAAGTGGTTCAGATTCATTACTGTTGACTAGCGCTGAAGTAGGTTCTGCTGTCGGTTCATTCTGGGAAATTTCTGGAACCAGTACCGAAAGTGGTTCATTTTCCTTGCTGCTGAATGTTTCCTTTGCTGATGATTCCGGAACAATCACAGAAACTGGTTCGCTGACAATTTCCCTTTCTGGTAAAACGGTGACTTCTAATGGTGCTGTGTTATTTTCGGGAATTTCGCTAGTAATGCTGTTCTGTTGTGAATTGGCGGAATTTTCCCCAGTCATTTGCGACGGTGCTGGGGGAAGTTGGATGACAGTAGGGGGTGAGATGACGGTTGGTGGTACTTCTACTTGTAATACCGTCGGTGGTGATAAAGGTTGAGTTTTTACTGAAGTTTCAGCAATTGTTTTTTCCAGTCCTTGCAGCCGGCTAATTAACTCCGCTATAATAGATTCCCCTTGCTGTTGTTGACCTTCCATCCGATACAGCTGTTGGGAAAGATTGCTTTGGTAGTTCTTCAGCTCCTGTTGCAGTAAATTAAAGGTGTTTGTCAGGCTATTATCCAAAGAACTGAGCATCTGCTCGACATTATCGTTGTTTTCTGCGGCTGGGTTTAAGCTTTGGTATGAGTTTTTCTCTATTGCTTCGCTAGCGATTGTCGTTAGCGAGGATTGCAGATGGGAAGATATATGTTTTGCTAAAGCTTCTGCTAATTGACGAATTAACACCTGTTGTTCGGTGATTTGCTTTACTTGTTGTAACTGTTCTTTTTCGTCAAGCAGTCGTTGAATATCGTCATTTAAACGAGTTTTTTCGCCCTGAAGCTGTTTTACTTCCTCTTGTAGCGATCGCAAAATGTGCTGCTGAAGATTTTCTAAATCCTCAACAACCGCCCATAGCGCATTTTCTGCTGCTCTAGATAAATCGCTTCTCACTCGCGGGTTGTCTGGTTGCTTCTCAAATCGCCCCATTCGCTTTTAACCTCTAACATTTTGACGATAAAGCTGCTTCCCGTATAACTGCTTGGCCTTCATACTAATTTCCTAGAGTTCGTTAGATAAACCAAAAATTTTAACAGTATTTACGCATACCAACGTAATTTTGTCATGCTGCACGCGGGGTTGCAAAGTAGATAATTTAGCTAATTAGTTAATCTAGTGTGTTTTGTTTGGCATCACAGGTAAACATTCTGTCAGTCTTATTTCAATCATCTATGTTTTTAGCAGGATTTTTTCACGAGAAAAAATCTTACTGCAAATCAATACGTATTCTTTTTGTACAGATAGGAATTGTTAAAAATTTGTAAATGGATACCTTGTGATTACTAGTACCGCTATGCGGAAGTCAAAAGTCACCCTTCGGCTGCGCTCAGGGTAAAAAAGTCAAAAGTCAAAAGACTTATATTCAGGGCTTTTGCGCCATTGAGAATGGTATGTTTATTTACGCTGTATTGTACTAGGTTAGATCAATTCTGCAACTAGACTCACTAATAGTCTTTAATGTAACTTCAGCGACAGTTTATATCTGTAAATGTGGTTAAATTATTGGTTTGCGCTAATTCCGAATCTGCTCAACCTATAAAAATTATTCTAATTAATTAACAGAAATTATGCAAAAAGCATTTTAGCTTTAGCGTTCTTAAATTTGCATTTAGCTATTTTTGATACAGACACAAAGAAAATGAGAAAAATGTAAATAATTAATGAGGATTCTGTTATCAACTTGATAGAAAAAATATCTTGGCAATGCTAAAAATAGCAGCGCTGAGAATGGCGCTAACCGGAACAGTAATTAGCCATGCGGCGGCGATACCTTTTAAAGTTTGGAATTGAATCGACTTGAGATTTTGCACGAGTCCAATCCCCACCACTCCCCCAACTAGGGCATGGGAAGTGGATACAGGTAAACCGAGACGAGAAGCAATGAGAATCGTTGTAGCGGTGGCGAGTTCCGCACAAAATCCACTGCTAGGTTGTAAGGCAATAATATTTTCGCCAATGGTAGCAATAACTTTTTTACCCCAAATGGCTAAACCACTAACAATTGCGACCCCACCAAGGATTAAAATCCATATGGGGATGGTAATGCCATTTATCGGCACGCTACCAGTTTGATTAATATAAACGATCGCGGCTAGAGGTGCGATCGCATTTCCTACATCATTAGAACCATGTGCAAAAGCGACAAAGCAAGCACTCAGCAATTGAAACCGCCCAAATATCCGCTCAGTCGCATTGGGGTTTGTATTGTCCTGTAATTGTCGCCAGCTATAAAAGGTGAGTCCCACGGCGGCGATCGCACCTGTAAAAATGGGAATATCGTAAGCCGGGAGATTTAACCCAACTTGGTTAATTAAATAATTGCTTAAAGGTTCAGTCAGCGATGGCAGAACAATCACGCCAAATGTGCCTATAAGTACCGCACTCAACCAAGGAAGCCATTCATTTAACTGTATAAGTTGATTTGGTTGATCCAAAATCCAACGCTTGATTTGACTGTAAAATAAAGCCGCGATCGCACCGCTAATTACAGGGGTTAAAATCCAGCCAATCGTAATTGAACCAATCGATGACCAATCAATCGCACCTACACCCAAAGCTACCCAACTAAAACCTGCGATCGCACCGACAACCGCATGGGAGGAAGATACAGGTAACCCCCGCGATGTGGCGATTTGTAGCCACACCCCAGAGGCTAATAATACCGTCACCATCCCCAGCACTAAAACTTGCGGTGTAGCCGCAAATAAAGCCGGATTAGCCACTTTTGTGGCGAGAGTTTCCGTTACCTCATGTCCAAACAATACCGCACCCGCAAACTCTAACACCCCAGCAATTATTAACGCCTGTCGCAAAGTTACAGCCTTAGAACCAACAGAAGTTCCCATTGCGTTAGCAACATCGTTAGCGCCAAGGTTAAAGGCGACATAGAAGGCGAGTAGGGCGACGATTAGAGTTAGGATCATAGGGGCTAGAGGCTAGGGACTAGGGATGAGGAAGACAAGAAATTTTAGATTTTGGATTTTAGATTTTAGATTGAAATCCAAAATCGCAAATCTAAAATCCAAAATTGTTTCATGCCCCATGCCCATTTAAGGATAAATTAAAATTTTATAGGTGTCTGGTTTGGGTGCGATCGCTTGTTCTACAGCTTGTGATAAATCTTGTAGAGGATAGCGATCGCTGATTAAGGCTTCTACATCAATCCGGCGATTAAAGACGATATCGGCTGAGAGATTTTGTAAGCGGTAGGATGAGCTATAACTGCCCATTAAGTCGATTTCGCGGCGATATAAAATATTGGGATTGACGGGAATTTCGATTTCGTCGGGAAATTCTGCGAAAAACAGAATTTTACCACCTTTGCGAGTGCAATCTAAACCTTGAAAGAAGGCTTTTTCGCTAGGTACGGCGAGTAAGGTAACATCTACACCTAAACCACCAGTCATAGCTTGAATTTTTGCAGGTAAATCAGCGTCACGCGCATCAAAAGCCGCTTCAGCACCGACATTTAAAGCTTTTTCAATTCTAGAGGGTAGTAAGTCGGTAGCGATCGCTCTACCACCAAAATACTTCACCAACATAATAAACATTAAGCCAATCGGCCCCGCACCTGTAATTAATACCGTTTGTCCCGGTGCAATTTGCGCTTTTTTGACTGCTTTTAAACAGCAATTAGTCGGCTCAACAAAACTCGCTGCTTCAAAACTAATATCATCGGGGATGGGAATTAAGCCGCCATTTTGGACAATATGTCCTGGTACTTTGACATATTCCGCAAAACCACCGCCACTGGCGTTAAATCCGGCTGTAGTCGAGATGTTTTTATAGACATCACACATGGAATAATTTTCATTGAGGCAGTAGGCGCAACGCATACAGGGAATATGGTGCATTACCGCCACCCTTTGTCCTACTTGCCAATTTTTCACATCAGCACCCACAGATGCGATTGTACCCGCCGTTTCATGTCCAAAAATACGCGGCGGTTCGTACAGGGGATAACGAATTTTTTTAATATCTGACTGACACAATCCTACTACCCCCACCTTCACCAGCACTTCATCCGGTTCCAGAGTCGGGACTGGGATTTCTTCGTAGGAAAGTTGATTTACGCCTCTAAATACCTGTGCTTTCACGTTGATTTTTCACCGCTCAACGTTACTAGATGTAACATTTACTGGTCAAAGTTAACCTATCAAATTTGAGATTTATTCTCTTGTTGCTTGTAAGTGATGGCGAACTTTAGCTGTAAATTTGAGTACTTTGTTATTTTGCTGTGAATTTCCAGGTGCGATCGCTCAATAAGTAGTATTACAATTTTGTAACATCATAATTTCAATATCGAGAATCAGTTATATTTTTACCAAAAAACTGGGTCTAAAGCCCCGTCCACTTCGGCAGAGCTTCAGTGCGCCGCTTCCAGGACGGCTTTAATTGTGTTATCATATTTGCGTAAGAGTTCTCCACGCAAATGATTGTTTTAGAATTCAAAGCCAAGGGGAAAACAACTCAATACACTGCTATTGATGAGGCGATTAGATCTGCTCAATTTGTCCGCAATAAAGCTATCCGTTTTTGGATGGATAATCGAGGTGTAGGGCAAAAAGACTTATATCGTCTGAGCAAGTCATTGAGAGGTGAATTCCCATTTGTAAAAGCTTTGAATTCTAGCGCTTGCCAAGCTTCTATCGAAAGGGCTTATAGCTCGATTGCTCGTTTCTACGACAACTGTAAAAAGTCTGTTCTGGGTAAAAAGGCATATCCAAAGTTTAAGAATAATTCTCGCTCAGTTGAGTATAAAACATCTGGGTGGTCACTTTCCGAGACTAGGAAACAAATAACTTTCACAGACAAAAAAGGTATTGGCAAGCTCAATCTAAAAGGAACATGGGATTTAAACTTTTACAAATTAGACCAGATAAAACGAGTTAGATTAGTCCGTCGTGCTGATGGGTATTATGTTCAATTCCTGATTAGCTCAGATAATAAAGTACAATTTCAACCGACGGGTAAAACTATAGGTTTGGACGTGGGATTAAAAGAATTCTACACAGACAGCAATGGACACAGTGAATCTAACCCAAAGTTTTATCGCACAGGAGAAAAGCGTCTAAAGTTTCGACAAAGACGTGCTTCTCGGAAAAAAAGGGCTTCTATCAACCGTCAGAAAGCTATTAATAGATTAGGGAGATTACACCTCAAAATAAGTAGGCAACGTGAAGAACATGCTAAGAGACTGGCGCGTTGCGTAATCCAATCTCACGATTTGGTAGCCTATGAAGACTTGAGGATTAAAAATTTAGTTAAAAATCATTGTCTCGCCAAATCTATTAATGATGCTGGTTGGTATTAATTCAGGAAATGGTTGGAATATTTTGGAGTGAAGTTTGGCAGAATAACTGTTGCAGTTAACCCTGCTTACACTTCTCAAGAATGCTCTAACTGTGGTGCAGTGGTCAAGAAATCTCTATCAACGAGAACTCACATTTGTGAATGTGGATTTGTGCTGGATAGAGATTGGAATGCTGCCATCAATATTCTGAAATTAGCCTTGAGTACGGTAGGGCATACCGGAACTTGGATCTTAGATCCAAACGCTTCAGGAGATTCAACCTCTACTCATGCAGGAGAAATTCTGTACGAGCAAGTTGGGTCAAAGATTGAAGAATCTCCGCCCTATAAGGGCGGAGAGTGTCATGTAATTTAGAAGTCAATTGCTCAATTTTCAGCATTCTACAACCACTCAAACCGCATCAAGATTGTAATTTTATTTACCTGTATGTTTAGGCAAGAGAATTTTTCAGCTTGCCTTTGGTGATGATTATTACTCAGCACTTGGTTAATAGATATGTATAACTTAAAAGCAGCTTTGGTCAAGCCTAATTTGATAGCATCAATGATATTGGTAGGAGTGCAATTACTACTATGGAAAGGAGTTTCCACTATATCCTATACTCCTAGCAAAGATTCTCCGATTCTAGAAGCTGTAAAAGTATCTCATAGATTACAAACTACCCTGAAAGGTCATGCATTAAAAGTAACCTCTGTAGCTATTACAACTGACAATAATCATGTAATTACTGGTAGTGAAGATAACACGATCAAAATTTGGAATGCGAAAACTGGTGAATTAAAGCGTACTCTTACCGGTCACACAGGAGTTGTGAATTATCTTAGCGTGACTCCTGATGGCAAGTATATAGTTAGTGGAGATGATAAAAACGTCAAAATTTGGAATTTACTCACTGGTGAATTAATCCGCGATCTGCGAAATCCCGACAACAAAATTAATTTTATCGAAACCAGCCAAGATGGACAAACTTTAGTCATGGATGGCGGTACACAGATTATCAAAAATACAGCAGTCAATCCAGCTAATTATATTTATTCTAGTGAACCACAACAAATTACAAAATATATAATAGGTGTTTTTAATTTACAAACAGGTACTGTAAAAAGTCAGCTTGTGCACAATAATTTAGTGACTGAATTTAAAATTAGTCCCAGTAGTCATATTTTAGTTAGTGGAGATGTCAAAGGAAACCTAAATATCTGGAATTTCCAAACCGGAACATTAGAAAAAACCCTAACAGGACATGAAAGCGAAATTCAATATATAGCTATCAGTCCAGATGAAAAGACTCTTGTGAGTACAGATAAGGATGGTAAAATCAAAATTTGGGATTTAGTTTCTGGCAAACTTAAAAGTACGTTTACTGGACATGACTGGCAATTCTATTTAGTGAAAGTATTTATTGCAGATAACAATACACTTATAAGTTGGAACACAGGTAGCAGCAGTTTAAGGAAAACAGATGTCAAAATTTGGAACCTGCAAACTGGAGAATTTAAATACAGTCTGAATCCGGTAAAACAGGATAATTCATATTTAAGTAATAACTTCGATTTTGTTAAAGTTAGTCCCAATAGAAAAAACCTGATTACTAAATTAAATAAAAGTATCCAAGTTTGGGAATTAGCAACAGGTAAATTGCAAGATACTATCGATATTCAAGGTAGTATCCTCGCCTTTAGCCCTGATGCTAAAATGCTGGCTGCTCCTGTTGAGTATGAGGATAATACCATCAATATTTGGCAAATTCCAGCCCATAATTAAGCCAGCGAGATAAACTTTAAATCGATAAATTTTGATTTTTATTGGCAAAATTGTGGGATATTAATTATGACCATTAAACCAAATTATTCCGAATATGGCTATCAAATCATCCATGAATTGGGACATAACCGTGAAGGAGGAAGAATTACTTGGCTAGCATCATCGATAGCAACAGATAATCAAGTAGTCATCAAACAATATTCTTTTGCACAAATAGATTCTAGTTGGTCAGGGTTTAATACCCATCAACGGGAAATTGAGATACTACAAAAGCTCAACCATCCCAGGATTCCGAAATATTTGGCAGCATTTCCTACAGTCAATGGCTTTTGTTTAGTTCAAGAGTATGTTAATGCTCCTTCTTTAGCCGTAACTCGTACCTTTCAACCAGAAGATATCAAAAAAATCGCCATTCAAGTATTAGAGATTTTGACATATCTCCAAGGTAGGTTTCCTTGTATTATTCATCGAGATATTAAACCAGAAAATATTTTAGTTGATGCCGAATTAAACGTTTACTTAATTGATTTTGGTTTGGCGCGGATTGGTAGTCAAGAAGTATCGGGTAGTAGCGTTTTTGTTGGTACACCGGGTTTTATTCCACCAGAACAATTATTAAAGCCAACAACAGCTACAGATTTATACGCCTTGGGAGTAACATTAATTTGCTTGTTGACTAACACAAAATCAACAGCAGTTCAAAATTTAATCGATGAAGATGATATTTCCCAAATCAGATTTCGACATTTATTACCTAAACTGAGTCTGCGATTTCTCGACTGGTTAGAAATGATGGTACAACCGAGACTCAAAGACCGTTTTGAAAATGCCCAACAAGCGCTCAATGCTTTAATACCTCTGGATGTGACTCGATGTCCTCAAGTTGAGTTTAGCCATCAAATACGGGATTTTACCGCTATAAGTTTGCACGAAAAAATCCGAGAATCGATTACTATTGAAAATTCTATACCAGACACATTACTTCAAGGTCGTTGGGAAGTTGCACCCCATCCCCACGATCCTCCTCATCAGGCTAATTCTCACCCTTGGATTAAGATTACACCCCAGAAGTTTGCAGGCAATCATATAAAGTGTGATATTGAAGTAGATACTAGCCAATTGATGGCAGATAAATTATACAAACGCCAGTTATTGTTGCATACAAATGCATATCCAGCAATTCATACTTTGACGGTGAAAGTACAAACGGCACTAATTCCTATTGAAAAGAAAGAATCAAAATCTTATCCAAGTTTAATTTGGGCATTTTTAACTGGTGAGATAGCCACAGTCATACTCATTGGATTGATACCTTGGATATTTGCAACTTTGGCATCTCGCAATATCGTATTCTGGAATTTACCTAATATTAATGATAGTAGTAATGGGGCTTTTGTGTTTGGTACAGTAGGTGCGATCGCAGGTTCTGTAATCGGGGCTGCAATCGGTGGAATTTACGAACTTTATCAGAAAAACAAGCCAAGTTCAAGCAATTATTACCCTTATGAAAATGACTTTTGGGACAATATAAAAGGAGGTTCATTTGCAGGTCTAATAATTCTTGGTGTACTAGGAATTATTATCGGCGGTGTGTATGGAACGATTGCTTCTCCAAATACACCCAACGATTTAGTGGGTATTATTTTTATGTCGTTAGGCGGGATTGTACAGGGTGGCTTCGTTGCTTGTATTGTTGGTGCGATCGCAGGCGGCATAATTGGGTTGATCGCCAGTTTTACGATCTGGGCTATTTTGAAGATTGTCAATGATTGGTTGTCCCTACTCACCGCCGGATTTGGAATCAGTGTCGGACTTGGTTTTATTACTGGGTTACTCAATCAAGTTACTATATTAGCACTGGGGGTAACAGGAATACCTTTGCTATATAAACTGCTTTATGCACCTATCCAGCAGCAAAAGTTAATTTCAAAATATCGTCGTTCTGAGCAACATCTAATCAAGCCGTAGTAGTTCAGGTGATTAATTTTTCTGCCCTGCGAGATCCCCGAATTCTTCAAGGATACTGCTGGCGAATGGTGGGTCTGACCCATCAACACTTGATATAAACTGTTCTCTCGCTTACCCCACACACCGCCCACAGGCTATAAGCCACTGGCTCATGCTACAAAGCCTGCCTCCGCAGGCTAGAGAAATAGAGCCTGCGGAGGCAGGCTTGGTCCAGTTAGCCGCACCCTTGAGGGTGACGGCGGGATTTCGGGATAAGCGAGGGATCTTACCCCTAATTCACCAGATGTATCCTTCAAGAAGTCGGGGATCTAACCACCACCAAGCATTTAGAATTAATGCACGAATTGACATAACTTGTCTGATTTACCCTATTCAGAGACAATATCTCGAACAATGAATAGGGTTAAGCAATGCTGAATCAGATATATCAAGCTGATGTTTTAGTTGTGGGTGGGGGAGTTGGCGGTACAGCAGCAGCGATTCAAGCAGCGCGACGGGGGGCGAAAACTATCCTGGTGAGTGAGTTTGCTTGGTTGGGGGGAATGTTAACTTCAGCCGGGGTATCTGTTCCTGATGGAAATGAATTAGAAGCGTTTCAGACGGGGTTGTGGGGCGAATTTTTACGAGAATTGCAGCAACGTCAGCAAGAAGGTTTAGATCATAGCTGGGTAAGCTTTTTTAGTTTCGATCCGCGAGTAGGGGCGCAGATTTTCGCCGATTGGGTGCAAGAATTAGCAAATCTGCATTGGATTGCGGGAGAAGTTCCCCTAGAGGTGTTACGCGAGGGAAATTGTGTCACTGGCGTAAGATTTTCTGATTTTACTGTCCAAGCCAAAATCACTCTCGATGGTACAGAATTAGGCGATTTATTGGCTTTGGCAGAAATACCTTATCGTTGGGGTTGGGAATTGCAAGAGCAATGGGAAGAATTAAGCGCCCCAGAGTCTCCTAATCATCTCACAGAAAAATACCCCGTACAAGCGCCCACAGGGGTGGTGCTAATGCAGGATTTTGGCACAGATACCGCCCCAGAAATCCCCTCAGCGCCGAATTACGATCCATCTCTATTTGTTGGCGCTTGGGATAACTATGGTGCAGAACAATTTATGAATTACGGGCGCTTACCTGGCGGTTTATTGATGATGAATTGGCCGATATGCGGTAACGACTATGGCGCAGATTTAGAGCGGCTGGTAGATTCAAAAGCTAGCAGAGATGCGTTTATTCAAGAATCTCGCTGGCATAGTCAAAATTTTGCCCATTTTATCCAAAATCAACTTAGTCGGCGTTACGGTTTAGCTACACAGGTATTTCCCCATTCTCCTAGCGCTTTTGCTTTGCATCCCTATTATCGGGAAAGTCGGCGGTTAGTGGGACTGAAAACAATTACAGAACAGGATATTTTACCTGTGTCTGGGGGTCAGGTTGCATCATTAAATATAGATACAATTGCGATCGCCAATTATCCCAACGATCACCATTACCCAGGCTTTGACTTTCCCCTCCAACCAAAATCAATTCGTTGGGGGGGACGCTGGACGGGAACGCCTTTCACTATTCCCTACAGCAGTCTCATTCCCATAAATACAGATGGTTTTTTAGTCTGCGAAAAGAATATTTCTGTATCACATATTGCTAATGGGGCTACGAGATTACAACCTGTCGTCATGGGAATTGGTCAAGCAGCAGGTATGGCTGCGGCTATGTGTATAGAGTTTAATTGTCAACCGCGCGATTTACCAATAAAAGCGCTGCAAATGGCTTTAATTAAAGACAACCGTTCTCCAGCAGCAATTATTCCCTTGTTTAATTCAACACCCGCAGATATTCAGTGGCAGCAATGGCAAACACATTATTTACATAATCCAGCTAGCTATCCGCTTGATGGCAATTTTCCCGCTTCATCGTCATCTACGTATTATTACGATAGTCCAAAAACTGTGTTATCACGGTTGTCTAATTCCTTTACAGGTGTACTTCAACTAATATCTCCGCAGAATTACAGATTCAGTATAATTACTCCTAAAGCTTATCAACAGTCAACTTGGCAGCTTGTAACCTTGCGATCGCACGTAAATTTACAACTACAAGCTTGTAACCATCAGCAATTGCTGACAGTTTGCGGTCGGATTAACCCTGCTGGTAATTGGCTACTAGTCGAATATATGGAGATTTGATAAAGTTTATTTTTATTCTGTAAAAAACAATACTTTTTAGGGAATTGTCCGGATGCACTAATAGAAACTAAGTAGCAGTGAATATGTGAGTTCCAAAGTAAACATCTGCTATGCGTGCATTAATTTCACTTTTAGCCTCTAGCCTGGTAACGGCTACCTTAATTTTTAGCTATCAAGTAATGGCCAATTTAATGTCCGATATGTTGCTGGTTTCTGCGACTACACCAACTTTGCTCTCAGCTAGACCCAAAACCAAACCCAATCAACCAGACAAACCTGCACCACACCGTGGTAGCGGACGTAGAGACTTAATGGAGTATAACCGTAATGCCCGTTCACTTGTTTAATCGCTTTAGCTGCAATTTTCTTGTTTTGGAGGAGTTCAATTACAGACAAATTGGGTGTTGTGCTTAACATCCTTTACATCATTAATTTAGTAAAGAGATAACAGTCAACACATAGAATATCAGCATTTGTGCCGTAGTCTATCCGTAAATTGATGTATATATAGTCCGTTGTATCCCTGATGTTCCGAATGTGCCAAAAATCCCAGTGCATGTATTAATCGCATCACCAACTCCTCTCAAAGCTGCGTTTACTGCTTCTAACTCCTTTAATCTCCCAGATGTCATTTAGATCAACGCTTCTATCGAGGGTTTCTGATTCCGATCTATTCTCAGTCATTTACTCAGCCAATTAACCCGTCGATAGTTTGAAACCGTTACCCAATTACAGTTAAGCCAATAATTTACTCTAAATTAATAGACAGCTTTACCAAGCGATCGCAACTTGCAATCTCAGATATTATTTCTGATTGCGGTAGCTAGCGCTGTGACAACACAAATCTTTTGCAATCTGTCACGATCGAAACAAGACTTTGTGGAAAATCTGCCATGTCTGTACGATCTCTTGCAACTCAGTTGTGTTGAACTTGTGCAATGGCTACATCACCAGCAAATAACCGTCAATCTGATGAAAATGCAACTAGCTTCTGTTTTACCAATTCTTTATCGTCTTCTCCAACCAAGATTTAGCAATTGTTTGTGGACTGGAGACGATAATTCGCGCGCGATCGCTCTAACATTTGATGATGGCCCTCATCCCCGCTATACTCCTGAATTATTAGCTGTTTTAGATCGTTATCAAATTAGAGCTAGTTTTTTTTGGTTAGGTGCTTGTGTCAACCGTTCCCCAGAGATTGCCAAAGCAATATGCGATCGCGGACACTGGATTGGATTGCATGGTTACGATCATCAATCTTTTCCCCTGCTATCCCCAATACAACTGCGAGATACCTTAGAAAAAACCCAAGCTGCTATATATACTGCTTGCAATCTTCCACCAGAACAAGTCAGGGATGTGCGTCCACCAAACGGTTTATTCACACCCAAAATTTTAAAATATTTGCGTCAGTGGAATTATCGCCCAGTTATGTGGAGCGTAGTTCCAGTTGATTGGACTAGACCAGGAGTTTCCACTGTAACGCAGCGTGTTTCTCAACAAGTAAAAAATGGTTCCATCATTGTTTTACATGATGGTGCTTATGGCGGTCAAGATGTTGCTGCCACCAGCGAAATTTTAATTCCCCAGTTACTACAAAAAGGCTATCAATTTGTGACCATCGATACTTTTTGGCAACCTGTAAAAATTAAAAATTCGTAATTAAAAATTCGTAATTAGTTGATGGCAAACACGCCAACCATCACAGAGTTACCTCTATCAGTCTACTATTCACCATTTTTTAATTACGAATTACGAATTACGAATTAGTAATTATTTACCATGTCCTATCGGCGCGACTTCAGCATCAGTACTGGTAAGAGGTGCAGGTTCCTCAGTTCCTAAAAGATGATGTATTTCACTTAATGAACTTGGTTGTGCTTCTGGTTGTTTTGGGGAATCGCCCATATATTCAATTAGGTCTTCTACTTGGCAATTGAGTGCTTTGCAAAACCTAATTATGCGTTCAATATGATCCGTCCCAGTTCTACCGCTTTCCCAGTTCTGGATAGTGCTTTCAGTCACACCTACAAGACGTGACAACTCAAGCTGGGTTAGCCCTGCTTTTTCCCGAAGCAAAGCGATCCTTGGTTTTGGCTTTTGTTTCACAGCTATAGCACTTGTTTTTGATTATTTATAGACGTAGATCCTAGCACCAAAAAAAAGCGGCGCTAAAAAAACACCAGAAAAAATTTGGTTCCGATTTGCTCCTTGAGAATGTTAAGTTTTACTATGTTCATACCAACAGGAATCTTAATCTTTTCTCCAGTAACTCAACTGTATTGAGTGATAGCTTTCCCCGTCCTCAAGGGCGTTTTTGATGAAACCAAAATGTGGAGAAACGATGACATATCCACCAAAAGACGCAAGAAAAATTAACTCTAATTCCTAGTCCCTAGCCCCTAGCCTAAGCGCCCCTATTTAAATAAACTTCCACCTCTTCACCAGCAGAAACTAAGGTTTTCCCTACCGGGATAACAGCTAGGGCATTAGTTTGTGCTAAATTAATTAAATTGCCCGAACTATGGCTACCGCCAGATGGAGAAAATTCATAAACCCCATTAACTAACTGTAATTTTCCCCAGATATAAGTTTCCCGCTTACCATCCGATCGCAATTCTTGACGCGATCGCACTTTCACAAACTCTACTTTCCATCCTTGAGCTAATCCAGCTAATTTCTGAATTGCTGGCTGAACAAACCGCAAAAACGTTACCAAAACAGCCGCAGGGTTTCCCGGTAAGCCAAAATACACAGGAACTCTTTGATTATTATCCCCCTCATCAACCTTTGAGGGAAATGTCGCCACGGTGAGGGGTTTACCCGGCCTCATCGCCACAGCACGGATATGAATTTGCGCTTGTAGCCTTGCTAAAATTTGCTCAACATAGTCATAATCGCCAACCGAAACCCCGCCAGAAGAAATAACTATATCAGCATGAGCGATCGCCTCAGTAATTGTTTTTTGCAGCGCTGCTGGTTCATCCTTAACAATCCCTAACATTAACGGTTCAGCACCGCTTTGTCTCACCAAAGCAGCCAACGCATAAGCATTAGAATCAACAATTTGTCCTGCAGCTAGCGGTTGATCGATGGTTACTAATTCATCACCAGTAGAAAATATTGCTACAATCGGACTGCGGTAAACACTCACTCGCCCACATTGCGCAGCCGCTAACACAGCAATTTCCGCCCCATTTAATTTAATCCCTGCTGGTAATAATTGTGTCCCAGCTTGGTAAAACGAAGCTTGACGCCGGACAAATTCTTGTGGTTTTGGTGCAGCTAGAATTTTGACAAAATTCTCCTGTTGACTTGTCCTTTCTTGCATGACTACAGTATCTGCACCTTGAGGCATCACCGCACCAGTAAAAATCCTTGCAGCTTGACCTTGAGCAATTATAGACTGGGGCTGATATCCCGCCGGAATTGACTCAACAATTTCTAAAATGGCTGGCTGTTCGGCGCTACATTGCTTCACATCCGCATAACGCACAGCATAGCCATCCATTGCTGAGTTATCCCAATGGGGAAAATCTAAATTACTGGTAACGGGTACAGCTAAAATTCTACCTGCGGCGGCGAATAAATCTACAACTTCGGTGTCACGCCGATTATCTAGGGGTTGGACTAAACTTAAAATAATTGCTTCGGTATCGCTGACTGAATGCATAGCGATCGCTACTACGATATGGCCACAAAACATTGTAACAATCGTTATTGCACCCTCAGAGAATTCTAGGTAAAAAATATTCCATTGCTCTTGTTCACCGTCAACAGTCAGTAGGGGCGGGTTTATGGGAGATATTCATGAATCAGTGAGGATATCTGTGAACCCGCCCGTACAACAGTCAACAACCTGAAGCAGAATAATTTATTTTTTTGAGTTCCCTGAGCAAATTTTCAGGATACCAAGTCTCAATCTCATCCCTAACCCTTACACCAAAGTTTCAACAACCATCTATTAGATTGTTGGTCTAATGCTGGTAAGACACGACTACCAAAAACATCCTGCCACACTTCCACCCCATGCTGCTTAACCAAATTGGTTTGTAATTGTTGAAAACGCGCATAATCCCGGTCACTAATGGCAGTTAGTATAGAAATGATTGTACTTACTGGGATTTGTACTGCTTTGGTGTTGATAAATTTCATTAGCGATCGTCCTCAAAAATATAAATAATTGCTAGCCGTGTTGATTGTAACTAAGTATTTTCCTCTTGTTGGGCAATGGCTACACTGGCGAATGCAGTATCCATTTATGAGATTCATCTGTGATACTACTTTATATTGTTGATTTTTCTTTATCTCCCGTTCAAATAACTTGGCTATTTTTAGCGATCAAACAAACAGTCAGTACTGAAAACTCACAATTCAATATTAACCACAAGTGCAACAATTGATCCTGCCTATCCCAATAAAAATACTGAAAAATATTGCATTTATTTTATGAGTATTGCCAGAGTACCCCAAAAACACTATCCCAAAGCGGAAATAAAAAGACGCGGTATGGCATTAGGGCTAGATTTCCTCGTTGCTTGGTTAATCAGTTCTTTATTGAGAAGCAACAACCCAGGTATTCAATTTGTCCAAATTTTCGTGTTTGTTATAGCTTGGCTAGTTTTGCGAGTGCTAGTAGCCTATAACAATCAAGGACAAAGCCTTGGGCGTTGGGCGTTCGATCTGAAAGTACTAGAAGTGGAACAAGGCGAAATAATCGGCAGAATTCCCGAATTATTAGCACTAGTTAAACGAGAAACAATTATTGGCGTAGGTGCGCTATTTATCTCCATTGCTCTAGGCAACATTAGTACCAATCCCACTGCTATACTGCTAGTACTTCCTCTGGCTATTGACTGTGGTGCGGCCTTCTACGATCGGCAGCTGCATCAGGCATTGCATGATCGCTATGCAAGAACTACCATAGTTTCCTCACGTCGTGGTTATTCCCTCGATATAAAAATCAAGCGAATAGTTGAAAATATCCAACGGAATGTGAGAAGATAGTCATTTGTGTTAATTCTCTCCAGGCTTTACGGTTTGTAAGATTATGGCTAAGAGTAAAGGTGTCCGCATAATCGTGACCCTAGAATGTACCGAATGTCGCACTAACGCTAACAAGCGCTCTCCCGGTGTTTCCCGGTATACCACTACGAAAAATCGGCGTAACACCACCAACCGATTAGAACTGAAAAAGTTCTGCTCTCATTGCAATACACACACAGTCCACAAGGAAATCAAGTAAAAATGAGCTACTATCGTCGTCGTCTATCTCCGATTAAGCCGGGAGAACCAATCGATTATAAAGATGTTGATTTGTTGCGTAAGTTTGTCACCGAGCGTGGTAAAATCCTACCTCGGCGGATTACAGGACTAACATGTCAGCAACAGAGAGACTTGACATTAGCAATTAAACGTGCGCGAATTGTAGCTTTGTTACCGTTCATCAACGCAGAAGGTTAATTCGAGTGTCTCTCGAGAATTTTAGGTTATGGATCGTTTGCAGCAGCTGCTTTTATGATGAAAGTAGCTGCAAATTTTCAGATTCCACAATCTAAAATCTCTTGAAGTCAGTGTAAAATCATCTTTTGCATATAAAAAATCATGAGATTTTGGATTTGGTAGTCAATATTCAATCCAAAATCTAAAATTTACTAGTTAACTAAATTAAGCGCGAGAGTTGTGGAAAAGGGGACGCTGGTTGAATTTAGGGTTCAAGGCGATCGCCGTCTGGGAGTAGTAGATCGCCCAGACGGAAAGACCCGTTGGTTTGTGGTAGATGAACGCGGTCAATCCCACAGCCTCGCGCCGAGACAAATTACCTATACAGTTAGTGGACAAACATACAAGTCGGCTGATATACCGCAGTTTTTAGAACAAGTAAAGCCATATTTAGACCCATCTAGCTTAGAAGTAGCCTGGGAATTATTAGTTGAGGATGGGGAATCGGTAACCCCATCACAAATGGCTAATATCCTGTTTTCCGAATCAGAACCGCCTCATTGTTACGCCGCCCATTGCTTGTTATCCGATGACAAACTCTATTTCAAGCAAAAAGGAGACGGTTACGAAACCCGGACAACAGCCCAGGTAGCCGAACGAAAACACCAGCTAGAAGTAGAATCGCAAAAAGCCAGGGGACAGCAGGAATTTTTAGCCCGTGTCGAACAAGCCCTAGCAGGTGAAACAGTAGATTGGCAACGCCCAGATCGTCAGCGCTTAGAAGCGATTGAAAAATACGCCGCCCTCCTCGCCGATGTGGTGCGGATGAGCGTAAATTACGATTCCTTATCTCGGGCCTATCCTCCCCCAGGCCCGGTATTAGAAACAATGACCATGCTGGGACGACAAGCAACGCCCCAAGGAGCATTTCAACTATTGGTTGACTTGGGTTGGTGGAGTCCCAATGAAAACTTGTTTTTGCGTCGTTCAGCAATTCCGGTTCAATTTCCTAGCAAGGTATTAGAAGTGGCGCAACAGCGTTTGGATTCCCCACCCGCAGATCTAGATACAAACCGTATAGATCTGACTCATCTCAAGGTATATACAGTTGATGACGAAAGCACCACAGAAATTGACGATGGTCTCAGTTGGGAACTACTCCCCGATGGTAGAGAACGTCTGTGGGTACATATTGCCGATCCTACGCGGTTGTTAGCGCCAGAGGATGATTTAGACCTAGAAGCCAGAAAACGGGGTAGTACCGTTTATTTGCCTACAGGAATGGTACCCATGTTCCCGGAAGTTTTAGCAACCGGGCCGATGAGTTTGGTACAGGGGCGAGTTTGCTGTGCCCTTAGTTTTGGTGTGATTTTAGATTCCACCGGCAAAGTCGAAGATTACAGTATTCATCCCAGCACAATTAAGCCCACATACCGCCTCACCTACGAAGATGTAGATGAGATGCTAGAATTAGGCGTTCAAGCAGAACCAGAAATTGCAGCTATTTCCACCTGGGCACAGCGCCGGAGAACTTGGCGTTATAACCAAGGCGCAATCAGCATCAACATGCCGGAAGCCACGATCAAAGTCAAAGGCGACGAAATCAGCATTGATATATTAGATGATTCCTCATCCCGGCAATTAGTCGCAGAAATGATGATTTTAGCCGGTGAAGTAGCCGCCCGCTACGGTCAAGAGCATAAAATACCTTTACCATTTCGCGGTCAGCCACAGCCAGAATTACCCCCCGAAGAAGAATTACTCCAGCTACCCGCAGGGTTTGTTCGCGCCTGTGCGATGCGTCGCTGTATGCCTAAAAGCGAAATGAGTATTACCCCCGTGCGTCACGCCGGTTTGGGTTTAGATACATATACTCAGGCTACTTCTCCGATTCGCCGTTACAGCGATTTACTCACCCATTTTCAACTCAAAGCCCATTTGCGGGGCGAAGTTTTACCATTCTCCGCCGAACAACTCAAAGAAGTGATGATGACTGTAACTAGCATCACTCAAGAAGTGACAATGGTAGAACGGCAAACTAATAGATATTATGCTTTAGAATATTTACGCCGTTACCCAGAGCAAGTGTGGCAGGTAACAGTATTAATGTGGCTGCGGGAAGACAGCAATTTAGCGCTAATTCTATTAGAAGATTTAGGCTTGCAATTGCCCATGTCTTTTAGACGTTCGGTAAATTTAGGTGAACATTTATTAGTTAAAGTCAGCCTTGCCGACCCGCAAAAAGATATGATTCATTTTCAAGAAATAATTTATCAAGAAGCATTGAATTAGTCATTGGTCATTAGTCATTAGTCATTAGTCATTAGTCATTTGTAATTTTTAGAGTTAGAAACCTCAAATTGTGTTGGTTGGGTTGACGCAAGGAAACCCAACATTTTAAGCTTGTCACGTTAATACATTTGTAGCGAGCATTTTTCAAATTGGTATAACCAAATGTTACCAGAGAAAGCCAACAGGGAGATAATATAATATTGAGAACATTTATTTTTCCTGTCTCTGGTTTCAAAAATCTTTGAAGTAAAGGTAATACCTAATAGGGAAGTTATTTTTACATTTATTCATAATTTATATGCGCCCCAAATCTGGACTTCCTAAAAGAAAAGCGTTAAAAAGAAAAGCTATTTTTGAATATGCATTTAAAGACAACCCAAATATAAAAAACGATATTAATCCTACTTTAATTGAAGGATACAATAGTGAAAACTATATAAAAGCCATTTCATTATTTTCTGGATGTGGTGGGCTTGATATGGGTTTTTTAGGAGGATTTACTTTTTTAAACAAAAAATATGAAGCTCTCCCATATAAAATTGTACATGCTTACGATATTGATGAGAAAGCTACTCAAACTTATGCTTTAAATTTATCAAATGATGTAACTACAGTAGATCTTACCTGTATAGATATAAGCTCATTGCCTCCTGCAAATATTCTTCTAGGTGGGTTTCCCTGTCAAGATTTTTCTTCATGTGGACTCAAACAAGGGTTTAAAGGGGCTAGAGGTGAATTATATACTGTGATGAAAGATTATATGAATGTACATAAACCAGAAATTGTAGTAGGAGAGAATGTACCTTTTTTAGAAAAACTGGAAAACGGATATTTTTTAAGATATATCATCAAAGAATTTGAATCAGTAGGCTACATTTTTAAGGTGTGGAAGATTTATTGTCCAGATTTTGGATTACCTCAAAGTAGAACAAGATTATTTTTAATTGGTGTCCGCTCTGATATTAAATCATTCCCTAAACCTCCAACTCCAGAATTATTTTTTCAGTATGTTTCAATTGATCAAGCCATAGATGATCTTGTAGCAATCACTGATGAAAGTGTACCTAATCAAAGTCAGTATTTTGTAGCTACAAAAGCTACAAAAGGAGCAGGTCAAGGAGATCAAAAATCTAAAAAAGGAGAAATTGCTTATACAGTAAGAGCAAATACCAAAGCAAGAGTTCACTTTCATTATTCTCTAGACCGCAGATTAACAGTTAGAGAATGTGCAAGACTGCAATCATTTCCTGATGAATTCGTCTTTCCACATTCAGCAAGTCAAAATATTATTCAAATAGGAAATGCTGTCCCACCAATCATTGGAAATGTAATAGCCAAACAGATTTATGATTTTATTAAAAATGATCTTTATGCTATGAAAGCTCATGCAAGTTAATGAGAGCGATAGGAAATACTTAGATATACTATTAGAGCCTATTAAACTATGCTCAGGTTATACACCTAAGTTTGGTACAGCCAAGAAAGATGGAAGTAGCTTACTAGAATTTAAAAACTTATATGCTTCAGATCCCTTATATCACTGGATCGGATTTGATTCTGATTTAATGTACGCTGCGCATAAAGCTGCGGGAGGAATCACTTCTATTTATAGACAATTAGGTATCGGTTGTGAAAGACTCGTTCGTCAAATAATTTCAGATCAGTTAGATTTAAATCACCAACAGGTCATTTGGGGATACGAAATCAAAAAAAATGATGGTTCTACTGCTAAATTAACACTTGATGCCAAAATATCTATAGATGATATAAAAAATATTATTGATAGAAATAAGGTACAAGAATGGCTTAAATTAGCATCAATTAGACTGGGGCTTGATGAAAACCGTTCTAAAAATTTAGTTGGTACTGTATTTGAAATCAGACAAGGTTATAAAAGTGCAGATTCCAAAAGGCAAAATGCAGACCTGATGAATGCAATTCGAGCTTATAATGAAAATCTTCTTCCAGTTATGATGGTATTATCATGTCAGATTAATACTATAGTCCTAAAAAGATATCAGTCTGCTCAATTATTAGTTTTAGTAGGTATTTTAAATGACGATCCTACAATCAGTACTTATGCTTTTTGTGAAAAAATTTTAAATTACTCTCTTGAGGAATTTTTCAGAAATAACTCAAGTTTGATAAGAGAAGAAATGGATAAAATTCTCACATCACTGTTAAACCCTTAATTCTTAATCTAAGTAGGGTTTAGCAATAGAGGAGATACTGAGCATTAAAGTCTAAATGCGATCGCACTCACAACAAACGCCTAAAAATCCCTAGTCCCTAGCCCCTAACTGTGAGTAAGCTTCATATACACCTTTAACATTGTACCAATTGAGAAATATTCGGGCGATTTCTAGGGCTAATTGGGGTTTACCTAAATTAATTAACCATTGTAAAAATGGTGCCATTGTCCGCTCATTTAGTGAACCATTGAGCGAGAGAATACCCCAAAGTAAGCGGTGTAACCAAGTCATTTGAATCATCATTCGCACTTCCCAAGTAGGGTGCTTTTGATAAAACAAAACGCCCATACGTCCGCGTTGAATTTCTTTATCAATTAAGTTAGGAATTTGTTCTAAATTAAATGCTGGATGCCAATGGTAACCTACGGCTGCTGGACATTTAATGAGTTGTAAACCGAGATTTTTTAGCCTCACGCCTAGTTCTAAATCTTCCCAGCCATAAAGTTGAAAGCTAGTGTCAAACAGTCCAGCTTTCTCTAACCAATGTTTAGGAATCGCTACATTTCCTGTAGCAAAGAAAGCTGCGGAAAAATCTGTAACTTTATAAGGTTCAGCAGTGGGATTATCAAAATTACAAGTATTAATGACTGCACCGTAGGTAAAAAAGCGATCGCTTCCTAATTTCTTCTGCCCTTGCACCAGTGCATCAGCATGAGACTGTAAGAAATTTTCTAGTACGACTAGATCGCTATCAATAAAGATAATCGTGTCACCTAATGCTTGTTCTACACCCAAATTCCGCGCCGCAGCCGGGCCTTTGTGGTCTTGTTCAAAACATCGCACGTGAGGAAATTCTTCTTTATGGGCTGCTAACCATTCCAAAGTGCTATCCGTAGAACCATCATCTACCAAGACAATTTCGTAACCTGCGATCGCATTTGACAAAGAAAATTTCTGTACTTCCAAAGCGCGGAGACACTTTTCTAAAATTGGTTGGCGATTATAAGTTGGTATTACAACACTAAAAAACACAGTCTCACCCACAAGATTATTACCCATCTCCAGAATAGGACAACTGTAGCATTGGCGCTGTTCCTGGTTTTTTAATAGTCAATAGTCAATGGTCAATAGTCAATAGTCATTTGTCCTCCTTGTCTCCCTTTCCTCCCTTCCACCTGTTTCTTTGCTAATTGCTTTAGAAGCGATCGCTTGTCCCTAAGTCCGCGCTAAAATTCTCAAGCACAATAGCGGATTCCACATCAATGGAAATTAACTGGGAAACAGCCAAAACTTACGAAGATGTTTTGTATCAAAAAACCGATGGTATTGCCAAAATTACTATCAATCGTCCCCACAAACGTAATGCTTTCCGCCCCAAAACTATATTTGAACTGTATGATGCTTTTTGTGATGCCCGCGAGGATACTTCTATTGGCGTAATTTTATTTACTGGTGCAGGTCCCCATACTGATGGTAAATATGCTTTCTGTGCAGGTGGCGATCAGAGTGTTAGGGGGCATGGCGGTTATTTAGATGAAGATGGAACTCCCCGCTTAAATGTACTCGACTTACAACGGTTAATTCGTTCCTTACCAAAAGTTGTGATTGCTCTAGTAGCAGGATATGCGATCGGTGGTGGTCATGTCTTGCACCTGATTTGTGACCTGACTATTGCGGCTGATAATGCTATTTTTGGGCAGACTGGGCCGAAAGTCGGTAGTTTTGATGGTGGATTTGGTGCTAGCTACCTCGCCCGCATTGTCGGACAAAAAAAAGCTAGAGAAATTTGGTTTCTCTGTCGTCAATATAACGCCCAACAAGCTCTAGATATGGGTTTAGTTAATACCATTGTCCCAGTCGAACAACTAGAAGCCGAGGGTATTCAATGGGCGCAAGAAATTTTAGATAAAAGTCCGATTGCTATTCGCTGTCTCAAAGCGGCTTTGAATGCTGATTGTGACGGACAAGCTGGTTTGCAAGAACTCGCGGGTAATGCCACTTTACTTTATTACATGACTCAAGAAGGCGCTGAGGGAAAACAAGCATTTTTAGAAAAGCGATCGCCCAATTTTCGCGATTTCCCTTGGTTACCCTAAAATAGGGCAAAAATAGCCCCTATTAATAGGGGCTATTTTCTCAAAAGATTGACAGCACCAAAAATTTTAAAGGCAAATATTAATTGCAAACAGAATACAAACTCATACCAGTTTGGATGCAATAGTTATTGTTTCTCTGCGGGAGAAATCTTCACTAGCAGTATTTTTAACCTCAAACCTATCTAACAAAGATAGCCATAAATTAAGACAGCAGTCTAAGATAGCGGCTAAACTTTTTGGCAAATCCAAAATTGGTAGTAGTCAGGGAATAAAAGATGGCTAAATCAGTACTTTCTCTGTTTTTGTCGGTTCGGCTGTCAAAACAGGAGTTTCTGTGACGGAAACAAAAGTATTATTTTCTAATTCTGAACCTACGCTTGGAGATGCAACTATAACTGGTGTTGCATCTGGTAAACTCCAAGCACCTTCTAAAGTTTCCCAGGAAGGCGCAAAAGGTGGTAGTGCTAACGAGCAAGCTTTCCAAGTTCCTTGAACTGGGGCCCCTAACTGTTGGCACATTCCGCCACGGCGACCTTCTGGTTGATAATGGCGACAATATCTACAGGCAGATGTCAAAAATTTATTAGGTTTCATTTGAGGCTCATCTTTTAGTCCCATTTAGGGCTAATTTATGTCTCTATATTTTCCTTCTAGATATAAATACGTAGTAGAGCCAAAATGCATTAATTGGTCTACGTTGTAGCGATCCCCAGTCAAATTTTAGCTTTAGGATGTTTTTATATTTCTGTTATATATTTCAATATTAATTTTTTGGTGGACATGCTAAATTTTGACTAAAACCAATTGGGGATCAAGGCTAAAATAACAAATTTAGATTTGCCCAATTTATTAATTTATATCCTAAGGAATAGGATATTAGGTATACTCAAGCAGCTTGTTCTCATACTTTTGAGGTAATTTACTGGAAATTATCTAGAATTCAAAGACTATTCCCAATGGAAGGGAATTGGTAATTTCTGTGCGGTAATTTTGCCTTAATCGCCCCTGGCTTTTGGAGATTGCTGATAATTGATTTCAGCGCCTGCTTGACTAAAATTTTTGAGGATAGCCGTCAAAAATCAGTTCAGTATCATTGATACTGAATGCAAATTAGCAAGTTTGTTGCCAATAATGTTTTTGTCTGAGGGTCTTGAGAGTGTGATCTCAAAAATCTTCCAGACTGCCTAACTAGAGAATTTTGCAGATGGCATAAGTATATCTACAAAACGCACAATAGTAATTTAGCAATCATCGGAAAAATAATTTATAAATTGAAAATAAAAATCCAATGGGTGGTTCATGGGGATTGGGGATTGGTGATGTTATCGCGCGTTGAGACTGTTGCTAGCAATCGTTTTTGTTAGCAAAAACGTCGAGCAACAGTGTTTGTCAGTAAAGTTGTTGAGTAAAAATCTGTTCTAAAAACATGAATCATTATTATTTATCCCAATTTCGGATACAAATAAACACAGATATATAAAGAAAAATTAAGTAATCTCAAGATAAAAGATAATTTTCCCATTAGGCAAGGGATTGACGCGGTTAAGAAAAGGACAAAAAAATAACTGATGATCATTCACAACTGTTTAGCGGCACAAAAAGCACAAATCTGCCAACGCTGAAGTTCACCAGGGGGTGTGGGAGATTGACACTGGGGACAAAGCGGTAAACTTTGCGATCGCGTTTGGATTAACTTCGCCCAACGCCCAAAAGCTGTATTGGCATTATTTATATCAGTATTATTGGCATGAGGGGATGCGATCGCACTTTTAGAGGTAGTCGCATCAGCTACATAACTAGGATGTTCCGATGGCAAAACTTTTGTTGGTAAGTTGACTTTTTCTGGCGAAGATTTCCACCCAGCAGTCGAAAAGCGAATATCCACCAGACAGATGCTGAGTTTTCCATTTAACGTTAACAATAGAGTTTGACGTTTAAAAGTCAGATTTTGTGCCCAAGCTGCGCTAGAAGTCGCTACCCACAGAACATCTCGCTGGATTGATAATGGCCGAGTATGTTTATTAGCAACAACTCCCACAACTTCTGCCCAAATTTTCAGCACCAGTTGCAAAGGTTGTTCTTGCCATTGAGCCTGCTTTTGGAGAATATCTAGAATATCATTAACTGATTCAAAGGACATCTTGCAAGAAAAGAGTAAAAATTGAGCTGAGGTCTGGGATCTATACTAAAAAAATTCATTCAAGATGCTAAAAAAATTAGCCAGCGCCTTGCGGAGAGGGCTGTTGACTGATGACTGTTGACAACCCTGATTAGTAGTTATGCCATTTAGATGCGCATTAGCTTAGATGCTTGTAGGGTAGCCAATGTCCAGGGGCATTTTCCCGATATTGGCGGCTTATGTGTGACTGTAACAACTTGTTGATATTTGTTCTAATTATGATTAAGAGATTCACCGTGACTTTAACACGGCTGGTTCGACTATTTTTAGCTGTGGATGGGATACTATTAACCATCTTTGCAGCAGCAGAAAGTAAAAATTCATCTCTAGATATGTCCGGCTTTGTATCAGTTTTAGGGAGCAGGCAATGAGTCAAAATCCGCGAGTAAATTCTGACACTCAATTGTCTAAAACACCGACTTTAAAGCCAGTACTAGCAGCAGCACTGGCGAGTTTAGAAGTCCAGCTAGATCGGGAGTTAGCTAGATACCGACGTACACGCAACACTTCTAGGTTACCAAATTCTGCACGTGTAATTAGTTATGTCGGTAGTTCACCGCAAGCGATCGCGGCGGCTATTATGGAGCAGTCTCAAGCAGCACAAACCAAACCCAGTATTCCACCATCTGTAGCACCATCGGTGACAGCTGATACGCCAGCAATGGAAGCAGTTACAGAGCCAGCCGAGTTAGATGAAATGGATCATTTGCTGTTATCTTCTACTCCAGAAGTGACCCAAACACCGCCACCACCGCCGCCACCCCCAGTGAATCCTACTACCAGCATCATACCAACAGGACAGTCACAGCAAAATAGTAATGGCTTAAAAGCAGATGACACCCCGATTGAGCCGGAGGATTATTTAGAATCTAGCGAAGCACTGCTGCGAAGCGTCACAGATGAAGCACCGCAAAAGAAAAAGCCCAGCACGGCTAATGATGGTTTACTCTCACCGTTGGGTATAGGTTCGATGCTACTGCTTTTGGTAGCAAGTCTGACTCTGGGATATGTAATTTTCAATCCTAAAGGTTTGACTCATTTGAACCTGAGTAAATTATTTAGTTCTCAATCTTCTACCCCTACTACCCCTACGGAAAAAACTACAGTTCCTGTAGGCAATACCCCAGCCCAACCAGAACCAGTACTCACGCCCATACCCAAATATCCCAATCTGGCGACTAAAGAGTTTCCCGAAGTCAACGATCCTAATGATGTTGTCGGCTTACAACCGAAAGGACAAGAAACTCCCCGCCCAGTGCCCAATCCTGTGCCAATACAACCAGTTAATCCCCCCATTCAACCGCCTACACAAGTAGCTCCCCCACAAGCTGTAAATCCCCTCACAGTAGCGCCATCACCACAGGCGCAACCAGTAACGCCCAGCACGCCAACCAACAGCCAAACACTACCCAATCCCCAACTCAAACCCTCAGCAGATGGTTTTTATCATGTAGTGATTGATAATGAGAGCGATCGCACTTTTGCCTCAGTACGGCGAGTAGTTCCCGATGCTTATTTATCAACCGATAACAAATTTATTTTCCTGGGTGCTTTTAAAACTCAAAAAGAAGTTCAAAAACATCTACAACTACTAGAGAAAAACGGAATTCAAGCTAGAGTGCAGCAGCCATAAGATGTTGGGCATGGGGCATGGGGCATTGGGCAATTCAATTTTGGATTTTGGATTTGCGATTTTGGATTGGGTTTGAATCTAAAATCTAAAATTTAAAATCTAAAATTCCTTGTCCCCCTGCCCCCTGCCCCCTACGTGACTGGCAAAAGTGAATGGAGAGCCGACATGGAAGTGATGAAGCGTATCCTGCGGGTGGTACAAGCGAATCTGAATAGTTTCCTCAACAGTACAGAAGATCCAGAAAAGGTTTTGGAACAGACTGTGATGGAGATGCAGGAAAATTTGATGCAACTGCGGCGGGGAGTTGCAAGTGCGATCGCTATTCAAAAACGAACGGAACGACAGGCGGCTGCTGCTGAGTCTACAGCCGAAGAATGGTATCGTCGCGCTCAATTGGCGCTGCAACAAGGAAACGAAGCTCTAGCCAAAGAAGCTCTAACTAAACGGCGAGTTTATCAGGAAACTGCCAAAGCGCTCTTGAGTCAAAGAATAGAGCAAGCTGAAGTGGTGGATAAACTGAAAAAGGATATGCGGACGCTAGAGTTAAAAATAGCGGAAGCAAAAACGAAAAAAGATTTGTACATTGCCCGCGCTCGTTCGGCAGAAGCCTCCTTTAAGCTCCAAGAGATGCTGAGTAGTGTTTCTGCCACTAGCAGCTTAAATGCCTTTGAGCGCATGGAAGAAAAGGTTTTGCAGCTAGAAGCACAATCAGAAGTTATAGCTCAATTGGGTGGTGATGACTTACAAAAAAAATTTGCAGCCTTGGAAGCTACGGATGATATTGACACCGAGTTAGCAGCAATGAAACTACAGGTTGTAAATGATGCTGCGGAAGTACGTCCAAAACAACAGCTACCCGAAAGTCAACAGCCAACATGATGGTCAATTGGGTAAGCGGGAGTATATCTTAACAAATAAGGGGTGTTGGGAGGTACTGTTCCTGGCTGGAAAGATTACATTGGAATAAGTAGCTATTAAACAGTAAAAGCTTAACTGCCAACAAATTGCGTAAACAACACAAGGAAAAAACAAACTTATGGGATTATTTGATCGTATTAAGCGAGTAGTCAGTGCTAACCTCAACGACCTGGTAAATAAAGCTGAAGATCCTGAGAAAATGCTAGAGCAATCTATCCTGGAGATGCAGGAAGATTTAGTTCAGCTACGTCAGGGTGTGGCTCAAGCGATCGCTGCCCAAAAACGCACTGATAAGCAGTACAATGATGCCCAAAGTGAAATCACCAAATGGCAGCGCAACGCCCAACTAGCCCTGCAAAAAGGTGATGAGAACCTAGCAAGACAAGCCCTAGAACGGAAAAAGACTTACACTGAAACTGGCACCGCCCTCAAGGCTAGCTTAGATCAGCAAAACGTTCAAGTCGAAACCCTCAAGCGCAACCTGATTCAGCTAGAAAGCAAGATTTCTGAAGCTAAAACCAAGAAAGAAATGCTCAAAGCGCGGATTACCACTGCTAAAGCCCAAGAGCAACTGCAAAATATGGTAAGTGGGATGAATACCAGCAGTGCATTAGCAGCCTTTGAGCGTATGGAAGAGAAGGTTTTACTCCAAGAAGCACGCGCGCAGTCAGCCGCCGAGTTAGCTGGTGCTGACTTAGAAACCCAGTTTGCGCGTTTGGAAGCTGGTAGCGATGTTGATGATGAATTAGCCGCTTTAAAAGCCCAAATGACTTTAGGCCCTGCTAGTTCAGCCAATCAACCCCAACTACCACCACAACAAGAAACTACTAAACCTAAAGCTAATAATGACGTAGTAGATTCTGAGTTGGAATCCTTACGCAAACAATTGGATCAAATGTAATTTTGTTTTATAACTTCTTCCAACTAGTCCCACACCTTTAGGTTGTGGGATTTTGCTTTTTTAGTCAAAAGTCAATAGTCCATAGTCAAAAGTCAATAGTCCATAGTCCAAATGTTGACTGTTGACTGTTGACGGTTGACTGTTGACCAATGACCACTCAGATTGAGATACAGTATTTTGTGTGCCCACTTTGATCGATGCCACCCGATGGAGACTGTAATGAGTACAGGTGTAATCACCATAACTGATGCTAATTTTGAAACCGAAGTTTTAAAAGCTGATTTACCAGTATTGCTTTACTTTTGGGCTTCCTGGTGCGGGCCTTGTCAACTAATGTCACCAGTAATTAACCAGACTGCTAACAAGTATGGCGATCGCCTAAAAGTAGTTAAAATGGAAATTGACCCCAACCCGGTTACTGTTAAACAATTCCAAGTGGAAGGCGTACCTGCTATCAGGTTAGTTAAAGGTGAAAAACTATTGGCATCCACTGAGGGAGTCATGAATAAAGATAAATTAATCAGCCTCTTAGATGAATATTTCAATAAAAATTAGTCACAAGTTTAAAGCCCAGCTTGCTGACTTAATCTGAGGTTGTCAATTTTGGATGAAAAAATCAAAATCCAAAATTTAATTAGGCTTTCTTAGCTTTTCTACTCCCGAATAAAGTCGGGAGTAGATGTAAAATCGAAAATATTTTATCTCCTTTGCCGAGAAGACCCCATACGCAGCGAAGCGGAGTGTGGGGATGAAAGGCAGTAGTTGTTGAGACACCCCTTCTCTGTTCTTGCTCCGCAAGAACAGAGAAGGGGTAGTTGAGTATTTAACAATTTTAGGGATTGTATTGCTCCCTAAAATATTATAAAATACCTTCAGGTTGATAAGGCAGAAACAATGATTGTTTTTGAGTTCAAAGCTAAAGGCACTTTACGGCAATACCAACAGATAGATGAGGCGTTACGGATTACTAAATTCATCCGTAATAAGTGCTTGCGTTTTTGGATGGACAATTCAAAGGTTAAGCCTTACGACTTGAATAAATATACTGCTGTTATAGCCAATGAGTTTGACTTTGCTGATAAATTAAATTCTTCAGCAAGACAAGCAGCAGCAGAAAGAACAGCTTTCGCAATTAAAAGATTTTTTGATAACTGCAAAGCTCAAGTTCCAGGTAAAAAAGGATATCCAAGATTCCAGAAAAACAATCGCTCAGTTGAATATAAATTGAGTGGATGGAAACTTTCAGATGACCGCAAGCACATTAAATTCACAGATAAATGTAATATTGGTCAGCTAAAGTTAATTGGGACTTGGGATTTACATTTTTACCAGATTAAACAAATTAAGCGAGTCAGAATAGTTAAACGTTCAGATGGCTACTATGTTCAATTTTGTGTGGATGCTGAACGGAATATAAATACTCAGCCAACAGGTAAAACTATAGGTTTAGACGTTGGACTGAACCATTTCTATACTGACTCGCAGGGGAATACAGTAGAGAACCCTAGATATTTACGCTCATACGAGAAGTCATTAAAGCGTCTTCAAAAACAGGTTAGCCGTAAAAAGAAAGGTTCTAATAATCGCAAGAAAGCTATTAACCGTCTTGGTAGAAAACACTTGAAAGTTTCGCGTCAGCGTAAAGATAACGCAGTTAAGCAAGCGTTATGCGTGGTAAGGTCTAACGACCTTGTGGCATACGAAAAACTGCAAGTGAAAAACATGGTTAAGAATAGCAAACTTGCAAAATCAATTAGTGATGTTTCATGGTCGTTGTTCACCCAATGGCTAGAATACTTTGGGAAAATATACGGTCGAGTCGTTGTACCTGTTGACCCAAAATTCACAAGTCAAAACTGTTCATCATGTGGTGAAGTTGTGAAAAAATCCCTATCTGTTCGCACTCATATCTGCAAGTGTGGATGTGTTCTAGACCGGGACTTGAACGCCAGTATTAACATCTTGAACAAGGCGCTGAAACAAACTAATTACGATTTAAGTACGGTGGGGCGCACCGAAACTTTAAACGCTTGTGGAGAGACTACCCTCTACCCAGATTTGGTAACAAGTCTAGGCAAGGTTGCTCAGTGAAACAAGAATCCCCGTATGTAGCGAAGCGAAATGCGGGGAGCGTCAACCCAGCCCATACCTAAAGGTACGGGCTTAATCTATCATTGAAAATCCCGAAGCTAAAATTTTTTGGCTATTGGTTATAACTATTGAGTATTAACAACTATGGAATTTGCCAAGCGTTTACAACCCCTGCAATCTAATGTCTTTGCAGATATGGATAAAGCTAAGGCTGCGGCTTTGGCTGCTGGACGAGAGATAATTGATTTATCCTTAGGTTCTTCAGATTTACCAGCAGAAGCTCATGTGATTGAAGCGATCGCGCAATCGCTGTACGATCCGAGTACCCACGGCTATTTGCTGTTTCACGGGACTCGCAGTTTTCGGCAAGCGGCTGCTAATTGGTATGAAAATAAATTTGGTATTAAAGTTGACCCCGAAACTGAAGTATTGCCGTTAATTGGTTCCCAAGAAGGTACGGCACATTTACCTTTGGCAGTCTTAAATCCGGGAGATTTCGCCTTATTACTCGACCCTGGCTATCCTTCGCATATGGGCGGAGTTTACTTAGCTAGCGGTCAAATTTATGCCATGCCATTACTGGAAGAAAATAATTTTTTACCAGTATTTAACGATATTCCGGCTCCGGTTGTGGCACAGTCGCGGATGATGGTGTTGAGTTATCCTCATAATCCTACAGCTGCGATCGCGACTTTAGAATTTTTCCAAGAAGCTGTGGCTTTTTGTCAGCAGCATAATATCGTGTTAGTTCACGATTTCCCCTATGTAGATTTGGTATTTCCAGAGAATGAGGATAAAAATCAGGCTGATACCCAAACTTTAGTACCCTCAATTTTACAAGCTGACCCAGACAAAAGTATCTCAATTGAATTTTTCACCCTGTCCAAGTCTTATAATATGGGCGGTTTCCGGATTGGTTATGCTATTGGTAATGCGGAATTAATCAGAGCTTTACGTCAAGTCAAAGCAGCTGTGGACTTTAATCAGTATCGGGGAATTTTGAACGGTGCGATCGCGGCTTTAACAGGTTCCCAAATCGGCGTGGAAAAAGGAGTTGCTATTTTCCGTCAGCGTCGCGATACATTCATTAATGCATTACACCGTATTGGCTGGTATGTTCCCACTCCCAAAGCCACAATGTATATTTGGGCAAAGTTACCTGCAAATTGTAGTTTAAATTCTCAAGAGTTTTGTATTCAACTAGTTAAGCAAACTGGTGTAGCAGCTTCCCCTGGTTCTGGTTTTGGTAAATCGGGTGAAGGTTATGTTCGTTTTGCGTTAGTACATGAACCAGCTATTTTAGAAACTGCTGTTGAGAGAATAGCTGAGTTTCTCAATTCTCTGAGTTAGATAAATGCGTAGTAAGGACTTCATTCCTTAATTTTTAAGCACTCAAGTGCTTACTACAAACTCTCAAAATAAATGCGGTAAATCATGCGGCGGATAATTAGAAAAGCGCTGACTTTGCTCTCAGTTTACTACGCTTATATGCTTGAGTACCGAGCAGAAATGATTTTATGGGTATTATCTGGTTCTTTACCGATTATATTCATGGGTATTTGGATACAAGCAGCTCAGAGTGGACGCTTAAATTTAACACCTGTAGATTTTGCTCGGTACTTTTTAACAGTTTTTATTATTCGACAATTTACTGCTGTTTGGGTAATTTGGGACTTTCAACGAGAAGTAGTGGAAGGTAGACTTTCACCTAGATTAATCCAACCTTTAGATCCTGTATGGCATCACTTGGCTGGACATGTTGCCGATAGATTTGCTAGGCTTCAGTTTACATTAATATTGATTGTATTATTTTTTATTTTATATCCTCAAGCTTTTTGGATACCAAATTTGGGTAGGTTATTGTTATTTATATTAGCAGTAATCATGGCATTTATTTTAAGATTTCTGATTCAATATACTTTTGCGATGTTCGCTTTTTGGACAGAAAGAGCTATTGCTTTAGATAATCTTTGGTTATTATTTTATTTATTTCTCTCTGGAGTTATTGCACCCCTAGAAGTATTTCCCGAAAGTGTCAAAGCCGTACTGATTTGGACACCTTTTCCTTATTTAGTTGATTTACCAGCCAATATTTTAATTGGGCTACCTATAGATATAGGGCGGGGATTTTTAGCTTTGATTGGTTGGATATTAATATTTTTAGGTGTAAATCGCTGGCTTTGGCGTCTGGGTTTAAAGCATTATTCTGGTATGGGAGCTTAGAGAATTCAAAATTCAAAATTCAAGTTTCAGTTTTGAGAAATATTGGTGTTGACTGTTGACTGTTGACTGTTGACTGTTGACTGTTGACTGTTGACTGTTGACAACCTAATCCTTTCAACCTGTGGTAAGGGTGGGGAAACCCCACCCCTACGATTTTTGATATGCATTCGCTATAAATTATTGGGTATGGTTTTAAATTTTTCGGCTGAACCTAAAGAATAATCATCTAATTTAAAATCAGCGAAAGGTTTCTTCTCTAAGCGATTTCTCAAAGCTTCATCGACAATTACACCTGATGATTTATTTTTGACGCCAATAATAATAATACTTCTTTGATAGGCAGTTAAATCTTGACTGGCTTGACAATCACTGCGTTGAAATTGTCCTAAATTTAATAAACGATAACCCTTAACGCTGGGTGTATTACTAAATAATTTTTTGGCTAAAAGTTGGATTTGCTGAGAACGTTCTAAAGCGCGGCGTTGTTCAATTACTGTATCACCTTCGCAAGAAGCTGTACCTACAGAGATAATTTCGCTGGGATTTTCCATTATCTTCTGAATACCTTCTTGTTCTAAGTTTAACTTTAAGGCTTCCAGACTGATAACTTTATCGTTATATTTAATTTGGAAGTTACTGCCTAAAAGCCATTTATATTCTATAGATAAAACAGCAATATTAAACTCAGCGCTTCTACCTTGACTATCTTGCCCTTCTACATAAGGAAAATAATCTACTTTACCTTTTCTTTCTGGCGCTTGTCCATAATTAGGTAAGGAATTAAATTTGAGATTTCCTAAGAATAAAGCTATTAAACCTAGTAAACCTAATGATGCAAGTAAAGCGGCAATTAATGCAATTAAGGGGAGTTTTTCTGGGAGTTTTTCGGGAGATTTAACAGTTTTAATCGCTGGTGCAGGTAACTGTGCAGTTTGGTGAGTATCTGGTGCAGTTCCTGTTGTAGTTGTAGTTATACTGGCATTTAATATTTTTTCAATTTCGGCTAATTTATCTAAAATCTCTTGAACATTGGCGGGACGGTTTTCGATTTCCGGAGCCATCAGCCAATCAATTAAATTTAACAATAAACTGGAAATATTATTTGTCCGATTTCGCCAATGCAAAACATTATGCTGAATATCGTACATTTCTAAAGGATGGTAACCTGTGAGTAAAAATACAAAGGTGCGTCCTAAAGCAAAAAAATCTGATTGGGGTACGGCTGCGCCATGCATTTGTTCTGGGGCGCTATAGCCAGATGATAAAATTGCAGTTTCCCCATTTATAGATTGGGCGAATTCTTTAGCTGTGCCAAAATCAATTAACACCAAATCTCCCCCATCTTTTTTACCTTGGGTATCTGGTGAACTGCGCAGCATAACATTACTAGGTTTAATATCCCGATGCAGGTATTGCTGACTATGTAAGACTGCTAAAATCTCTAGTAATTGTCTCAGCCAATATATAGCTTGTGTTTGGGAAATGGGGAGATTTTCTTGTTGTTTCAGCCATTGTTCTAAATTAAGTCCGTCGATTTTCTCCATTGCTAGACAATGCAATAATAAACCGTTGCGGGTTTGATATTGAAAGTAGCCATCGACTTGGGGTATACCGGGATGATTTAACTGTTTGAGTACGGTGACTTCTTGCTGAAATAGTTCGACTAACTCAGGTTCATTCGATAAATTTTCTCTGAGAACTTTGATGATTTTTGGTGTATCTTGTTCGTATGCTTCGTATATTCTACTAAAACCAGTTTTTTCACTTAATAAGTGTGTGACACGGTAGCGTCCTAAAAGTTGTAATTGGGAACCACAACTTTGACAAAAACGATGTTCCTCCTGGCTAGATTGATTGGGTTGAGGACAAACTGGATTAATACAAAGGCTCATGATTAGTTAATAGGTAATATTTAAGAATTAAGGATATAGAAGCAAGAATGGCTAGAAATTTTTTGCTGCAAAATTAATTACAGACAAACTTGGATATCAAAACTTCTCTACATCCTAGCTTTGTGCAAGCTGTCTATATCCTGCATCCTTCAAACTTTACATTTGTGTTGATTTAAGAATGCTGCTACAGTTTGGTTAAAGGCTTCTGGTTGTGTCAAGAAAGGCCAATGATTTCCGGGAACTTGGCAGATGCTTAAGTTTTTTAGATGAGTTTTGTAGGGTTTTAGTTGCCAATCTTGACGATTTACGCCTTTTTGGGGTTGGATGAAGAGAGTTGGTAAATAAACTGGCTCTGTTAACCCAGGTACGCGCATGACATCTTCAAAAATGCGATCGCGGGCGGCTATAGTAAATTTACTACCCCAACTACCATCAGGCTTTTGTTCAATTCCCGCATCAAAGACTTGCTGATGTAAATCAGTCCAACCTTGATATTGGCTTAACTGTTGCGCTTGCTGTTTGGCTGACTCGTAACTAACAAAAGGCCCCATACTTTTAAGAAACGGTAAAACCCGGTATAACAGGGGAAATGTCAGTTTAAAGTAGCTGGGCATTTTCCAGATGAAGATGGGATCTATCAAAATCATACTCCGCAAGCGTTGGGGATTTTGTCTCGCCCAGATAGCGGCTAATTTACCCGTCCATGAATGACTAACAACATGGGCACTAGACCATCCTAAACTATCCATCAGGGCTTCTAAATCCGCGATCGCACTTTCAAAGCTATAATCATCTTCCGGCTTGCTGCTTTCGCCATGACCACGCATATCTGGGGCAACTATATGGTAATCTGCGGCTAGATAATCCCCTAAGCTAGACCATACTAAGGCATTGTCGGCTAAACCATGTAATAGCAATAAGGGTTCTTGACCTTGGTGCCACTCTAAGTAAGACAGCTGAATGTCAGACTTGGAGAAGGTTTGACGTATAGGCATCATTACATATCCACCCACAGATAGAACTTCGCGCTTATATGTTATCGCGAAAAGAAAAATGCTTGCACTGTGGCGAGGATGTTGTTGGTGAATACAGATTGCAACAGTTCTCGCGCTAACCCCATATACCGCCCGCAGGCTAGAAGCCTGGGGCTATTGGTACGAAGCCTGCCTTCGCAGGCTTAATTTCTTAGCCTGCGAAGGCAGGCTTTGTTCGATTAGCCGCACCCTTCTAGGGTGACGGCGGTATGTCGGGTTAGCGCGAAAACTATTGATATCAGTATTTGGGCTTAGGCTACGCCAACGCACCCTCACGTTACCTGAAACCGCTACAGGGCAATGCCTACGGCGGGCAAAGCCTACGCAAATTCAGTATATTGTCTATTCACGAGGAAAATATCCTCATTAACGGAGTTCAAAGTCTCATTCACGAGGAAAATATCCTCATTAACCGAGTTCCAAGCCTCATTCACGAGGAAAATATCCTCATTAATGGAGTTCAAAGCCTCATTCACGAGGAAAATATCCTCATTAATGGAGTTCAAAGCCTCATTCACGAGGAAAATATCCTCATTAATGGAGTTCAAAGCCTCATTCACGAAGAAAATATCCTCATTAACCGAGTTCAAAGCCTCATTCACGAGGTTCTTTTTTAAGTTCGCATCCTTTTTTACCTAAAATTGCGCCTGGGTGATGCTAGCGGCGGGTTACGCCAACGGATTCATCAACAGTTGAGAGAGAATCTTGAAAAGTTTAGTAGCTAGTTTTTTTGTTGAATCTACCTCAAAAACCCATCACCTATGATGAAATTTTACACTTTTCAGGAATTTAGGACGCTAGTGTTGAGTTTATCTCATCATAAAATTACTTCTCACGCTCTTACCCATGAACGAACAGCGTCAGCAAGCCTATCTCAACCTCATTCGCAGCCTGTTGAATTGTCGTAGTAACAATGAAGTCCCAGAAATTTTAGCAGCAAACCAAGATTTACTGGATGTTGGCTTATTGCAGAAGATAGAAGAAGAAGCACAGATGTGTTCCCAACACGGGGATGAGAAGACAGCAAATTGGTTGCGAAATTTGGCAATGCAACTAGGGGAAGCGTTGAATCTAGATAATGAAGTAGATTTGCAATCTCTCAGTGAGGAGGAGATACAAGCATATTACCAATTCTTGATGGAGGTACTACAAGCAACCGTAAAAAGTAGGGGTGATTCCCAGGTAGTTTACCCCTTGCTGGCAAGGAATACAGACAAGCTTGACGGAATGTTAGCAGAAATATTGCGCCAGTGGTGGACAAATATACTAACGGAAGTTGCACCAGATGTAGCGCAACCTTACGCTTCAGCTATTGGTGATTTTAGTAATCTGATTAGTCAGTATCCCTTAAGCAGTAAAGCCAACAACATGGAAATTGCTATTACTGGCTATCAAATAGCTTTAACTATTTTCACCCGCATTACTTTTCCCCAAGAGTGGGCAATAACGAAAAATAATCTGGGTAACGCCTACTGTAACCGAATCAAGGGAGATCAAGCAGATAATATTGAAAAAGCAATTCAAGCCTACACAGATGCTTTGGAAGTCAGAAATCGCGAAACTTTACCTCTAGATTGGGCAATAACGAAAAATAATTTGGGCAACGCCTACGATAAAAGAATCAAAGGAGATAAAGCAGATAATATCGAACAAGCAATCAAAGCCTACACAGATGCTTTGCAAGTCAGAAACCGCCAAGTATTTCCCCAACAATGGTCAGCAACACAAGATAATTTAGGCACTGCTTACTATAACAGAATTAAGGGTAACAGAGCAGAAAATATTGAACAAGCAATCAAATCCTACAAAGATGCGTTGGAAGTCAGAAATCATGAAACATTGCCCCAAGAATGGGCAATGACACAAGACAATTTAGGAAATGCTTACTGTGAGAGAATATTCGGCGATAGAGTAGAAAATATTGAACAAGCAATCAAATCCTACAAAGATGCTTTAAAGGTAAGAACCTACGAAAGATTACCCTTAAATTGGGCTGCCACTCAAAATAATTTAGGCACTGCTTACTATAACAGAATCAAGGGAAATAGAGTAAAAAATCTTGAACTTGCAATTAAAGCCTATATAAATGCTTTAGAAGTGAGAACACGCAAAAATTTGCCTCTAGACTGGGCTGAGACTCAAAGTAATCTAGCCCTTGTTTACATTGACAGAATTAAGGAAGAAAAAGCAGATAATATCGAAAAAGCAATTTCTGCTTATATCGCTAATTTAGAAGTATATACTTGTGAGAGCCTCCCTCAACAATGGGCAATCACACAAAATAATTTGGGCATTGCTTATGTTGAAAGAATTAAGGGAGATAGAGCAGAAAATTTTGAACTTGCTATTAAAGCTTATATAAATGCTTTAGAAGTTAGAACCCGCGAAAGCTTACCTTTAGATTGGGCCGCAACGCAAAATAATCTAGGAAATGCTTACCGCAACAGAATATTAGGAGACAGACACGATAATCTACAAATGGCGATCGCTGCTTTTACTGATGCTTTAACTGTCTACACTAGAGAAGCTTTGCCTGAAAACCGTGCAGAATCTTTGTTTGGACTCGGAATTGCTTACCAAAACAGTAACCAGTTTACCTCAGCTTACGATCAGTTTAAATCTGCCATTGACACAGTAGAATATTTACGCTCAGAAATCGTTTCTGGTGAAGAAACAAAACGCAAACAAGCGGAATCCTTTAACAAAGTTTATAGCAGCATGGTGGAAGTTTGCCTGGAATTAGCTAATATTACCGAGGCAATTGAATATGTTGAACGTAGTAAAACCCGCAGTTTAGTTGAACAAATCCTCGAACGTGACTCTAAAACTTTCTTCCCCGCAGATGTTGTCACTCAACTAGAAATATACAGGGATGAAATAGCCACAGGACAATATCAAATCGAAAATAGCAAAGCTGAAAATTTCCAAGTTCTAGCACAACATCTGCAACAGTTGCGACAGCAGCGTAATGAATTGCAAAACCAATACTTACCTGTTGGTTATGGTTTTAAGTTTGATTCCTTTCAAGCTACTTTGGATGATCGTACAGCCATTATTGAGTGGTATATTCTCAATGACAAAATTCTGGCGTTTATTGTCACAAAAAGAGGAGATGTAACTGTTTGGCAATCCCAACCAGAAGATAGAAACGCCTTGGTAAATTGGGTAAATGAATATTTGCAGAATTACTATGATCAAAAAGACCAATGGCAGAAAATCTTAGGGGAAGAACTCAAACAATTAGCCTCGATTCTGCACATTGATGAAATATTAACCCAGATACCAAAGCACTGCGATAAACTCATCCTAATTCCCCATTTGTTCTTGCATTTATTCCCTCTTCATGCAATTCCAGTAAATCAAAATTCTGAAAATTCGCTTTGTCTTCTAGATTTATTTGCTGGTGGTGTGAGTTATGTACCCAGTTGTCAACTACTGCAACAGGTGCAACAGCGCAAACGTCCTGATTTTCAATCCCTGTTTGCCATTCAAAACCCCACAGGAGATTTAAACTATACAGATTTAGAAGTACAAGTTATTCAAAGCTACTTTAATCCAGCCAATGTCCTGAAAAAAACAGCAGCGACACTCACAGCAATTAATAATTCTGACTTAAATACTTACCACTGCACCCACTTTAGCTGTCACGGATATTTTAACTTAACAAATCCCGGTAAATCTGCGCTAATTTTAGCCAATGCACTTATCACCAACACCCTAACAAAAACCGACTCCGAACGTTACCTGAATGTGCGAGCAGGGGAAACCGACGATTTAGACAAATGTCTTACCCTAGATAAAATCTTCAGTCTCAAATTAGAAAAATGTCGCCTTGTCACCCTTTCCGCTTGCGAAACTGGATTAATTGATTTTCAAAATGCCAGTGACGAATATATTGGTTTACCTAGCGGTTTTCTATTAGCTGGGAGTAAAGCTGTAGTCAGTAGTTTGTGGACTGTCAGCGATTTATCTACAGCATTTTTGATGATGAAATTTTATGAAAACTTGCAAACAATAAATACTGTCTCCATAGCACTCAATCAAGCACAGCAGTGGCTACGAAATTTAACCACAGAAGAATTTGAAGCACTGTTAGTTAAATATCATCCACAGATTGAGGAAATTTTTGCTCAAATTCCAGAAGACACGCGCCCGGTAGCAAGAGCAATATTAAAAAGAACCTGCAAGCGTAAACCCCACCCTTTTGCAGCACCATTTTACTGGGCAGGATTTACAGCTACAGGGCTTTAGGATTCAGGTTTGGCAGTCTCACAAAACTTCTTCACGCCGATTTTGGCAACATAAATTACAACTGGAGTTGCCAAAGCTACGGGAATATTACCACTTGCTGCTAGAGTTGCGATCGCAGCTGTTAATACTCCTGTTATCATCTCGTCAAATTCTTCCTGACAGATAATTTTGCTGAGTTTTCGAGCTAATATTTCTAAATAATCTGAATTTCCTCGCAAGCTGACTTCTGCTTCGGTTGTCTCAACAGCAATTAACTGTGCTGCTGCTTCTAGATTTCCCTGACACTCTTCTATTGCATCTAAAGCTTCTAAAGCTTCTGGAATATCCGCCAACTGGCTGCGAAATTGACTAATTTCCTCTGGTGTAACGGTAAGCATTTAATAGTTTTAATCAATCAATAAATACACAAAGCATTCAGCGATTATACATCTAATGATTAATTGAGAAATATGGCGATCGCACTTCCATATTGAATTTATTAGCTAGCCAACCCGATATACCGCCCGCAGGCTAGAAGCCTGGGGCTATTGCTACAAAGCCCACCTTTGTGGGCTAGTTTCGTGGGGTAGTTGGTTAAAGTTCCCAGTCTTTCAAAAGAGTATTGAATTTATTAGCTAGCCAACCCGATATACCGCCCGCAGGCTAGAAGCCTGGGGCTATTGCTACATGAGCTTACCTTTGTGGGCTAGTTTCGTGGGGTAGTTGGTTAAAGTTCCCAGTCTTTCAAAAGAGTATTGAATTTATTAGCTAGCCAACCCGATATACCGCCCGCAGGCTAGAAGCCTGGGGCTATTGCTACATGAGCTTACCTACCCTTCGGGAACGACTTCGTCGTACGTGGGCTAGGTTTTTTAGCCTGCTGTTGCAGGCTTTGTAGGATTAGCCGCACCCTTGTAGGGTGACGGCGGGATTTCGGGAGCAGCGATAAATAATTTCCTATTTAAACTAGATATTTAAAGTTCCCAATCCTGAAAAAGAGTTTTTTGATGGTGGTGTGTGGCTTGATTTTTGATGTAATTAGCTACTTGCTGAAGATTTTGGCTGCTGACGGTGAATGCACCATAACCACCTTGCCATTTGAACAGGGAATTAGTTTTAATTTCATGCGTGATGAGATGAGAAGAACTCCCTTTAACTTTGCCTATGAGTTCAGACACAGTTAAGCTAGGTGGAAAATTTGTCAGAAGATGTATATGATCTGCAACACCACCAATGGCGATAACGCTACATTTTAAGTTGGTGCATTGTTGCGCGATCGCACTATAAATAATATCTTGAATATCTTTGGTCACTAGGGGTAATCTATCCCAAGTTCCCCACACACAATGCAAATATAATTGCGTAAAATTCCTCGACATTGCCCTTAATTTGCCATATTGATCAACAAATATATATTTCCCTCCCTCTATGCCCAAATAACGCCCACAGGCTATAAGCCTGTGGCTAAATAAACGAAGCCCACCTTCGTGGGCTGAAGAAAATTAGCCCACGAAGGTGGGCTTTGTAGCGTTAGCCCCACCCTTCTAGGGTGCGGGCGGTATATCAGGTTTGTGCGAGAACTATTGATATCAATATTATCCAGCGATCGCACTCCTTTCCACGCTATAAAAATAATAATGAAGACTAAAACGACACGAAAGGCTCTGCGACAATCACTAGCTGTCTTCCGTTACAGTGGACGGGCTATTGCGCTAGTGTGGACTACTAGTCGTAGTTTGACAATTATTCTGGCTAGTTTAACTTTAATCGCTGGTTTGTTACCGGCGGCGATCGCTTATCTCGGCAAGTTAATAGTCGATGCGGTGGTGTTCTCGGCTCAAGCTGGTATCAATGGCGATATTTCCCGCCCATTATTATATGTAGCATTGGAAGCGATCGCTGTCATGTTATTGGCAGGGAGTCAGCGCGGTTTGATTGTCTGTCAATCACTGTTACGGGCGCTACTCGGTCAGCGCGTGAATGTACTTATCTTGGAAAAGGCGCAGACATTAGATTTAAGGTATTTTGAAGACTCGGAATTTTATGATAAACTCCTCAATGCTCGCCGGGAAGCCTCTGTACGTCCCCTTTCTTTGGTAAATCGTACCTTTGGACTGGTGCAAAGTGCCCTGTCGTTGGTGACTTACGGAATTTTATTAGTCAAGTTTTCTGTGTGGGCGGTGATTGTGCTGATTGTAGCCGCCATGCCTGCCTTTATTGCGGAAACTAAATTTGCTACCCAAGCTTTTCGCCTGTTTAGTTGGCGCGCGCCTGAAACCCGTCAGCAGCATTATTTAGAAAATCTCTTGGCGCGAGAGGATTATGTCACGGAAATTAAACTCTTTCAACTAGGGGGAATGCTGCTGCGGCGGTATCGCAACATTTTTCATCAACTTTATGGTGAAGATAGGGACTTAACTCTGCGCCGGGGATTTTGGGGTTACCTTTTAAGTTTGGTAAGTACCGCCGCTTTTTACCTCGCATACGCCTGGATTGTCATCGAAACGGTGTTAGGGAAAATTTCTTTAGGGGATATGACAATGTATCTCACCGTCTTTCGCCAAGGACAGTCAACTTTTGCGGCTGCTTTAACTTCTATTGGCGGGATGTACGAAGATAACCTGTATCTTTCTAATCTTTATGACTTTCTTGAGGAAGAATCGCCCCAACCTTGGGGTACAGTCACCATTGGTGTCAATCCTGAAGATGGGATTCGCTTTGAAAATGTCTCCTTTACCTATCCCGGAAACAGCAAGCCGGCATTAAACAATATTTCTCTACATTTAAAACCAGGGGAAAAACTCGCTATTGTTGGGGAAAATGGTTCCGGGAAGACGACTTTAATTAAATTACTCACCCGACTGTACGCACCAGACGCAGGGAAGATTTTTCTTGACGGTGTAGATTTGCAAGAATGGGATATAGAAGTATTGCGGCGACGGATTGGCGTGATTTTTCAAAACTTTGTCCGCTATCAGTTCACAGTCGGAGAAAATATCGGCGTTGGCGATGTCGAATATTTAGACGATAGCCATCGCTGGCAAAATGCAGCGCAAAAAGGTATGGCGGAACCGTTTATTCACCAATTACCCGATGATTTTAGCACCCAACTAGGGCGTTGGTTCAAAGGTGGACATGAACTTTCTGGGGGACAATGGCAAAAAATCGCCCTTTCCCGTGCCTTTATGCGGACTAGAGCCGATATTTTAGTATTAGACGAACCGACATCAGCAATGGATGCCCAAGCGGAGTTTGATATTTTCAATCATTTTCGCACCGTCACCCAAAATCAGATGGTATTCTTGATTTCTCACCGCTTTTCGACAGTGCGCATGGCGGATAAAATCATGGTGATTGAAGCCGGAAAAGTTGTAGAACAGGGAACTCATGCAGAATTATTGGCAGCTGACGGACAATATGCCAAGCTTTTCTGGTTACAGGCGGCGGGGTATCAGTAAAGAATGGGGCATTGGGCATTGGGCATGGGGCATGGAGCATTGGGCTAGGAATTAGGGGCTTTGGAGTTGGAAGTTAGACTTTTAATCGCGGAGGTTGCGGTTTTGAACAAGTCAATTGCGGCTTTTATCTCGGAAGTTGGGGCTTTCATGTCGGAATTTGTGCCTTTAAACCTGAACGTTGCGGCTTTTATCTCGGAAGGTGCGCTTTTGATGTCGGAATTTGCAGCTTTAAACCTAAACATTGCGGCTTTTATCTCGGAAGTTGCGCCTTTGATGTCGGAATTTGCAGCTTTAAACCTCAACCTTGCGGTTTTTATCTCGGAAGTTGCACCTTTAAGCCTCACTATTCACCAATGCCCCATGCCCCATGCCCCATGCCCAATGCCCAATGCCCAATGCCCAATGCCCAAATTATGGAGTAATTACTAATGAAATTAATATCTGAACCTACAGTTCCTGTGAAAATTCACAAGATGCAGGAAAGAGTACGCTGGTTGCACCCCAATATTGTAGAACGGGGAATCGACCAAACAAGTCTGGTAATTGACGATCGCCAAAATGATAATTCAGAATTCTCTTTTTTGGTGATTGGCGATAGCGGTACTAAGTCTCATTATGGTTATCACCCGCAGCGTCTAGTAGCAAAGCTGATGCTAGAACATAAAGCCGAAAGCAGTTTTGTATTGCACACCGGCGATGTAATTTATGTGGTAGGTTCCCATGAATATTACCCAGCAAATTTTATTGAACCTTACCGGGAATTCCTGGTAGGTGGGGAAAATCCCAAAAATATTGCTTACGATCGCATGGTATTTAATTTACCTTTTCTGCCGGTCTTGGGCAATCACGATTATTATGATGTGCCTTTGATGTATCGTCTATTTACAGGCAGTACGCTAAGATTGCGGCGGATGTTACGCTACAAGGATTTTGAAATTGGTTGGCATGGTTCCAATCAAGGCAATGCTTATGCTAAGGCGTTTCTCGATTATCTCGCCAGTATCGCCTCCCCAGAGCAATTAAAAGAGCATTTAGACAATCATTACACCGCCAAAGTAGATACCGGCAGATGTTTGCGCTACGAACCGGGAATTTTTACCCGTTTACCTAACCGTTATTACACTTTTAGGTATGGCGGTATAGATTTTTTCGCTCTCGATTCCAATACTTTCAAAGATCCTTCACCTTTACCGTCTACTCAAGCAGGGGATATTTCCCGCCGAGAACTGCAAAAGCAGCGCCAGGAGATAGATAGAGAAGAAGAACAGATTTTAGAATTAAGCGATCGCCTTAATCCCGATAACCCGGAAGATGCGGAACAACTCGATGACCTAAGTGCCAAATTAGACCAAATTAATGAGGTGAAACTCGACATTGAAAAACAACTAGCAGCCCATACACCAGCCACCATTGATATAGAACAACTAGATTGGTTACGTCAACGGTTAATTGAATCTTGGCATAACTCCGAAGTTCGCGGACGGGTGATTTATCTCCATCATCCCCCCTACGTCACAGAAGCCACGAAATGGCATCAAGCCCAAACTTTAGCCGTGCGTCACCGTTTGCGCTGGGTATTTCAACAAGTAGCCGAAACTCTAGGGAAGCAAGTCACAGAACGCCCCATAGTAGATTTAATTCTTAGCGGTCATGCCCACTGTCTTGAATATCTCCGCACCGTTGATACTGGTTACGCTGACTCCCACATCAACTATATTATCTCCGGTGGTAGCGGTCGCCGCCCCCGTCGCCAACGTCCAGAAGGTAACGAACTATTAGAGACTTTTACCGAGATTCCCGAAACTCCTAGCCGCAAAGTTGCCGACTCTTTGCTTTATTTAGGGCGCACAGGCTACGGTTTCCAAAAGAAACTAGCATATTCCTGCCTACGCATCGATGTTCATGACGGTACACCACCCAAGTTTACCATCAGACCCCTAGTTACAGAACGCTCTGGGGAAAATTGGACTCATAGTCAAGTTGAGCCGTTTGATATTTGAGTTGACAGTTGACGGTTGACAGTTGACGGTTGACTGTTGACGGTTGACTGTTGACTGTTGACTGTTGACAAATGACTACTAGTAATTTTATGGATGAAACAATGTAAAAATTTATTTCACAATAGATGATACCTAAATAGTTGTCAGCATCTTATATGGATGCCACCCATGAAAATTTTATTGATTGAGGATGATAAATTACTGAGTATGGCGTTGGCAGAGTTGCTGACAGCAAATGATTACAGTCTTGATTTAGCTAATAATGGCGAAACGGGATTAAAGCTGGCAATATCTGGTGAATATGACTTGATTTTGCTAGATTGGCTCATCCCGAAACTAGATGGTATCAGTTTGTGTCGGCAACTGCGATCGCAAGGTTACCAAAAGGCAATTTTGCTACTCAGCGCTAAAAATTGCAATGCAGATATTGTGGCGGGTTTAGATGCTGGTGCTGATGATTATGTGATTAAGCCTTATGAACCAGAAGCATTACTCGCCAGAATTCGTTCTTTGTTGCGCCGCAGTGGGACAATAGCCTCATGTAAGTTAACTTGGGAAAATCTCTGTTTAGACCAAACAGCCGCTAAAGTGACTTATGAGGAAAAGTTAATTGGACTGACGGTCACAGAATATAATCTCTTAGAATTATTTTTACAAAACCCCAATCGGATTTTTAGCCGCCAGGTAATACTAGATCGCCTCTGGGGATTCGATCAAGCGCCGGTGGAACATGCAGTTACGACTCATATTAAAGATTTACGTAAAAAGCTCAAAGCCGCAGGGTTAAAAGAAGATATTCTGGAGACGATTTATGGTATTGGTTACCGTCTCAAGCCTGCACCAAATCGTCCCTTAGCCGCTAATACCGTCAATGTCCATGAAAAAGAAAGTAAACAACCTAATTTAACGGCAGTTAATCGCGTTTTGCAGCGATTTCACGATTCTTTTACCCAACAGGTAGAGTTATTAGCCCAAGCCAACAAGGCGCTGTTAGCGGGAAATTTATCTGAGGAATTACGACAAACAGCCAAGCAAGAAGCTCATAAACTAGCGGGATCTATGGGCACTTTTGGCTATCCTGAAGGTTCGCAGTTAGCTAGGAAAATAGAGCAGTTATTGTTACAAAATCAGCCATTAACAGATAGCGAATTTAATAATTTTTCGCAATTAGTCAAGTTATTGCAACAAGAATTAACAAAATCTCAGATTACTGGCACAGTGCCAACCGTCACTGTGCCAGTGAATTATTGCGTATTAGCGATTGATGATGATACGCTGTTAACCCAAAGATTAGTCAAAGAAGCTGATAATTGGGGAATGAAGCTAGAAATTGCGCCTGATTTGTCTGCTGCCCGCTCCTACCTAGCTACAACAACGCCAGACACGGTGTTATTAGATTTGAGCTTTCCGGATAAAGCCGAAGATGGATTAACTTTGCTGCGAGAATTGGGAATGCGATCGCCTAATTTACCCATAGTCGTGTTTACTGGGCGCGATAGTTTAGCCGATCGCTTGGCGGTATCGCGCTTAGGCGCAAGGCAATTTTTACACAAACCCGCTACTACCGAGCAAATCTTTCAAGCGATCGCCAGGGTACTTCCTCAACGCCAAACTTCCGAAGCCAAAGTGTTAATTGTCGATGACGATCCGCTAATTCTCACTGGCTTATCCGCATTACTCACGCCTTGGGGGTTAGAGGTGACAACCTTAAGCGAACCACAGCATTTCTGGGAAGTGCTAATAACTACATTGCCCGATTTAGTAGTGTTAGATTTAGAAATGCCAGTAGTCAACGGTTTAGAGTTGTGTCAAGTAGTCCGGCAAGATGCCCAATGGGGAGATTTACCAATTTTAGTAGTGACAAGTCATACCGATGCGGCATCTCTCCAGCAAGCCTTTGCTGCGGGAGCCGATGATTTTATTAGCAAGCCAGTACTGGGGCCAGAACTAGTCACCAGAGTCATCAGCCGCATTCAAAGATTGCGCCAGCGCTGGCAACCAGGAAGAGCCAGGGAGGGTCAACTATGAACAAATATTCTCGCCAATGCTTACCTTATGCTGTGGCGATAGGGACAACTGCGATCGCCTTAATGTTGACACTCTGGTTTGAACCACTGCTATTTAGAGTCGTTAATGCTTTTTTCTACATAGCGATTATTATTACCAGCTGGTATGGCGGCTATCGCCCAGGAATGGTAGCAATTGTGCTGTCATTCGTCGCCATTGAATCATTCTTGATTAGGAATGTACATCAATTGCGCTTCGATCAACCAGAAAGTTTACTGCGGTTGACTGTGTTTTTACTAGTTAGCTTAACGATTAATCTAGTCACCGGCAACCTACATGAAAGCAAAAAGAAAATCCAACTACTCAGCCAAAAGTTAGCCCAGGAAAATGCCGAACAACTGCAAATGGCTCTGTCTGCCGCTCACATGGGAATGTGGGATTGGAATATCATCACTAATGAAGTGAAATGGTCAGCAGAATGTCACCAATTATTTGGTGTGGTTGTGGGTGGTTTTAATAATAGATATGAAACATTTTTAACTTACGTACATCCAGAAGATCGCCCCATACTCGAGCAAGTAATTAAACAGGCGCTGCAAACTCGCAATAACTTTCACCATCAGTATCGCGTTATTTGGCCAGATGGTAGCCTGCACTGGCTAGAAGTCAGAGGACAAGCATTTTATAACCCAGCAGGTGAGCCTCTGAGAATGACGGGAACTGTGATGGCAATAGATCAGCGCAAGCAAGCCGAACAAACCTTAGGCAAACAGCTACTAAGAATTCAAACTCTGTTCAAAACCTCATTCGATGGCATCGTTATTTTAGATGCCAAAGGAAATGTCATCGATGCCAATCCGCGATTTGCACAAATGCTGGGCTACAGCAGCGAAGAACTTGCCCAGATGAACGTTTTTGATTGGGATGCGGTGTTTACGCCTCAAGAAATTCAACAAATGTTACATGATACTTTGAGCGTGAAATCAGGAGTGTTTGAAACTCGCCACCGTCGTCAAGATGGCTCAATTTACGATGTCGAGATTAGCGTCAGTGTTGAGGAATGGGAAGGGGAATTACTGCGATTTTGCGTATGTCGCGATATTAGCGATCGCAAACTTGCCCAAACAGCTTTACAGCAAAGCGAACACCGCTACCGCGCCTTAGTTAATGCTTCGGCGCAGATTGTCTGGCGCACTGATAGCGAGGGCATGACAATTAGCGCCCCAGAAATTTGGGAGGAACTTTCAGGACAATCCCCCAGGGAATCTTTAGGTTTAGGTTGGCTAGAGTTTGTCCACCCTGAGGATCGCGATCAGACTTGGCAAAGTTGGCAAGAATCTTTCAGCAACGGCACCTTATACGCCCTAGAATATCGCCTGCTGATGAAAGATGGCAATTACCGCCATTTTGCCGTGCGTGGCGTGCCAATTTGCGATCGTGACGGCAAAGTTAGCGAGTGGATTGGTACCTGTACAGATATTACAGAGCGCAAACAAGCAGAAGCTGCTCTCAAAGAACAGCAAATTCAGCTGCAACGTCAACTAGCAGAAATCGAAACCATCTATCAGTCAGCCCCCATCGGCTTGAGTGTCTTAGATACAGATCTCCGCTTTATCCGCATTAATCAACGTTTAGCAGAAATTAATGGTTTTGCTGTAGCAGCACATTTAGGACACACCTTGCGGGAATTGCTACCGGAACTAGCAGATACAGTTGAACCACTGCTGCGTTCTCTTCTGGAAACCGGTCAACCCGTGTTGAATGTAGAAATCATGGGGACAACTGCGGCTCAACCTGGGGTGCAGCGAATTTGGGTAGAAAGCTTTTTGCCGTTAAAACAAGGAGAACGCATCATTGGGATTAGTACAGTCTGCGAGGAAATTACCGAACGCAAACAAGCTGAAGCTCAACTGCAACAAGCCAAGCAAGAGTTAGAAATCCGCGTCAAAGAGCGCACGGCGGAACTAATTGAAGTCAACCAACGCCTACTAGAAACAGTCATAGAACAGCAAAAAAACCAACTCCAACTATTAGAACAGGCGCAACTACTAGATCTCGCACATGACACGATTATCACCCGCGACTTCAACGGGAATATTTTCTTTTGGAACGAGGGTGCAGAGGCTATGTATGGCTGGAAAAAAGTGGAGGCTCTGGGGCAAAACTTACACCAGTTGTTGCAAAGTCAATTACCCCAACCACAGGCAGAAATTGAAGCTGAACTCTTAGCCACAGGTTATTGGGAAGGCGAAATCACCCATTTTAGCCGGCATGGGCGAGCGATTATTGTTGCTAGTCGTTGGGTTTTACAGAAAGACAATGCTGGTAACCCTGTAAAAATATTAGAAATTAATAATGATATTACCGAACGCAAACAAGCACAATTAGCTTTTATTGAAAGCGAGGAACGCCGCCGTCTAGCTTTAGATTTAACTCTTATAGGCTGTTGGGATTTCCATGTACCTAGTTGCGAACTCATCTGGGACGATAATGTGTTTACTTTACTGGGTATTACCCCGGAAACAATTGAGCCAAATTATCAACTTTGGCGCAGTCGAATTCATCCAGAAGATGTTGATGGGGTAGAGCAGAGGTTTTTTGCATCTATCGAAACCAGAACTGATTACGCCGCCGAGTACCGGGTAATTCATCCAGATGGTTCAGTGCATTGGTTAATGGGACGAGCCAGAGCAATTTATGATGAATCGGGAAAAGCTTTGCGATCGCTCGGCGTATTATTAGATATTAGCGATCGCAAACGAGCAGAAGACATCCTCCATCAATATGAACGGATAGTTTCTCATACTACCGATGCTACCGCACTGGTAAGCCGTAACTATACTTATAGAATTGTCAACCAAGCTTATAAAGATTGGTGGCATCAGTCCGATCGGGATATTATTGGTCAGACAATGGGCGATATCTTGGGTGAGGATTTGTTTACCGAAGTGATCAAGCCACGCTTAGATAGATGCTTTGCCGGAGAAACTATTCACAGCAATCATTGGTGCGATCGCTCTGGTTTTCCTCGGCGATTTATGAGCGTCACCCATACACCTTACCGCGAAGCCGATGGTACTATCTCTGGTGTGCTGATTATCTTGCACAATCTGACTAAACTTAAACAAGCAGAAGAAGCTTTACGAGAAAGCGAAGAAAAGTTCCGTCAGCTTGCAGAACACATCCAAGCCGTATTTTGGATGACAGATTTGCAAACTCAGCAAGTGATCTATATCAGCAAAGCTTTTGAAAATATCTGGCAAAAAACTTGTCAAAGCGTTTATGAAAATTTTGGTGCGTGGATAGATAGCATTCACCCAGAGGATCGCCAGATTGTGCGCAATTCACTTAGCCAACAAGTTAGTACAGGGCGATCTGATGTCAAGTATCGCATTATCCGTGCCGATGGTTCCATACGCTGGATTCGCGATCGCGCTTTCCCAATTAAAAACGAATCGGGGGATATTATCCGAATTGCTGGGATTGCTGAAGACATCACCGAACTGCAAAAAGTTGAGCAAATTAAAAGCGAGTTTATCGGTATTGTCAGTCACGAACTGCGTACCCCTTTAACAGCCATTCGCGCTGCCTTGGGTTTATTAAATAGTGGTATTTACGATCGTAGACCAGAAAAGTTTAAACGGATGATTGAAATTGCCGCCCTCGATAGCGATCGCTTAGTCCGCTTAGTTAACGATATTCTCGATTTAGAGCGCTTAGAATCAGGCAGATCTGTTTTAGACAAAACTACCTGCAATGTGGCTGATTTAATTCACCAATCAGTCGAGGGGGTAAAAGCGATCGCCGAACAACAAAATATTACTTTTAACATTAATGTTATAGATGCTCAAGTTTGGGCAGATGCTGATGCAATTATGCAAACACTTAATAATCTTTTAAGTAATTCCCTGAAATTTTCACCTTCCCATTCCACTATCATTATCAGCGTCCAACAACAAACAGATTTCGTACTGTTTCAAATTAGCGATCGCGGGCGGGGAATTCCCACTGATAAATTAGAAGCCATCTTTGGGCGATTTCACCAAGTAGACGCTTCTGATTCTCGTGATAAAGGCGGCACAGGCTTAGGATTAGCGATTTGTCGGAGTATCATCGATCAGCACAACGGACAAATTTGGGCAGAAAGTACCTTAGGTGAAGGAAGTACATTCTTCTTTACAATACCCTTAGCCAGGAATTAAACAAGTCGGAAGTCGGAAGTGTAACGGGAATTTAGACCCCGCATAACATACTTGCAGCTTGTTAGAAGCCGCAGACTTAAACACCGCGAAGATTGTTACAGCAGTTTTCAGGTAATTTAAACACAGATTCTCGTAGGGGCACGGCATCTACAATCTACTAGTACATACAATAATATTACTGGTGCCGTGCCCCTACTACTGCTTGGTCTATTTACTTGAAAAACGCTGTAAGGTAAGAAACACAGAGAAAAAATCAGTAATTACACTCTTGTAATGTTCCATACTCAATGAATATTGACAAATAACAAATGACTATTGACTATTGACTATTGACTATTGACAAATGACTATTGACAAATGACTATAAAAAGATTGTTGATTGTGGATGATGAAGAACGTATCCGAGAACTGGTACAAGCTTGTCTAGAAGAATTGGGAGGATGGGCGACGCTGACAGCAGAATCAGGTAAGGAAGCGTTAAAAATAGCACAGACAGAACTTGTTGATGCTATTCTCTTGGATGTATCTATGCCTGATATGGATGGTTATAGCGTTTATGAACAATTGCAGGCAGATACAATTACTGAATCAATTCCAGTAATTTTTCTGACTGCGAAAGTGCAACCAAGCGATCGCGCCCGCTTTGCGGAAATGAAAATTGCTGGTGTCATTACCAAACCCTTTGAACCTCTGAAAATTTCTCAGAATGTGGCGGAAATTCTCGGTTGGGGAACCTAGTAATGCTATGGGGAAATCAAAAGTCAATCAATTTTAGATTTTGGATTTTAAATTTTAGATTAACTGCACCCATAAAGGTAGTGGCGGGTTTAATTAGATCGTTGTGAATGAATGAGGATATTTGTGAACCCGCCCCTACTTGGGGATTTTAGATTGAGATTTTAGATTTGTTCGGCTCACGTTCGCGTAGCGTCTCGGAGAGAGGGGCGGGGGTTGTACCAAAGAAATAATCTAAAATTGCCACAGTCAAAATTCCTCATTTTGACGCCATTTAAATGGTCTGTTTTTTTATGCCGCAATCTAATGTTGTGAAAAGTTAGAAAAAAATTTAGTTCTTTATTAGTTCTTTATTATTGTATTTTACCTTTCTTTAGTAGAAACAAATATTTTTCACTTCCAGGAAAGGTATATGCACACGTTGGAGAAAATGACTCTAGCCACCAAAACTATATTGCTTCTTGATGACGAAGTTAACGTTAGAGAGTTAGTTGAACTTTGTCTGAAGGATTTAGGTGGTTGGATGGTGTTAACTGCTGATTCTCCATTTCTAGCTTTGCAAAAAGCAGAATCTAATTCTCCCGATGCGATAGTGTTAGATTTATCTATGCGTGGAAGTTTTATGTTTTTGCAGCAACTCAGAAGAAATATCAAAACTCAAGATATTCCCGTAGTGTTGTTGAGTGCTACAGCGCGGTGGCTAGATCCCCAATTTATGCAAGAATATCAAGTTGTCGGCATCATTCTTAAACCTTTTAATCCAGTTACCCTGCCAGTGGAAATTGCCACTATATTGAATTGGGATTATGTCCCCAATTGTAATTTATAACTCTGGAAACATTATAGATTTGGCATAATTTTTCTATTGCAGCAAACAACTTATATTTATTGCGTATTTAGGCAATTTATTTACCAATAAAGGCTAAGTATTAGCAGATTTTTAGCTATCAACTTTCAATTATATTAGTCGCAATTTAAAACCTCAAAATATGAAAAACTCCACCCACAAGAAGATGGAGTTTTTAGGCATGGATCAACCGTCAACCGTCAACAATTTCCCTCCTTCCCTAGCCTCTAGCCCCTAGCCCCTAACCCTTAGCTGACAAGGGAATCAGACTCACTTGTTTGCTGGTACTATCCCAAACTATCCAGCTGCAAGAATTGTCTACATCATCGGCGTTATTTGTCACCTTAAAATACAACTTGTCGCTATTTTTCGGTTCAATGGCAAAATCAGCATTTTGGGCATAAACAACTTTAAAACCTTTATCTCGTAAGCAATACATCGCCCAAGCTTTTAAAGATTGCTTATGTGGTTCGTGGGGAATTGGTGGTTTTGTGATTGCGTCTTCAATGACTTTAAATGTCTGCATTGATACCATTTGCGTTATTAAGGTGATACTGAAAATTGGGGGCAGCTGTCAAAGAGCGATCGCTCCCAATCAATAATTTAAGTGTAAAACTTGAAGCTACTCATCATCAGCATCAACTGAAGTTCTCTATTACCTCTCCCTATGAGCTATCCTATTGACGCCACCCATAACCCCAGTTTACGCAGTTGGGTTGAATCAGCAAATCAACCAGACACCGATTTTCCCATCCAAAACTTACCTTTTGCTGTGTTTCGCCGCCAAGGTAGCGCCGAAACTCCGCGAATTGGAGTAGCAATTGGCAAGGAAATTTTAGATTTAACTAGATGCTATCAACTTGGTTTACTGTCACAACTCCCCGAACAATTGCAAATCGCCTGTACATCTCCTAATTTAAATTTATTAATGGGGATAGAAATTCCTGCTAGATTAGCTTTGCGTCAGCATCTCAGTCAGTTATTGCAAGCTAACAGACAACCACAGCCGCCAGCAGAAATTCTCTTCACCATGTCTGAGGCTGAATTTATACTACCAGCCGCTATTAGTGATTATACTGATTTTTACGCCTCCATCTTTCACGCCACAAATGTCGGAAAGCTTTTCCGTCCAGACAATCCTTTACTGCCTAACTATAAATATGTACCTATCGCCTATCATGGACGCGCTTCATCAATTGTGCCTAGCGATACTGCTATTAAGCGTCCTAGCGGGCAAATCAAACCACCAGCAGATTCAGTACCCAAATTTGCACCTACGCAAATGCTAGATTACGAATTAGAAATTGGGTTTTTTGTCGGTGTTGGCAATCAACCGGGAGAACCTATATATATAGATAAAGCAGAAGAACATATATTTGGACTGTGCTTAGTTAATGATTGGTCAGCTAGAGATATTCAAGCTTGGGAATATCAACCTTTGGGGCCGTTTTTAGCCAAGAGTTTTGCAACTACAATTTCCCCTTGGGTAGTTACCTTAGAAGCCTTAGCACCATTTCGCTGTCCGGCTTTTAGTCGTGCGTCAGGCGATCCGCAACCCCTACCTTATTTATCTTCGCCAGTCGATGAGAGTTTGGGCGGTATCAATATTACATTAGAAGTTTGGATAACTTCAGCGCAGATGCAACAACAGGGTTTACAACCTTGGCTGTTAAGTCGTGGTTCTTTCCAACAAATGTATTGGACATTAGCGCAAATGCTCACCCATCATGCTAGTAATGGTTGTAACCTGCGTTCAGGAGATTTACTTGCAAGTGGTACAGTTTCCGGTGCGGAAACTGGTTCGCAAGGTTGCTTGTTAGAAATTACACAGCGCGGTTCTCAACCAATTACACTACCTACAGGTGAGGTACGAAAATTCTTAGCTGATGGTGATGAAGTAATTCTGCGGGGATATTGTGAAACCCCAGGGTATCAGCGCATTGGATTTGGCGAATGTCGCGGTAAGATTTTCAACTGCTGAGAATTTCGGATAAATTGAGGCAGAGCCTCATAAATCTAAGCTCCCACGCAGAGCATGGGAGCTAGATGGATACCAATTTCAAAAGAGAATGTGGCAGATTGTAGGGGCATGGCAATGCCATGCCCTCTAGAGCTTAGTAAGACCACTTCCAATTGCGGATTTCTGGCATATCTTCGCCATAACGCTCAATATAGTGCTTATGCTCAATCAGCTTGTCTTGCAACATTTGCTTGACGTAAGCTGCTTTAGCACCTAATTTCGGCACGCGATCGATTACGTCCATTACTAAATGAAAGCGATCGAGATCGTTCAGTACAACCATATCAAAGGGAGTGGTGGTAGTTCCTTCTTCTTTGAAACCGCGCACGTGTAAATTGTGATGGTTGGTATGGCGATAGGTTAGGCGGTGAATCAACCAGGGATAACCATGAAAAGCAAAGATAATCGGCTTGTCGGTGGTAAAAATTGTGTCGAAGTCTTTGCTGCTTAAACCGTGGGGATGTTCGCCTTTGGGTTGGAGTGTCATTAAATCCACTACGTTGACTACCCGCACTTTTAACTCTGGGAAGTTCTGACGCAAAATATCCACAGCCGCTAAGGTTTCTAAGGTGGGAATATCACCAGCGCAAGCCATGACTACATCTGGTTCGCTACCTTTATCATTACTTGCCCATTCCCAAATACCCAAGCCTTTAGTACAGTGCTTAATGGCGGAATCCATGTCTAAGTACTGTAAAGCTGGCTGTTTACCCGCAACAATGACGTTGACGTAATGCTTACTTCTGAGACAGTGGTCTGTTACTGACAATAAAGTATTCGCATCGGGGGGTAAATAAATGCGGACAACTTCTGCTTTTTTATTGGCTACATGGTCAATAAAACCAGGATCTTGGTGAGAAAAACCGTTGTGGTCTTGTCGCCAAACATGGGAAGTTAGCAGATAGTTTAGAGATGCAATTGGTCTGCGCCAAGGAATATCCAGGGTAGTTTTTAACCATTTGGCGTGCTGGTTAAACATCGAGTCAATGATGTGGATAAACGCCTCATAGCAAGAGAAAAACCCATGACGACCTGTGAGCAAGTAGCCTTCTAACCAACCTTGACAGCAAGTTTCACTGAGCATTTCCATCACCCGCCCGTTGGGTGATAGATGTTCGTCTTCCGGGAGGATTTCCGCCACCCAAGTTCGGTCTGTAACTTCAAATACCGGATCTAAACGGTTAGATTGGGTTTCATCGGGGCCGAAAATGCGGAAATTGCGGGTTTCTTCGTTAAATCGCATGATATCCCGGAGAAACTTACCTGTAACTTTGGTGGCTTCGGCTTCTACTTTACCCGGTGCGGTAACATCTACAGCATATTTTTGGAACTCCGGAATTGTCAGTTCCCGCAGTACCATACCGCCATTGGTATGGGGGTTATCGCCCATACGACGATGTCCGTGGGGAGCTAATTCGGCTAATTCGGGAATTAGCTGCCCTTTTTCGTCAAAAAGTTCTTCTGGTTTGTAACTCTTTAACCAATCTTCCAATAATTTCAGGTGTTCTGGCTTTTTCGCAATTTCGCCAAAGGGAACTTGGTGCGATCGCCAAAAATCTTCGGTCTTTTTCCCATCTACTTGTTTGGGGCCTGTCCAACCTTTGGGAGTCCGCAAAATAATCATCGGCCATTGTGGGCGTTGGCTAAACCCATGTACCCTAGCTTCTCTTTGAATACTTTGTATCTCAGTAACAATAGTATCCAAAGTTGCCGCCATTTGCTGATGCACATCTGCGGGGTCTGAACCTTCTACAAAGTAAGGTTTATATCCATAGCCAATAAACAAGCTTTCTAACTCTTCATGGCTCAACCGTGATAATACTGTAGGGTTAGCGATTTTATACCCGTTAAGGTGTAAAATCGGCAATACTGCACCATCATGGACAGGATTAATAAACTTGTTAGAGTGCCAGCTTGTAGCTAAAGCACCTGTTTCTGCTTCTCCATCACCGACAACCGCAGCCACAATTAAATCGGGATTATCAAAAGCTGCACCGTAGGCGTGGACAAGTGCATAACCAAGTTCACCACCTTCATGGATCGAACCTGGAGTTTCCGGCGCTACATGGCTGGGAATCCCACCAGGGAAGGAAAATTGTTTAAAAAGTTGCTTCATCCCCTCAACATTTTGAGCAATGTTGGGGTAGTATTTGCTATACGTACCTTCTAAGTAAGTATTCGCAACGATACCCGGCCCGCCATGACCAGGCCCAGCAATGTAAATTGTATTCAGGTCATATTTTTTGATTACCCGATTCAAATGTACATAGATAAAATTCAGACCGGGTGTAGTTCCCCAGTGACCTAAAAGCCTGGGTTTTACGTGTTCTAGCTTCAGTGGTTCTCGTAAAAGCGGATTATCAAGCAGATATATTTGGCCTACTGAAAGATAGTTAGCCGCACGCCAGTAGGCGTTTATTTTGCGTAATTCTTCATCCTTTAAAGGCTTTGGTTGAGTCGGACTTGCTAACGTCATTATCAAACTCCATTACATGAGGATGTGACGAATTCATTCAATCAGTATGCAAGTTTACTTATCTAGAGGCTGAGTGTCATCTTACTCGTGACAAATTTACCCAGTATTTCTCTGGAATGTGGAAATTAATCGCTGTGTCAGACAGTTATTCGCTCAAATCTAAAATAAATATGAAAAAACACCAATGAAGAATTCTCTGCCAGAGTAACAAATTTATCAGGCGATGTAGCAGATTTTTAAGATTATTTTTACGATTAAATTCCTGATTTATGTAAATCATTACAATCAGATAAATTGGTATTTTGGCAAACATATCTCAGCTTTATGACTGCTTTTTTGCGAATAAATAGCTAAACATTAGCGGGGATCAAAAATATATTTGCGTTTGCTTCCCTGTAAGATAAATTTTGCGGTTCCCAATCATAAAATGTCATATCACAGCAAGTTTCAGCATTTTCAAAATCATACTTTTGGCAGAGGATCAGCAAGCTGTCTTACATTTAAATTCCCGCTTTAATGCGAGCAAGATGACTTGTATCCAAGAGGTTGATTGACTTTAGTTAGGCAACATAGATTTAGGGAAAATTTTTGCTTAAAATTTCCCCCTATAGGGTGAAGACATAATTTTCAAATCAAATCTTCGGGATTAATACCCATTTCTCGTAGTCTATCAGCTAGAAGTTGCGATCGCCTTTTTTCTGCTTCTAATGCCGCTTCTGCTGCTTCTGCGCGTTGTCGTTCTTGTTCGAGAAGTTGACAAATTTCTACATAAGTAAAAAACTTTGTCCCATCAGGGCGAAAAATCTGCAACTCATCGCCAGATAAATCAAAGCGAATTCCTAAACGAGGACTGAGTAAATTTGCAGTTGCGGGGATAACATCTAACCCCCCTTCACCACGCAACCAACCTCTTAACTGATTTTTCTCAGGATTGTAAATATAATACTCCTCAACACCGTAGCGATCGTAAAACAGGAGTTTTCTATCCATCTCATCTTGAGAATTGCTAGGAGACAAAATTTCAAACACTACCTGCGGCGCAATTCCTGATTCATTCCATTGTTGATAAGAACCGCGTTTACCCTTTGGTCTGCCAAACACAACCATAACATCCGGCGCGTTAAAAATATTATTGCGTCCTTCTACCGGATACCAAAATAAATCTCCCGCCACAAATACATTCCCATCGTTGGCGTACAGCCAATCTAAATTTTGCTGGATAACCAAAATCCAGCGAAATTGTTCAGTATTATTTGCCATTGGCTGTCCGTCACTATCTGGGTAGATGACTTCTGTTTGGGTGAATGATTCGGCGTGAGAAACCATAGGCTGAAGTCTCAATGCTGCTTGGATTGTAGCACTGGATAAGGAGGCAGGGGGGCAGGGAGCAGGGGGACAAGGAATTTTAGATTTTAGATTTGCGATAGCGCAGCGTTAGCGAGTCCGCGAGCGTCTTTTGGATTCCAATCTAAAATCTAAAATCCAAAATCCAAAATTGTTTCAGTGCCCAATGCCCTAAATTAAATTTCCAATAACCCTGGTGGGGGTGTAATTTCAATGCGCCCAGATGGTATATCTACAACAGGTGCGATCGCTTCTACAAAGGGTACTAAAACTTTCTTCTGTTTTTTATCCGGCGCAAATCCTGGATCTAACTCTACTTCTAATAAATCGTTACCTGCGGGAATTATATCTACCACCTTACCCACCAATTCCCCCGAAGCTTGCAAAAACACTGATAACCCCAGCAAATCAGGAACATAAAATTCATCTTCTGCCAACTGGGGGCGATCGCTTATTGGTACCATTAACTGACAATCGCGCAATTCCTCTGCTTGGTTGCGATTGTTCACCCCAGCTAATTTAATAACGTATAAATTTTTTCCTTCAATGTAACGCCCTTCCAGCAACTCTACAGGCTGGGGTTCTGTCGCCCCTGGACGCAATAACCAACGTTTTCCTGCTACCTCAAATCTTTCCGGGAAGTCAGTATTGGGATACACCCGCATCTCTCCAGCCAATCCTTGAGGCGCGACAATCTTACCAATATCTAACCAATCATCCAATTTTGGACTTTCGATTGGCGATATTGGATTAATTTCTTTTTTCCTTTCCTTCTTTGCGTTCTTCTCTTCGAGACGCTTCGCGAACGCGTCTTCGTGGTTCATTCCCATTATTTAATTGCCATTTTAGATGGTGCGTTAGCCTACGGCATAACACACCCTACCACTATTTCCGTTCCTTCTGCCTTCTCTTAAGCGCTGACAGTCGCACTCTGATATATTTGTTCTACTGCCTTCGCTAACCGACTCATCCCGGTTACCAACTCTTCATCGCTACCGGTGAGGCTGATGCGGACACATTGTTGTTTATGCGGCCATTCTTCTTTTAAACCGGGGAAGAAGGTACTACCAGGAACCACAATTACACCGAATTTCTTTAATTCTTGGTATAATTCCCAGTCAGTAATTGGTAAATCTTGTAACCACAACCAAGCAAAGATTGCGCCTTCACCACGATGGAGGAACCAAGGTAAGTCCTTGGGCATGGCTGCCTCTAAGGTATTTTCTAATACAGTGAATTTGTTTTGGTAGAAGGGGCGAATGACTTGTTCGGCAATTTCCGCTAATGCGCCAGAATTAATTGCTCGCGCTGCGATCGCTTGTCCATAACGGGAGGAATGCAAGCTAGCATTAGTTTGGAAGGATTCGAGAACTTGAATTGTCTTTTCATTACCGATCGCAATCCCGATTCTTTCCCCTGGTAAGCCAGCTTTCGATAAACTGGTGCAATGCAGGATATTCTCTTCAAATATCAACGACATATCCGTGAAATTCAGCGCGGGGAAAGGCGGCGCGTAAGCGGAGTCAATTAATACTGGCACATCGTAAGGTGCAGCTAAAGCCGCAATTTTTCTCACTTCTTCATCGGTAAGCACGTTACCTGTAGGATTACAGGGACGAGAAAAAATCACACAACCCGTGCTTTCAGAAATAGAAAGTTGGCTGAAGTCAGGACGATATTTAAATCTGTGCGCAGGTGCATCAATATCTAAAGCTGGTTTATAAGCAACTAAAGCTTCCGGCGCTAGACAAAGTCCACCATAACCAGTGTAATCAGGACTTAAAGGTAAAACTATTTGCTTAAGTTCGCCTGTAGTCGTGTAACCACCGAAAGCATTAGCGGCGTAGAAGTATAAAGTTTGACTTCCAGGAGTAATTAAGATATTGCGAGCAGTTAATTGTAAACCGTAGCGCCGATTAAAATCATTCGCGATCGCTTCTATTAATGGTGCATAACCTTGGCTAGAGCCGTAACGGCAAACCACCTCACCATATTCCGAGCTAGCCAGCAAATCTGCTGTACAATCGCGCCATAACTGCTCTACAGCAGGCAAAATCAACGGATTACCCGCACTCAAATTAATCAATTCCTGCCCCGCGCCAGATTGCAGCGTTTCGATAATATCTTTCATAATCGCTCGCACGCCGGTCAGGTTAGACATTTGAGCGCCAATTTTTGTAAGGGCAGGATTCATAGGCTGTGACTAATAATTTATTGAGGAATTGACTAAATTCTTATGAGGGAATTTCTACTAGCAAAAGTTTACATCATTGCTCAGAAAGCTATTTCCATCATTTATTAATCTAACTAAAGAATGACATTTTTACAAAATTAGTCATTTGTCCAATACCTTTGCCAAAATAAGAGGGTAAAAAAATTTTGGCTTAAATGGCAAAATGACCACCCTAGTAAAGTTAGCTAGACTACTAGGGAGGCTGTAAGAGGATCTACGATCGCAAGGAGTATGAGCTTTCCTATTTAAAGTGCGATCGCACAAGGGACAGTTGATGAACTGCTCTGCTACTTAGGAGACGCAAAGTAAGCAACCGCGAGCTTTTTAACTTGGTTGTGGAGAATGCCTTCTCGCCCCGGCAAGTTCGTCGTTGCTGGATCGTAATACTGCATAAAGTTAATGATTGCAGCATCTTTTCCCACAGCACCCGGATGTACCAGACCAGCAGCATGACCGATTTCATGCAGTAACGTCACACGATCCGGCGATTTAGCTTTGGAATTGATCAACACAAACGGTAGCCAATCGGAAGGCTCGTCTGGGCGATCAATGATTACCATGCCGTTTGCTTCCTCGCCGATCGTCGATTGGCGCAGCGGGCAAACAATCACAGGCAATCGTGAGTAGTTATCTCCAGGGAAAGCAGCATGGGCTTTCTGCCGCAACTCCATCGCCTGTGTGCGAAGGGTGACTTCCTCATTAAACTGTAAGGTTGTCGCGGGGTCTTTTGTCGTTGCTGGATATGCCTGCAAATTCAGTCCATGCTGCTTCAGCAGACCCTGAGCTTTACTGAAGTAATCAGGCATCGGATCGTTTTCATCCTTGACATTACTCGTCCAGAAAATGGCGAGTCGTAGCGTTACAGTACCAGGATGAACGTAGTTGTGCAGTTTGTCCCATTCGGCAGGGCTTTGACCCTGATGCCGATTCAGAGGTTTTTGACTTAGCACCCGATCCCGATGTTTAACGGCTCCTGTAGGAGTGGCAGAATGATTTGACATGGGAGAAATCCTCACGAGTTATTTTGCGTTGCTCAGTTCTGGAGAAATCGCTTTACCATTACCTCCAGAAGTTGTTGCAGGACTGGGTTGAACTACAGGTGCAGCAAAGAGTTGCTGGAACAATTTTGCTGCTTCTGTATCTTTGCTGAGGATGATTTGTAACGCCAATTGTTCGCGTTCATTCTTGAGCCGCAATGCTTCATTTGCTAGCGCTTTTTCTCGTACTGCCTCATCCTGTAGTCCATGAGAATATTCATCCAAGCCATCACCTTGCCCCAATAACGCATCTACAATGATGCCTTCCGTGCGCAGTACATTTCGCATCGCAGACAGAATAACTCCGGGGACAGCAATCTCAGTTCCTGTTGCTGCATCTTTGTAGATAGAAACCTTTTTTGGAACTCGCAGGTATTTTGTTCCGCCATTTCCGACCTGCTTTTCCTCCACAAACTCTTGAATCGTATCGGTGTAGTCAACAATGTTTTTGAGTTCGTCGAGAATCAGTTGCTTGACTTGTTGCCGTCTAGTAGGATCATCTTTCATCACAGTTTGCAGAAGGTTATCTAGCTCTGCGAGGGGAACTTCTCGGCGCGATTCAGCATAGCCATTGAAGAATGCTACTTTGACATCAACCAAGTGCAACAGGGTGATAAATTCCTGATTCATTTGGCGGAAGACAAAGTTCAAGGTGCGGCTGACGTTGATGTTTTCGAGTTGCCGTTCAATCGCAGTTTCTTCGCCTGATTCGACTTTCGATTCAAAGCTCGTGTTCACTTGCACGTCTCGTTTTGCAGAAGCTTTAGCTGCGTGTTTCTGAGTCGTAGAACTGACATTTTTAGCAAACTCTTCACGGGCTGTATTGGAGCCGCCTTTGACACCACCACTGACATTCGCACTTGCAAACCCCCAACTTCCTTCAGCTTCGGCTTCAGCATAATATTCAAAGCTTTCGTTCGTATTTTCTTTGTTGGATTGTTCTTTCTGAAGCGAGGTTTCAAAGTCACTAGCACTTTCTTCTGTAAACGAGTCGAGAATGCTAGAGGCTTGTTTGGCTTCGGTTTCGGTTTTGAGATAGGTCTTGATACTAATCTTCGTTGATTCGCCAGGGAGCAGTGTAAAGGTTTTCAGGACTTTTCCAGCACCGTAAGTTCCCAAGAAAGAGGACAATCGATAGGTTTCGATCAACATCAAGCGAGGTTTAGCAGTCTTTGGTTCTGGGAGAAAGTTATAGTCAAATGCGCCGTGAAGGTTGCGGAAAATGTTGAGGCGTTCTCCAGCTAGCATTCGATCGGCGATCGCGTCTGCATCCAGGTCAGCGAGTGCATTCATGACTGGCTTTGCTTCTCCTACTCGTTGGGTTGGAAGCAGAATCTTGATCGCTTGGGTAGGTGCATTGCCTGTCGTTGAAGTTGGGACTGGAAGTTTGGGGCGGATTGCTAGGGCATTGTTGCTAACTCGAACGTTGGGGAATAGCTTTGGATCAAAGAAACCTGTTTGGAGTGCATTACGAATGGCTTCAACGAGACGTTCACGAGTTACTCCAGTCAGTGGTGCGCGGGTTCCAATGGGAGGTTGACCGATGCTCGGTTCATCTCTGAACCAGGTTCTGTCGATCGTCAGATTGATGATATTGCGACCGCTATAGCTTGTAGGTTCAGGGACGTTATAGCTGAGAATGGGGGCACGTCCACCGGGTTCCAGTTTGATCATCGGTTCGGATTGAGATGTAGATTGAGACATGGAAGTTTTCCTTGTAGTAATAGAGTTTGCTTGCTTAGGTAGTAATCCGAGTATGAAGTTGTGCAGCGCTAAAAAATTGAGGTCGCTACGCTTATTACAGTAGAAGTCTTTCTGAGATTTGTCGTTACAGATAAGTTCTGGTCTTTGAGCAAGACAGTTGAGTAAAGAAAAAAACTTTACACCACAAAAAAGTCTGGAAAGTTCAGGTAGGATCTTCTTGTATAGAAATTTCAATTCACTAGGACGCAAACGGCTTGGCTTCTCACTCTAACCTACTGCGCTGATGATGACTTCTGAACCGTTACTGACTATTGCTGACAACGCGATGTTTCGTTGTTTGAATCGACATCTAACCGATGTAGAAGTGGCGATTTTGCTAGGCGCGATCGCAGACCAAACCTATGAGCAAATCGCGGATCAATCTGGCTATTCGATCAGCTACATCAAGCGCGATGTCGGCCCTAAGTTGTGGCGACATTTATCAGCAGCCCTGCATGAAGGAATCAGCAAAACCAACTTTCGAGCCGCGCTCCAGCGTCATCTCAATCAACCTACGCCAGTCCAGATTGACTGGGGCGAAGCCTTGGATGTTTCGATCTTCTACGGGCGGACAGCAGAACTGAAAACGCTGTCGCACTTGATCGCATCCGGCGGTCGATTACTGGCGATTTTAGGCATGGGCGGCATTGGCAAAAGTGCGATCGCAGCCAAATTAGCCCAAAAACTCATACCAGAAGAGCAATTTTCGCGTGTGATTTGGCGATCGCTCTCGAATGCTCCATCCTTGGAAATATTACTAGTAGATCTCGTCCCGTTTTTATCTGGACAGCAAGACGCGATCGCAACACCAGAAAGATTGCTGCATTATCTGAGAAAACAACGCTGTTTGCTGGTTTTAGACAATCTAGAAACGATTCTCGATCCTCAGCAAGCTGGACAATTCCGTTCAGGATATGAAGCTTATAGCGAGTTGCTTCGATTGATTGGGGAAACGAATCATCAAAGTTGTGTCGTGCTGACCAGTCGGGAGAAACCTGCGATCGTCGCTGCATTAGAAGGCGAGAGTTTATCTGTGCGATCGCTACGCCTTGATGGTTCTCCTGAGATTGCGGATGCTTTACTGCAAGCTAGAAAACTAGCAGGAACGGTTGAGCAAAGACAAACCTTAGGCGATCGCTATAGCAATAGTCCGTTAGCTCTGAAAATTGTTGCAACTTCGATTCAAGATTTATTTGATGGTGATATTGCAGCATTCTTGCAAGAAGATACGTTTATCTTCAATGGCATTCGACGATTACTCGATTCTCAGTTCAATCGACTTTCTCCTTTAGAGAAAACGGTTTTGTATTGGTTAGCCATCAATCGTGAATGGACGACGATCGCCACCCTTCACCATGACATTGTGCCACCTGTTCCGAAAGCCAAAATTCTAGAAACACTAGAAGCTTTGTATGGTCGCAGTTTGCTAGAGCGTCAAGCAAATACTTATACTCAGCAACCTGTGGTGATGGAATATGTTCTCGATCGCTGGATCGCCGCTATCACAACAGAATTAGTCACAGCAAAGTTTTCACTGTTAGCTACCCATGCGCTGATGAAAACAACGGTGAAAGACTACATTCGCGAGAGTCAGGGGCGATTGATTGTGAGTGCGATCGCGGCTGAATTGCGCCGGCATTTTCCCTCGAATACTGCACTGGATGAGCAAATGCGGGGTGCGATCGCGCAGATCCGTCAAGATCAGTCGCTGCAGTTTAGCTATGCTGCCGGAAATCTACTGAACCTTTGTCAATTCTTGCAGATTGATCTCGCAGGCTATGATTTTTCCCATCTCACGATTCGCCACGGTGACTTACGCCGCAGTCCTCTGCATCACGTCAACTTCGCCCATGCTCATCTCATTGATACGGTATTTATTCAGCCGTTTGGTAATATTCTATCGCTCGACTTTAGCCCCGATGGAAACTGGCTGGCAACGGGAGATGTGTGTGGTCAGGTGAGAGTGTGGCAAGTTGTCGATCGTCAGTCTTATCGCACTTGGCAGGGACATAGCTTGTGGACGAAAGTCGTGCGCTTTAGTCCCGATGGCACTTGTCTTGCGAGCGGTTCTTACGATTTTTCCATCAAGCTTTGGGATCTCCAAACTGGACAATGTTTGCGAACGATTACAGGGCATGAACACGTCATCATGGCACTGGCTTGGAGTTTAGATGGACAAGTTTTGATCAGCGTGGATTGGTACAGGGTCAAACTCTGGGAAGTCGCGACTGGGAAATGCCTTGCAGAACTGACTCCTGGGGCGCAAGCGATGATTACACACATTGCTCATCATCCGACTCAAAATCGGTTTGCGCTCTGTCTTGATGGTCAAGTTCAGCTTTGGGATCTGCATGATCGACAATGTATCCGAACCCTTATCGGTCACACTGCTTTAGCCTTTTGCGCGGCTTGGCATCCCGATGGTAGACGTTTAGCGACGGCTGCCCACGATCAAACCGTGAAGATTTGGGATACTGAAACGGGGGACTGTCTTGCCACGCTACAAGGTCGCGATCCGATGTGGGCAGTTGCGTGGATGAGGGATCAGCGATCGCTGGTCAGCACTTGCACGAATGGACTCTTACAACTCTGGGATAGTGAAACAGGTAACTGTATACGAGTTCTGCGGGCGCACAACAGCACTGTCTGGGCAATTCTCACCCATCCGACTCGTCCGTTTGTGGCAACGGGCAGCGAGGAGCAGAGTATCAAATTCTGGAGTACTGAAACATGGGATTGCCTCAGCACGCTACAAGGCTATGACAATGGTATTCTGACGCTTGCCCTGAGTCCCGATGGACAAACCTTAGCAGCAGGTGCCCAGGATCAAACGGTGCGCTTCTGGAACTTGAGCACGGGTAGTTGTACGGATGTTTTGCGCGATCGCACGAATTGTACTTGGCGAGTAGACTGGCAACCCCAAGGTCAACTGTTAGCGATCGGCGGGCTGGATGGCTGTTTTAATCTTTGGGACACGGTGACAGGCAACTGCACTCGCATCAAACATGGCGCGCTCGGCATTGTGCATACGCTCGCTTGGCATCCAGACGGCATTCATATTGCCATCACTACAACGTCTGACTATGCCGTGAGAATTTGGAATGTCAAAACTCAGGAATGCACCCAAACCTTGCAGGGAAGTCCCTGTATGATTCATGGACTCAGTTGGAGTCCCAATGGGCATTATGTTGCAACTGGCGGTTCTGATTACAGGGTTTGGGTTTGGGATGCCAAAACGGGAGACTGTTTGTACGAATTGCCAGATCATCACAATGCAGTTCCCTGGATTGCTTGGAGTCCTGATAGCCAACAACTTGAAACGGCTTCTCGCGATCGCACAATCCGCATTTGGGATGTCGCAACAGGCAACTGTGTGCGCGTACTTCAGGAACAAGAATACTGTCACACGGTAGAGTGGAGCCGCGAGGGTCAAAAATTAGTCAGCGCCACTCAGGATGGACAGATTCAGCTTTGGGAAGTTGCGACAGGGAAACGCATCATCGCATTTCCCGGTCATTGCATTGGCATTGTACGAATTCTATGGGCAGAGCAAGATACAAAGCTGATCAGTGGCGGTGCAGATGGTCTGATCAAAATTTGGGATGCTCAAACGGGACAATGTCTACAAACACTGCAAGCCGATCGTCCTTACGAGGGAGTTAATATCACAGGGATAACGGGCATTACGCCAGCACAGCAGAGCGCCCTGATTTCATTAGGCGCGATGTTGACTAGCTGATCGCCCTAGCTTCTATGATGACTTCCAAAATTACTTCGGGATGGGAGAACATTGGAAATCTGAGCCTGAGCAGGGTAAGTGGGCGATCGCGCAATCAATTCAAGCACCATATCCAACCTCCAATTCAGCGAATTTGCCACAACCAGATGATAAAGGCGATTCCCAAGAGCAGATCACCACTGCCAGCCATAAGCGCGATGAGAGATAAATCGCCTGTGAACCAACAATACCTTTGCCAAAATAAGAGGGTAAAAAATTTTGGCTTAAATGGCTACTTGTCCCCCTTGTCCCCCTGCCTCCCTAGCCCTTGAGCGTCAACTTTCTGTAAACTCATAAACAGCCCATTAACGCAACTTGTACACAGGAGGGCTAAAGCGTGGATGTTAAAGCCGCAGTCGCTTACGGCGCTGGTAAGCCATTAACTATAGAAACTGTTCAATTAGAAGGGCCACAAGCTGGTGAAGTTTTGGTAGAAATCAAAGCGAGTGGTGTTTGTCATACCGATGCATTTACTCTTTCTGGTGACGATCCTGAAGGTTTGTTTCCCGCCATTTTAGGGCATGAAGGCGCAGGTGTAGTTGTCGAGGTGGGTGCTGGTGTAACTAGTGTAAAACCAGGCGATCGCGTTATTCCCCTTTACACCCCAGAATGTCGTCAGTGTGAATATTGTCTCAGTCTCAAAACCAATCTCTGCCAAGCTATTCGCCCTACTCAAGGACGGGGTGTCATGCCTGATGGTACTAGTCGCTTTAGTATCGGTGGCGAAATGATTCATCATTATATGGGCACATCTACCTTCGCTAACTATACAGTTTTACCGGAAATTGCCGTTGCCAAAATCCGCGATGATGCCCCGTTTGATAAGGTTTGTTACATTGGCTGCGGTGTTACCACAGGTATAGGTGCAGTTATTTATACAGCTAAGGTAGAACCAGGTGCAAAGGTAATAGTATTTGGCTTAGGTGGGATAGGCTTAAATGTCATCCAAGGGGCAAGGATGGTGGGAGCAGATATGATTGTTGGGGTAGATATTAATCCCAGCAAACGCGCCTTAGCTGAAAAATTTGGCATGACACATTTTGTGAATCCCCAAGAAGTCGAAGGCGATTTGGTTCCTTATTTAGTTGACTTAACCAAAGGTGGTGCTGACTACACTTTTGAATGTATCGGCAATGTCAACGTGATGCGCCAAGCCTTAGAATGCTGTCACAAAGGTTGGGGTGTCAGTGTAATTATTGGTGTTGCCGGTGCGGGAAAAGAAATTAGGACTCGTCCTTTTCAATTAGTAACAGGGCGCGTGTGGAAAGGTTCAGCTTTTGGTGGTGCCAGAGGACGTACAGATGTGCCGAAAATAGTTGATTGGTATATGGATGGAAAAATTAATATTGATGATTTAATTACCCATGTAATGCCAATTGAACAAATTAATGATGCCTTTGAATTAATGCACAAAGGTGAATCAATTAGAAGCGTAGTTACATTTTAAATTGGGCATTGGGCATTGGGCATAGGAGCATCCCAAATGTGCAAAAACGCCCTCACCCTATAAGGGTGGGGCTAGAAATACGAAGCCTGCCAAGGCAGGCTAAAAGTTTGATAGCCTGCCTTGGCAGGCTTTGTTGGTATAGCAATACCCTTCTAGGGTATTGCGTCAAAATTGGGATGCTCCCTTGGGCATTGGGCATTGGGCATTGGGGATAAGAATGACAATTGTACAGACAAGGGTTCATCGCGTCTCTAACAAATGATGAATCGCGTCTCTAACAAATAACTAATTAATTTCCGCTTCTACTGGAATCAATACGCACCCGTTAATCTTCCAGAGGGTATCGCGCTGCTTGGCCATGATATATAATGCCCTTACGGGAATTCCGTCAGGGCCTAGTAGCAATACTAATTGAGTTACCTTTCCGTGAATGGTTTTAATCTTTTCAAAAAAGACTGAACGGGGACGATACACCGCAGGATAACCCAGTTTTACCATTTGCATAAAGTTTTCTGGGTTGCGGAACTGAATTTGAATTTCTGTACTTGCAAGGGCAAAGGCTCCTGCAGTATCATCCTTTTGAAAGGCTGCTAATTGTCGTTCTATTGTCTCACGGATGGCGATGGCGTCGCTGGGGCTGATTTCCATATATCTCAAAAAGAGCGATCGCTTAATTATTGCGCTCTGTAGATTTTAATTCTAATTTCTCTATTTCTGCTCGCCAAAGGTCATAACCATCTAATGATAAATGTAATCCATCGGTGGTTAAATCTTCGCTTAATTTACCTTCAAAGTCTGTAAACCACTTATACATATTTACATAGGTAACTTTTTCTTGTTTAGCAATTACTTCTATTTGGGTATTTAAATTGCGAATTCTTTGATTAGAAATATTCGGTAAGCGCGTCGGTAATATTGATTGCACAATTATTTTTGCATTGGGGTGACTCAGACGTAAGGTACGCATAATTCGGCGATGATTGCGCAAAATTACTTCGTCTTTAGTACCTTTTCTTAAGTCGTTAATCCCAGCCATGATATATATGACATCTGGTCTGGTTTCCGAAAATGCTGATAATCTTTTTAAAATTCCGGTAGATGTATCGCCTGATATACCCTGATTTAACCACAATTTACCAGCAGGTAGTTTTTCTTGAGGAAACCACATGCTTAAGGAATCCCCAACTAAAATACCGAGAGAATCTGTGCCTTTGCTACGAGCGATCGCTTTGGCTTCTAATACTAATAAACGTTTCCAATCTTCATAAGTTAATTGACGTTTGTTTGCCGATTCTAAGGATTGCAAACTATCTGCAAATAGACGTTTATTTTGTTGAACTGTTTTTAAAGCTTCTAATCTTTGATCGTAAAGTTGGCTCCCTGATGCCAACACCCGATTAGCTTCTGGGAAAGTAGAATTTACTGATGATTCTACTAGTTTGGTAAATTTCTCATCGGTGAATCTTGGTACCGCCAAGCTTGACTGGGGGTTAATCTTTTCACCTAATATTGGCTGGGAAATGGCTGATGTTTGCAAACCTTTGTGAGGCAATTCTGGTAAGAATAAATTGACGCTGGGAATGCTTTGTTGATTGATTTTTGACTGGGAACCCTGTTGTAAATTCCACTGAAATCTTGAATGCTCTGGCAGAATAATCGACATCTGGGGAAGAGCCGATGCTGGTATTGCCAATACTGTTAACAAACCTGCTGTCAACAGATAAGGGTCCCTCATCGTATTTTCTCTCCTATACTCATTGCTTTTACTTATAACAGTAGTAATTGACTAAATTCAGGAAACTTATTTCGGTGTAACTGCTTATTTTGTTATTTTCATTTACTCTGTCTATATCTGTAAAGCGGATTCAGAGGATTTGCTTGGACAATTTACAATCTCTTTAAACCGAATTTTTACTGAACTACCGCAGATAAAATTTACTAGAGTACTTTAGTTACAAACAGAGATTTTGCTAACTCTATCACTTCCTCCACTGTAATCTCAGTACTTTCACGTTTTTTGGGCTATTATCAACAATACCAACTTTTATTATATTTGTGATTTATGTAACTAAAGTCATCAGTATTTACCCTACTGTTTGCCGATGAATGACAGTTTAACTTTCTCATCAAGGAGGCGCTGACATTGAATGTTGTTGTCATGGTAAATGTCTAATTTAGGAAATTTCAGCAAAAATTTCCAATTTCCTAGACCTAGAAACGATTTTAATTTTCTTATATAAAATTGGGCGTGCTTAGACAGCATAAATCAAAACAGAGGTTCAAGAGAAGAATACAAACAAACAGAATTATATTACGAAAAGTAAATTTAGTTAAAACCCTCTTCCCCTCTACCATCTTTTCATGATAAATATTCATGCCGTCTAACTGAATAAAATGGAAAATTTTACAACTATCACTAGCAGATGCGATCGCAACTCCTACATAGTGGGTAATACCCATCCTACCTATGTGGAAAAACTGAAGTATGAATCTTTGAATACAATACACAGGATACAAGGAAACAAGCAGGCGATCGCTAGAGCGTGATTTACATTGCTTTAGGCAGTTAAATTCGCTATTCTAGGGTAATCATCGGAAATTTTACACTTAAGTAATCAAGTACCTCACACGTTTCCTGGAATAATTGCAAATTTAGTCAAAAATCAAAAGGAATAGACGATTTTTGCTTATATTCTAACTAGAGGAATAGGAAAATTAGCTCATTTTCTGCTAACTATATTTTGTCAACCACCAGATGAATGCAAAAATGCGAAAACTACATTTGACTAATTCTCATAGATTATATATTTATGTAGAATAAGCGGAAAGGAAATGCTAAGATTTAGGCGAAGTCGTTAATATTTATCTGTTATTTCGTGGCAAGAGCTAGTACAGCAATCGGTGTCAGTCCGATTATTAAGGAGATTGTGCAAAAACAGGCACATTCAACTCGTTTGACTCTCAAAGAGGTTATACTGATGGGGATGTTAGCAATTGATAAACTCGACGATCAAAGTCGTCAAGAGCTAGCAGATGAAGTGCATAAAATGCAGGTTAACGGTGAGATATAAATCTGCTTTTTGGGGTCAATAATTAAAATTCCCAAATGAATATTGAAAATATTCATAAATTTTCAATTTACAATTTAGCCCCAAACAAGGGATAGAAAAAATAAATCACTGTTCAATTTTGGCTGATTTTTCCATCAATAATGGTCAGATTTAAAGGATAAAAGATGAAGTAAAAACTATATCAATACTCATCTTGTTTAACTTTCGCACTCCATCCTCAAATGGGTGGGGTAAACTCATCCTTTAAGCTTCGTCTTCTACTTGATGGAAACGGTAAATACTTCCCCTGACATAATCCTCATTAATTTCAAAAGCAAACCATCGGCGTTGCAAAACTTCAGCAACAAATCCTGTAGTATTAGAACCAGCGAAAGGATCTAATACTATATCATCTCGCTCAGTCAAAAATTTAATAAAAAACTCTGCAAAAGCTTGAGGAAATCTGGCTGGATGGGGTTTGATTCCTGCGGATTTACAACGGCGTAAATATGCACTATTTGATTCCGTATTGGCAATTTCCAGCAAATTTGGCGGAATTGCACCTTGGTTATCTTTTTGAAATTTATCAGAAATATTGTGTCCGCTAGGACGAATTTTTGCTTGATAGCCATTTTTAAGTAGTTGTTTCATACTTTGGCTATATGGTTTTAAAACTTGTCTGTTGTCTGCTTTAGGATTTGGTGTTTTTGATAACCACCAAACAACATTAACTGAATCTTTGACACGAATTCGCCTAATTGTTACCCACTCTGCCGGGGTAGGTAATCTGGCTGGATTATAATGATAAAATTCTTGCGCTAAAAAAAAGCCAACTTCTTTGCACAATCTAACTAAAAGTTCATATTGGTAGATACTGCGAACAGGATTACCGGGAAGATAAGCACCGCCTAAATCTAAAACAAATGAGCCGTTATCAGTCAGCTTTTTTTTAAATTCGTAGGCGAAAGGTAAAAACCATTCTATATATTTATCCGCACTTTCGTTACCATATTCTTTTTTACGTGCCAAAGCAAAGGGAGGAGAAGTGAGAATTAAATTAATACTGTTATCTTCAATATATTTAATTAATTCCAGACTATCACCTAAATAAATTGCCCCATAATTTTGACTGTAATAAGGACTAAAACTACTAGATTTATGTGTCTTGGGGATATTGGCTGTCAAGATTAGCTAAATTTTGATACTTGTACCAATTTAATATGAACATGCACCTAATTACTGTAGAAAATATGAAACTTTAAAAAACTCCGCGTACCTTTGCGTTTAAGAAATATATAGTTTTGTGCAGCTTCACAAATAAATATTATTTATTGGATAGTGGCTGCTACAAGCAAAAGGATAATGCTATCCTTGCTCAGATTCACAACTTACCATTTTTTGTAAGGGAGAAACTTTCCAGACATAATAATTTTTACGCGATCGCCTTTTGGATCTTCTTCTTTTTCAATATCCAAGGTAAAATCGATTGCGCTCATAATCCCATCACCGAATTTTTCCTGAATGATGTCTTTTATGGGCATACCGTATACCTGCATAATTTCGTAAAAACGGTAAATTAAAGGATCTGTAGGCACAATTGGCCCTAATCCTTTAACAGGATATGCGGTTAAATCTTGAATATATATCGGCCCTAATTCCAATGTCTCTAAGATTAACTTCGCCTCTTCTTCAGAAGCACTAGCTTGACGGTAAAATACAGCTGCAATCCAGACTTCATCTCGTCCAAGAATTTTTTCTAAATCAGCGAAACTGAGTCCTTTCTGCTTCTTCGCGGCTAAGAGCTTTTGCGTAATTTCTGGTAGAGACATTGGCTAAATTTTAGGTGAGTACTTTTGTCAGAATTAAATTTTACCATGTTAGGAATTGATTAATATGATACATACAAAAAAAAGTGGGGTTTATGAATTGCGATCGCATGGTAAATTACCCCATGCTCGCCAACCTTAGGAATGTATAAAAAAACTATAGTTGAGCGGTTAAGCATGAATTAAAAGTCAAAAATCATACTTATAAACCGTGTAGCAAATAGCTTGATATTTGAATAATTATACAGATTAACGCTTAGGCAATTGGAGCTTTAAGACAATTGCGCGATCGCCTGATATAAAAGCTAAAACCTTGATATCTCTAATGTCTTTAATCGCGATTCCTGGACTGAGATCATGGGTTAATAGCTAGGAAAAAGCAATAATAGTCACTCTAAAAACAATCAAATTACGTAAATAACTGACAAAAAAACCCCCATTGGGGGGTGGGGTAGTTATTCGCGTGGAGTGAACAACTACTAACTATTACTTAGAGTAGATACAACAATCCGAACAGAATAATCCAAATTACGTCCACAAAGTGCCAGTAGATTTCTGCGGCTTCAATACCGAAGTGTTTTTCACTACTGTAATGACCCGGACGACGCGATCGCCATAACACGGCCGCGATCGCCAAAACGCCGAGAGTAACGTGCAAACCGTGAAAGCCAGTTAACACATAAAAAGCACTGGCAAATAAATTGGTAGTTAAACCAAATTCTAAATGGGTGTATTCATATACCTGACCCACCAAGAAAATCGTACCCATCAAGGCTGTAATTGCCAACCAAGTACGCATACCCTTGGTATCGTTCTTTTTGATAGCAGTGTCAGCATTATGCATGACAAAACTACTAGCAATTAGATTGACGGTGTTAACTCCAGGTAGTAGCAATTCTAACTCTGGTGTACCTGCGGGAGGCCAGACAGGTAAGGTAGCACGGAAAGCGAGATAAGCTCCGAACAAACCCATAAAAATCATCCCTTCCGCAATTAGGAAGACAATTAGCCCAAACAGGCGATGATCTGGATGTTCTTCGTGCCCAACATGGGCGGCTTCCGCAGCGTGGTGATGATTTAGTTCAGCTTGTGCTGGATCAACTATTTGGCTTTGCATGAATTGTTGAATGATAAAGATGAGGGACTAGGGGCTAGGGGCTAGGGAGGGGGCAGGGGGCAGGGGGCAGGGGGGACAAGGAGGATAAGAATGATTATTGACTCTTGACTCTTGATTGTACAGACGCGATTAATCGCGTCTCTATCCAATGCCCAATGCCCAATGCCCAATGCCCAATGCCCAATGCCCAATTATTCTTTTTCCGCCGTGATTCCGGGATATGGTTCGTCGGGTTCGGCTCTTAATACTGAGTTGACGCCACCAGATAATACGGGATTGGGGTCGGATAAGGGTACGCCTTCGCTGGCGCGTTCCAAACCGTAGTCGTAGGGGCCTGTAGCTAGTACGGGAGTTTTATCAAAATTTTCGATGGCTGGGGGTGAGGTGGTCATCCACTCTAGGGTTAGCGCTCGCCAAGGATTATTACCTGCTTTCTCTCCGTACAACCAACTCCAAATTGCATTGATAATGAAGGGGAATGTGGAAACGGCGAGTATATATGAACCATAGGTGCAGATTTCATTCAGCAATGTGAATTTAGGGTCATATTGCGCTATCCGGCGGTTCATGCCCATTAAACCCAGTTTGTGCATGGGTAAGAAGGTCATATTGAGACCAACAATGGTTAAGGCAAAGTGAACCTTACCCCAGAATTCATTCATTTTTCTTCCCGTCATTTTCGGGAACCAATGATAGATAGCGGCAAAAATTCCCAGGACGCTACCACCAAACAGCACGTAATGTAAATGGGCGACGACAAAATAAGTGTCGTGAACGTGAATGTCAAAGGGTACAGAGGCTAACATCACGCCGCTAATCCCGCCAATCACAAAGGTACCAACAAAGCCCATTGCAAATAGCATGGGTGTATTTAGCTGAATTTTGCCGCCCCACATGGTAGCTAACCAGCTGAAAATTTTAATGCCTGTGGGTACGGCGATGATCATGGTGGTGATCATGAAGAACATCCGCAACCAACCGGGAATACCACTGGTAAACATGTGGTGCGCCCAAACAATTAGCCCTAAGAAACTAATTGCTAAGGAAGAATAAGCGATCGCTTTATAACCAAATATTGGTTTACGGGAATGCACAGGAATAATTTCCGAAATTGCCCCAAAGAAAGGCAAAATCATGATGTAAACCGCAGGGTGGGAGTAAAACCAGAACATATGCTGGTACACCACCGGATCGCCACCACCAGTAGGGTTAAAAAATGTTGTCCCGGCGATTAAGTCAAAAGCTAGCAAAATTAAACCAGCTGCTAACACTGGCGTCGATACCAACACCAGGGCAGAAGTGGCAAACATCGCCCAGCAAAATAAGGGCATTTGATGCACTCCCATACCGGGAATACGCATCCGCAGCAAGGTGACGAGGAAATTAATCGCCCCCAAAATTGATGATGTACCTAGCAGCAGGATACTAATAATCCAAATCGCCTCACCTACTTGGCCTGTGACTAAGCTGAGGGGCGGGTAAGAAGTCCAGCCGGCATCCGGTGCATCGCCTACAGCTAAACTGGCAATTAATAACACCCCAGCAGGCGGAATCATCCAAAAGGCGACGGCATTTAAGCGCGGGAATGCCATATCCTTAGCCCCAATCATCAAGGGGATGAGGAAGTTAGCAAACCCTGCACCTGCGGGCACAATCCACAAGAAAATCATGATTGTGGCGTGAAGCGTAAACAAGCTGTTATAGACTTCTGGGGTGACAAAATCTACATCAGGGGTTCTCAGTTCCGTGCGAACTAAGTCCGCCATCACGCCGCCAATGCAGTAGAAAATAAACGAAGTAACGAGGTATTGAATCCCAATTACCTTGTGGTCGGTATTAAAGCTAAAGTAATCTTGCCATTTTCTCACCCCTGGTTCTTCAATCAGGGCAGGGATGTTGGCTGTTTCTTGGATTTGCGCTTGGGTCATAAAGGTTTTTTGTCAAGGGTCAATAGTCAATGGTCAATGGTCAAAAATAATTTATTAAAAACCTTGGACTGTTGACTGTGGACTATTGACTTTGGACTATTGACTTATTTGTGAACTTGATGAAGTACTTCTGGTTTAATTCCCATGTCCTTGGTGTAAGGGGCGAGGAATTGATCTGCTGATAGATTGGCGGGATTGAGAGCAACAGCTTGATTTAAGGTGTCGCGGCTAGCTACTAGTTGCTCTTGTATCCATTTGTCAAAGTTTTCTGGACTTTCTACAACTACTTGCGTTCTCATTGCGCCGTGGTAAGGGCCACAAAGTTCGGCGCAGATGAGGGCATAATCACCTGCAACTCTGGGTGTGAAGCGAATTTCGCTTTGTCTGCCAGGAATCGCATCTTGCTTGAGGCGGAACTCTGGTACCCAAAAGGCGTGAATCACATCGTTGGCTGTCATGTTGATTTTTACTTCCCGCCCGATGGGAAGGTGTAGTTCTCCTGTAGACACGCCTGTTTCGGGATAGGTGAACAGCCAAGCATATTGCAGCCCTGTAACGTTAACTGCTAATGCTGGGGGTTTCCCGGCTTTGTCTGGGCTTTCGCCAATGGTGGGAGACACTATCCCGATCCCTGGCGCATTTTGCTTTTGGGGAATTTGGTCAGCATTGCGAATTGCGGCTGTAGCTGGGTCTTGCATTGCCGCATCAGATTCTTGCTGATTGAGGTTGGGTTCGGTGCTGGGAGGTGTATCGGTTAGAGTAGCGGCGATTGCAGCCCCCGGCATATTCATTGACATATTTTGGGTAATTGGCGCTTCATGGACTGCATGGGGATCGAAGCCGCCAATGTCGTTGTATACGTCAAAACTGTATACAGAAATACCAATAACTATAATTGCGGGGATCGCTGTCCAGAGAATTTCTAGAGGTACGTTACCTTCCACTGGCGGCCCGTCTTCGTTGTCACCGGGTTTCCGTCGATAGCGAAAAGCAGCGTAAAGCAAAACACTTTCGACAATCAAAAAGATGCCTGTCGAAACAATCATCATTGTGTTAAACAGACCATCAACTAAGACGGCTTCATCAGAGGCTGCTGTTGGCAACAGACCGTGATTTTGACCGTACCAAAGGCTGACGAGCGTTAGCACAATGCCAATGAGTAATGTCCAGATGGAACTTGGAATTTTCACGGCTCACTTAAATGAATTTACTATGTGATTTTAAAGCTGCCCACTTACTAAGGTAGTCGAGTCCACTCGCTGTGGACGTTAAAGGTCTGAAATTTTTATTAATTTTTTTAGCTATATAAATATTTTTGAGTAAAAGAGTCTTATCGGATATTGCTCAGGATAGATGTAAAGCATGGAAAAAATTTAAGAATAATTTTAGATATGGGATACTTTTTTGATTTTTAACAAAATTACCGAAAGCTGGCAATGCTTACTTTATCGGTATTTTGGTAGGTATTGCCCAGCCTACAAGTATCAAGAATCAAACTAGATTGCCCAAGTAAACTTTATGCCTTAAAAAAAATATCAACAACTTGAAAAATACCTAAAGCTTTTAGCAAAAAGTAGCAATAGTGCTTCAAAGTGTAAAGGAAAAGTATCACTGAAAGCTAAATCTATCAATCCTAGTCGTATACGCTAGGGTGGAAAAGGGTCGTGGCTGACAAACTAACAAATTAATAATTTTCAGTAAGTAGCTCTAATTGAGAGCGGGCATTAAAGGTATAGTTCATGAGCGAATTTGTCTTACAACCACAAAATGAAACGGTAGGCTCACAGCCGCCAGATATAATTCGTCGTTTGGTTTGGAAGATCTGCATAGCCACCTTAATTTTGATGGCGATAGGTTCTGCCACAAGGGTGATGAATGCCGGACTTGCTTGCCCTGACTGGCCTTTGTGCTATGGGGAATTAGTGCCAGCCAAACAGATGAATTTCCAAGTATTTTTGGAATGGTTTCACAGATTGGATGCGGCTTTAATTGGTGTCAGTGCGATCGCCTTGGTTGGTTTATCTTGGTGGTATCGTCGCGCTTTACCTAATTGGCTCCCTTGGGCATCAGCATTTGCCCTGTTTTTAATTGTCTTTCAAGGCATCTTAGGGGGTCTGACAGTCACAGAACTGTTACGGTTTGATATCGTGACTGCCCACCTGGGAACTGCACTGTTGTTTTTCATGACACTCTTGGTAATTGGTACAGCCCTCACCCCTTACCAAGGAACTGGCAATGTCGGCAAGCTACCTTGGATAGGTATAACAGCCGCGATTTTGGTTTACCTGCAAAGTCTTTTAGGTGCTTTAGTTGGTTCGCGCTGGGCACTCCATCAATGTTTGGGCACATCCCAACTTTGCACAGTGATGTACAGCCATATTTTCGGCTTAGTTCCGCCAACGGTAGCAACTTTAACAGTAGTCTGGCTATCTTGGCAAAGACCAGCACTCCACCCGGCTTTGCGCAGACTGGCAAATATGGCAGGGGGGTTATTGCTGCTGCAAATTCTTTTAGGCGTTGCGACTTTCAAATTACGCCTACAAGTAGAACTCCTCACCGTCACTCACCAAGCTATAGGCGCAGCCTTACTCGGTACTTTAGTTACGTTTAGCGTTCTCGCCTTACGGGACTGGATCGCAAACCGTGAAACCAACAATCACCCCATTGCTGTAACTGTCACGGCGACAACATCAGTCAACGGATTGCATTGAATTTGGGCATGGGGCATTGGGCATTGGGCATTGGGTATTGGGTATTGGAGGGAGACGCGATGAATCGCGTCTCTACAAGAGATATCCCCCTGCTCCCTGCTCCCTGCTCCCTGCTCCCTGCCCCCCTGCCTCTTCCCCTTAGCCTCAGTGGCGAATTCGTTATGAGCAAGGGCTACACATCACTTGTTAAAAAGGAAATTGAGCCAAAATGATTGAGACTAATGTCTCTCGCCACCACGAAACATTTTTTCAGGTAATCCAAAGTTACTACCAGCTAACTAAGCCTCGGATTATTCCGTTGCTGTTAATTACTACGGCTGGCAGTATGTGGATTGCTGCTAAGGGACAAGTAGATTTAGTATTGTTGCTAGTGACTATGACTGGCGGCACTTTGGCTGCTGCTAGCGCCCAGGTGATTAACTGTATCTACGATCGCGATATTGATTATGAGATGGAACGGACTCGTCATCGTCCGATTCCTTCGGGGAAGATACAGCCAAAAGGCGCTTTGGTTTTTGCGATCGCTCTCGCTATCATTTCTTTTACTCTCCTCACCCTTTTTGCTAACCTCCTCGCTGCCCTCCTGGCTTTTGCGGGCATTGTTTATTATGTTGTAGTTTATACCCACTGGCTAAAACGCCATACTACCCAAAATATTGTAATTGGTGGGGCTGCTGGGGCAATTCCCGCATTAGTAGGTTGGGCGGCTGTGACAGGTACGCTAAACTGGGGTGCATGGGTAATTTTCGCCAGTGTCTTTCTCTGGACACCGCCACATTTCTGGGCTTTAGCCTTGATGATTCGCGATGATTATGCCAAAGTCGGCATCCCCATGTTACCTTTGGTTGTTGGCGATCCCGCTACTGTAAAGCAAATTTGGTGGTATACCTTGGTAACAGTCGCTACAACCTTGTTACTTGTTTACCCGTTACATGACAGTGGCATTGTTTATTTTGCGATCGCTTCTACATTAGGGGCTATATTCATCCACAAAGCTTGGCGCTTATTGCAAAACCCAGAGGATCGCACCATTGCCAGAGGGCTATTTCTCTATTCCATTTCTTACATGATGCTGTTGTGTCTGGGAATGGTAGTAGATAGTTTGCCAATTACCCATCATCTAATAAATGCCGCGATCGCTCAGTTGCATTTAATTAGTTAGATATTGTAAATCTTGGCGATCGCCTCAATTTTTAGGAAGCATCCCTATTTTACCCTTGAAGACCCCGCCCTTAAGTGTGGGGTCTCATTTGTAGTGGGAGCATCTTGCTCCCTAATGTCAAACAAGCGCCTAAGAGAGCCATCACTACAAAAAAATCAATTTAGGGACTTCCAAATAAAAAGATATTCCAATCATTAACTTACCAAACCCGCAACTCGTAGAGGCTGGGTTACCCATTGGTGTCAACTTAAGCTAAAAGCTATATAGGGCGGGCGTTGTACAAAAACTTTCGCCCTCATCCCCTAACCCCTTCTCCTGGGGGAGAAGGGGAATTAAATCTCTTGCTCCCCTCTCCCACTGGGAGAGGGGCTGGGGTGAGGGCAAAAACCTTGCTACAAAGCGGGTTTCGCGTTAAGTTGACACGTATGGGGGTAACCCCGCCCCGACAATTTGGCATAATTTATTTTTTGGAGTTCCCTTACACATTTGGGATATCTAAATATATAAACTGGTGCAGCAATTTCACGCGCCACAACAAGGCTTGACTGTAAAGAACAAAATACTATTAGCTTCAACCGAAAATAGCTGTCCGCTAATCATTGCGTAAGGTAAGCTGGAAACAGCTACAGCGCCGCCACCACTTTGGTTAACTCGGTACAGTTGTAATTGCTGACGGGAGGCTCTAGGTAACGCCCAACTCTGGGCTGCTATCATATTTAAACGCGCGGAAACATTTTCACCCGATCTGTTGACTAACATCAACGATAAGTACTTTTTACCACGAGCTTCGCCCAAAATTGCCAAGGGTACCAAAGCAGAAGTGTTGGAACTTGTTGACTCAAGTACTTTACCGAAAAACCCCTGATTCAAATACTCAAATACCCACGATGCTGGGCGTCTGTTAAACGACGGAGAAGCACCAAGCTTTCCATACCATCCGTCAGCTTCGTTCCACGCTGTAGATCCGGTTGCTCCAGCATAAAGAATCGAACGTACTGCCAAGGCATCGAATATAGCACTAACATAGTTAGTCATGCTCTCATCAGGGGGAGACCAACTAATGTTGTACTCATTATGGAAATATTCTACCGCTTTGGAAGTAAACTTCTCGACACTGGCGCGCATATATTTTGTAGCGCCCCCTAAACTTTCTTGAGCAGAGTTCCAGATGTCGGAGTTGGGATTGGTTTTAGAGCCAGTGGAATAAGTATGATAGGAAATAAAATCTAATTGGGGGAATGCCGTCGATACAAAAGCATCAATTCTTGATGGAGTATAAGATTGGGCAAAGGCTGGCCCCCCTATTTTTATCTTCGGATCGACTTTGCGCATTTCTTGAGCCGCGATCGCAAATATCTTCCCTACCTCTGCCATGTTATCTCGGTAGAAAGGGTGAGAATCCAGCTCGTTGGTAATTTCCCAATATTTAAGCTTTTTTTGCAGTTGTATATTTAAGATTCTGACTAAATCTGCACAAAACTGTCCGTATCTCACATATTCCGATTGTTTAAGCACACCACTCCCATCGGTTAAGTAAGCAGGAAAGTTGGAGAGGTTCATCATTATTTTGGGATTATGAGGGTAGGCTCCATTCATCGCCGCAGTTATCTTTTCCACATCCCAAGAAAAGTTAGGTGTGTTTGGATTCTTCACCCAGCCACGAATATCTGTAATCGAGTCTGCCATCTGCCCTCCGTAATGATACCTAACTAAACCAGGTCGCATCGCTTTCAGACCATCACGATAATTAGCATTACCTCCTACATTAGCTATTCCCGGTATGTTTCCCTGATAAGAGTTGAGTCCGAAGTGCAAGGGAGTAGATACTAAAGGCTTTTCAGTAATTGGATTAGTCAACTGCTGGCTCCAGTTTACAGAGATAGCGATCTCTTGTGAGATGGCTGGTTGACTGGATACCAACAGCACAAGACCGCTCAAGCAAAAGGGTAGTAAAAGAACAGGTAACATCTTCCGGAACATACGAAAGACATCCCTACACACAGACCAGCAGTGGCGAAATATCAGCATAAATAACTAAGTAAAAAAGGCTACCCTTTATTATTCTCAAGGTTATCGAACTTGACTAAATTAAGTCCTAATTTTAGCCTTATACTTGCTTTTACACCCCTGAAATTATACATACTGCGATCGCTCTTGCTGCCCTCACCCCCAGCCCCTCTCCCACCAGGAGAGGGGAGCAAGAGATTTAATTCCCCTTCTCCTGGGGGAGAAGGGGTGAGGGGATGAGGGCGAGGGTTTTTGTACAACACGCGCCGTATATAGCTTTTAGCTTAAGTTGACACAGGTGGGCAATGCCATGCCCCTACAATCATATTGTCGGGCGATACATAATCATCACCAGCGAATGCGATCGCTTTGCCTTAAGCAAAATCTCTGATGTATTAGTGTTTTTATTTACACAATTTTTTCAGAACAATTTAAAAAATGAATACGACACATGGTAGATGCCATTGGTGTCAACTTAACGTGAAACTCGCTTACCGCAAGGAACTGAAGTTCCTTGCTAATAGTCAAAGTCATCTCAAGATGACTAAATACCCTCAAAATCTTGAGTCTACTTTAGTAGACTTTGGCTATTAGCCTGAGAATTCATTCTCAGGCGGATGACAAAGCTAAGACAATCGCCAAAAACAACAAAGCCTAGTTACACAACCGCTTATTGTCATACATCGCCATTTTTGCCCCAGCAATCTACCCTTTTACCTGCGGAAAACACCTTTAGGAGTACGCGATATACCTAAATGAGTAAGTAATATACCTTTTCACCTGCGGAAAACACCAAAATGAGTGCGTGATTTACCTAAATGAGAAAGCGAAAAGGCTTAATGAGTAGGTGAAATAGTATTTTACCTGCGGAAAACACAGTAATGAGAACTCGTTAAGCCTTAACGAGAAGGTGAAATGGCTTTTCGCTTACTTAAAACAAAAAAATGAGTACATGATTTCGATAAACAAGAAAGCGAAATGCTTTTTCGTTTACGAAAAATATAAAAATCAGTCCTAAATATGTATAAACGATAAAGCAGGCACATTTTCAGCAAACAAACTTAACCTCAAGGGACATCCAATTTTTTAAATACCCAATGAAAAACTCCACCCACAAGGGGATGGAGTTTTAGGGCATGGGGAATGGGGCATGGGGCATGGGTAAGAGTTCCCAATGCCCAATGCGCAATGCCCCAAGTCGGCGGGCAGCTATCCCTCTCCACCCACAAGGGGATGGAGTTTCCCGCCGACTTCCAATAAATTTGTAGTGCGAGCGTCTCGCTCGCTTTGGAACATCAGCGAGCAAGACTTCGGCGTGAGCGCTCAGTCGAACGCTGCTCGCACTACGAAATATGGGTAATTTATTTTTTGTAAGTCCCCAACTCTTTGCCCCCTGCCTCTTCTACCTCCACTCCCCCTGCACCGTAAACGCCGCCCATTCATTCAAACTGCGCCCATCTTGCCATAACTTCATCTGCGCCGCACGCAACGCCTCAGCCGGCTTTTTATTTTGCTGCAACATCTGCTGATAAAATTCCTGCATTAATATAGATGTGCCTTCATCGTTAACTTGCCACAGCGACACCGCCACCCGCGCCGCACCAGCATACATTAATCCTCTTGTCAAGCCTACCAAACCCTCACCGTTGACATCTTTACCAAGTCCAGTGTCGCAAGCACTTAAGACAATTAACTCTGCGGGGTAATCTTGGTTAAACAAATCGCCTAAACTTAATTTATTTTCGGTTAAATATTTACCTTGTTTATCATAGCTAGACAGTAGAATTCCTGATAAATGTGGTTCTTTGGGATCGACTATACCGTGAGTGGCAAAATGGAGAATGCGATATTGATTTAAAGCGCCGCTAGTCGCCCAATTGTAATTAGCATCAAAACTCAAAGCCTTGAGACTGTTGGCTGCTGGTATAAGTTTTAAAATCGCTTTGGCTTCCTCGGCGGTGAATGGTAGCCGGTTCCAACCATTGCGCTTGAGGTTTTTGGCGGAACGATTTAGCTGAGATTGTTGTAATTCCGCCGAAACATCAAGATTTTTGTTCCTAGATTGAGGTTGATCCGCTTCTTGGCAATTTTCATCTTTAAATCGGCAATCGGTAGTATTAAATACCGGATCGGCTAAGATAGCTAAAGCTTTGGGTGCGGGTTGACGCTTGGCGAGTTGTTGGCGTTGAAATGCAATGGTTGAGGCTGAGGGTAAATTGACGATTTCATGATTTACCATCAGTGGTTGGTATTCGGAACCAGCTTGAACATGGGCATAGGGCATAGGGCATAGGGCATGGGAAAGACAGATTTTCATGCTTTGTTGTGCCGAATGGCTAGCTTTCAACAATGATTTCTCCCCTGTCCCCCTTGTCCCCCCTGTCCCCCTTTCATTCACATCAGCCAACGCCGCAAAGGGAATAGTTTGTAAACCACCATCAGCGACAATGACTAACCGCTTTCCTGGTAATTGATTGGCGACAGGTGCGAGGATAAGTTTACTCAGGTTTTGGGCTTCTTCAATCGCAAATTCACCTGCTGTTTCTTGCTGCAAACTGGAATGAAATCTTGTGGCAACTTTTTCGATTTCTTGGCGTGGGGGAAGGGTGTAAACTTGCATTGATGTAGAAGTCACAGCCCATAAAAAGCTGCGTTCTTCGCCTAATGAATATTGCAACAGCAGGGTGTCTTGATCTAGTTGTTGTTGAATTTGCGGTAATTTGAGAATGTCTTTGTCTGGATCTGGGTTGGTTAATTTTGCATATTCTGGGTTAGAAGCCCGAATTGTGGCTTGTAGTTGTTCGTATTGATTGCTGAGATTGGCGATTTCTTGGCTCAGTCGTTGAATAGCGGCTTTGGTAACTAAGTCGTTTTTATTGGTTGAATTTTCTAAATTGCGCCGTAGTGTAGTTTTAGCGTCTATTTGCTGTCGTAAATTCCGTTCTTGGGCGATGAGTTGCGGGTTTGCGCCTTTCAGAATTTTGGCGTTGGCTTCGTTTAATAATTCGATGAGGCTGCGGGCGCGGGAGCGTTCGCTGTAGTGTAGGGCTAATGCAGCGTATCCTTGGGATGGTTCTTTTTTGTGCAGTTCCATCAGCAAGTCGATGTAGAATTTGTAAACACCTTGCTGAGTGGCGAAGTAAGAACTGCGAAGGTCTTTGTTGTCAATTTTGGTGCGTAATTGTTCGATAATTGCGATCGCTGCTTCTACATTGGTGCGTGCCGCTTGGAGATTTCCGCGATCGCGTTCTAGGCTGGCGATATTACCAAGGGTAGTAGCTTCCCCAGAGCGATCGCCCACTGCTCGCAATATTGGGAGTGCATTGTTGAAATATTCCAATGCCTTCTGCTTTTCTCCTAATGCGAAGTAAATATAACCGATATTAACCAAGGTGTAAGCCTCCCCAGAGCGATCGCCCACCGCCCGCCTGCGGGGGAGTGCATTGTTGTAATATTCCAATGCCTTCTGCTTTTCCCCTAAATCGTCATAAACTAAGCCGATATTATTGAGGGTAGTAGCTTCCCCAGAGCGATCGCCCACCGCCTGATACAGTGAGAGTGCATTGTTGTAATATTCCAAAGCCTTTTGTTTTTCCCCTAAATCGGAGTAAACTTTGCCGATATTATTCAAGGTAGTAGCTTCCCCAGAGCGATCGCCCACCGCCTGATACAGTGAGAGTGCATTGTTGTAATATTCCAAAGCCTTTTGTTTTTCCCCTAAATCGGAGTAAACGTTGCCGAAACTAACCAGGGTAATCGCTTCCCCAGAGCGATCGCCTACCGCCCGCCACAGTGGGAGTGCTTTGTTGAAATATTCCAAAGCCTTTTGTTTTTCCCCTAAATCGGAGTAAACGTTGCCGAAACTAACCAGGGTAGTAGCTTCCCCAGAGCGATCGCCCACCGCCCGCCTGAGGGGGAGTGCTTTGTTGTAATATTCTAATGCCTTCGGCTTTTCCCCTAAATCGTCATAAACTAAGCCGATATTATTGAGGGTAGTAGCTTCCCCAGAGCGATCGCCCACCGCCCGCCTGAGGGGGAGTGCATTGTTGTAATATTCCAATGCCTTCTGTTTTTCTCCTAAATCGTTGTAAACTGCGCCGATATTATTGAGGGTAGTAGCTTCCCCAAAGCGATCGCCCACCGCCCGCCTGAGGGGGAGTGCTTTGTTGTAATATTCCAAAGCCTTCGGCTTTTCCCCTAAATCGTCATAAACTAAGCCGATATTATTGAGGGTAGTAGCTTCCCCAGAGCGATCGCCCACCGCCCGCCATAGTGAGAGTGCATTGTTGTAATATTCCAAAGCCTTTTGTTTTTCCCCTAAATCGGAGTAAACTCTACCAATACTAAGAAGAGTAATAGCTTGCCATTCTTTATCCCCTGCTTTACGCCACAATATCAGCGCTTCTTGCCATTTTTCTCTCGCCTGTCGCAGTGATTCTGCTGTACCTTGTTTGTAAAGTGCCATCCCTTCTTCAAAAGCTTTTTGTGCTGCGGCGCGGGTTGCATCTTGTGTTGTGGTTGGCTGTTGGGCAATTTGCGTTTGTTTAAATGTGGCTTTTGCCCCCACTGACTCGGATAATAAAACTACACTCAGCAAGCAGGTTAAAGTGTAAAGCTTAAGCATAATTCGTAATTCGTAATACTTCGACTTCGCTCAGTACAAGTTCGTAATTTGTAATTTGTAGGGGCGGGTTTATTTGGATCATCGTTAATCAGCAAGGATATCTGTAAACCCGCCCCTACCGTAATTTGTAATTAAAAGGTATGAGAAGGTATTCAGGCGTTTGGGTGTCAATCTGTCGCTGGATTGGGGATAATTGGGATTCTTAAGTTATTTTCAGAATATATACTGAGCTAGATGGGATTTAGTTTAAAGCTTGGATGAATATTGGCTGAGGCTGGTTTCAGTTTTGGCAACAAATTTAAGGTAAGTTGTCTGTTCATGGGTGTTTTTCCTCGCTTTTGTTCTCTTTATCTATGAGGGGCGAGGACTTATGCAGTTTTTGCGTTTTGATGTCAGATACAGGGTATTTCGCGTCAATTATGTATGCGCTTCGGGTATGGTATTGCCCATTGGTGTCAACTTAACGCGAAACTTGCTTACCGCAAGGAACTGAAGTTCCTTGCTCATAGTCAAAGTCATCTCAAGATGACTAAATACCCTCAAAATCTTGAGTCTACTTCAGTAGACTTGGGCTATTAGCCTTGGAATTCATTCCAAGGCGGTTGACAAAGCTAAGACAATCGCTAAAAACAACAAAGCCTAGTTACACAACCGCTTCTTGTCATACATCGCCATTTTTGCCCCAGCAATCTACCCTTTTACCTACGGAAAACAACAAAATGAGTACGCGATATACCTAAATGAGTAAGCAATATACCTTTTCACTTGCGGAAAACACCAAAACGAGTGCGCGATTTACCGAAATGAGTAAGCGATATAGCTTAATGAGTAGGTGAAATGGTATTTTACCTGCGGAAAACACAATAATAAGAACTCGTTAAGGCTTAACGAGAAGGTGAAATGGCTTTTTGCTTACTCAAAACAAAAAAATGAGTACTTAATTTCAATAAATGAGAAAGCAAAAAGCTTTTTTGTTTACGAAAAATATAAAAATCAGTCCTAAATATGTGTAAATGATAAAGCTGGCGCTTTTTCAGCAAACAAACTTAACCTCAAGGGACATCCAATTTTTTAAATACCCAATAAATTTGTAGTGCGTTCGCGTAGCGTGTCCGAAGGACAAACGTCTCGCTCGCTTTGGAACATCAGCGAGCAAGACTTCGGCGTGAGCGCTCAGTCGAACGCTGCTCGCACTACAATATACAAATTAAATACGCAACAGCTTAAAAACACCTCTAATTTTCTATTTCTTCCTTCACCAAAGCTGCTAACTTCTGCGCCGCACCAGCTTCACCCCTAACATTGCGTAATTTAATTTGCATTTGCTCTAACTTTTCAGGATGAGCCAGTAAATTTAATACCATTTCGCCAATATCTTTTGCCTGGAGTTTACCTACTAATTCTGGTACAATCTCTGCTTGTGCCCAAATATTCGGCCAAGCTAATAAACCTTTGCGTCTGAGAAATATCCAGTTAATTACCTTAGCAAATGTTGTACCTACACCTGGTAAATTAGCTAATAATCCCGGTAAACCATCCCAAGAACGCATCGCATCAAGTTGTTGGGTTGGTATTAAGACAATCATGGGTACAGCTAAAGCACCAAGTTCGGCGGTGTTAGCTCCAACTGTAGTTAAACAGATACTACATTGAGATAATAATTGATAAGCTGGCGATTCTTGCCAAAGTTCTATAGTTAAACCTTTGGCGGTTTTTAATATTGGTTTTTGTTGATTATCTCCGGGAAAAATTAAGGAAGCACCGCTAAAACCAAAGGTTTCCACAAAAGAATTTTTTTGAGAATCTGCGAAACTAGCTAAGGTTTGTAAATCTAATGTTGGCGCTACGGGAATCACAAACTTAGTATTCGGTTTTTGTGCATGAATATATTCTGCGATCGCTATTGTTAATGGTACACCTTGAGCTAACTTAGCGGCTTTAGAACCAGGTAACAAACCAATGATTTCTGCGGTTTGTTCTTTATCCTGTACCAAAGACGCATAACTATTAGCTTCTAACATCAAATCGCCAACCACAGTAAACTTGTGCGCATATTTGGTGGGAATGCGTTCAGCAACTTTCGCTGTCATCACGCCAAATCTATCAATGATGCTGTACCACCGCGCATCCCATTCAGCGTAAATCACTGTACTGTAGCCGAGTTTTTTCCCAATAACTACCGGAAAAAACTGATCTCCACCCAGAAATACAACTACACCGTGACTTCTCCAATCCCAATTATCAACGGTTTTGCCCCAGAGTAAAAACTGCCAAAAATGTTCAGCTTTTTGAACTCTATCTACCTCTGGATAAGAAAGTGCGATCGCGGCTTCTTTACCGCTAGCATTAGGACAAGGTGATAAAACTACAGAAATTCTCACGCTTGTGCGATCGTCACCCAATTGTTGACGTAATGCCTTAACTACTGGACGTACCCAAGTTGTCACTTCTCCAGGGCCATTGGAGAGAATCAAAATATCTACTGGAGTCATGAGTTAATCGTGAATAGTTAGGGGACATTAGTCAAGAGGGCAATGTTACCTCATTCGTTCCGCATATTAGCTAAGACAAAACTGATCGGTTTTTACGCGCCTAGATTGAATATCTTTATGTTAAGGCTTTCGAGTTTAGTTAAAAGTCCCAGTTAGCCTTTGACTATGGACTATGGACTTTTGACAACTTTATCGCAAAATATACAATTTAAATGCGTAAAAGCTTAAAATTATAGACTATGTTTGATAATGTCTGTAAATTTCTTGCTGAATCATTTTCCCAGGACTTTGCAACTTGGTTACTCAACGAACCAATTACACTTACACAACTCAGTCCATCGGAATTATCTCTCGAACCCATCCGCGCCGATGCTTTAATTTTGTTGCAGTCGGATGAAATAGTTCTGCATTTAGAATTTCAAACTCGACCAGACGCGGATATTCCCTTTAGAATGTGTGATTATCGCTTGCGTGTGTATCGAAGATTTCCCCAAAAGCGAATGCGTCAAGTTGTAATTTATTTGCAACCAAGCGATTCTGAGCTAGTTTACCAAACGGAATTTGTCTTAGAGAATACCCGACATAGATTTGAAGTCATCCGCCTTTGGGAACAACCAACAGAACTATTTTTCAACTCTCCCGGTTTGTTACCTTTTGCAACTTTAAGCCAAACCGAAAATCAACGCCAAACCTTAGAACAAGTTGCGGAAGTTATCGAAGCCATCAATGATACCCGCATCCGCAGTAATGTTGCTGCGTCAACAGCAGTTTTAGCTGGGTTAGTATTAAAGAAAGATGAGATTAAAAGAATTTTGCGGAGTGATATTATGCGCGAATCTGTGATTTATCAAGATATTTTGCAAGAAGGACTTAAAGAAGGATTTGAACAAAAAGCTCAAGAAATTGCCATAAATATGCTTAATGAAGGAATTGCGATCGCATTAATTGTCCGCGTTACTGGTTTAACTGTCGAGCAAGTTGAACATTTACAGAGACAAACAGGCAATAATCAAGCTCAGTAAGCTTTATTACTCATGTCTTATAGTGACTTCTCACTGTCAAAAGTCAAACGCGAATTTAACTTAACTATTGTTGAAAACGGACGCTTTTTACCGGAAACAGAGTCTATAGCACCTAGTCTTTACTTGCAAGAAGCCTTAAGCGAAGGACTACCATTAGCAACCGCTACTGGTTCCGAAAAAGCTCGTTCAGAATTGATTATTAGTCCTATTCTTGTAGAAGTTCGGAAAATACTTGAACGCAAAGTCAGCTTTTTTTCCGGTGAAGATTTCACCGTTGCAGCCGATTTAGGCTTAAGTGGAGTCTGTGATTTTTTAATTAGCCGTTCGCCAGAACAAATTTTTATTGAAGCTCCGGTAATCGTGATTATTGAGGCGAAAAAAGGCGATTTAAAACCTGGTTTAGGACAATGCGCAGCCGAAATGATTGCTGCACAAAAATTCAATGAAGCTAATAATATACCAATTAAAACAATTTATGGCAGCGTCAGCAGTGGTACAGCTTGGCGTTTTCTTAAATTAGCAGGACAAACACTGAGTATTGACTTGAATGATTACACAGTTCCCCCAGTAGAGAAATTATTGGGAATGTTGGTTTGGATGATACAGGAAGGTTAAATATTTTGCTGTTCTACTAGTTTTGACATACAGTTGCCAAAATTACGGCTTACACAGCATCGAACATGAATAATTATATACAGCACATCTCAGGTAAATGAGGCACGCGCTTCTGGGCATGGCAGCGCCAATGCCACTACAATCAATGATTATCTGTAGCTCACCAAATTGCAATTCGCTGTATAAATTTTAAAGCGATCTCATTATTTCTTAAACTCCAGCATCCAGATAAATTAATTGCCAGTAAATTTATGCCGCTCCGCTTGTACGTTCTATGGCTAAAAGCTTGATTATTTATCCTCAATACTCATTAAATATGACTTGATTTTTGATAATTTTTAGCAATAAAAACTTAATATGGTACCGGAGAATACAATATTTCTTCTCTGCAAGCTGATATTTCTCAGGACTTACGCAAAATACCTTTGAAACTCCTATTTCTTCCTGTCCTTCGTGTCTTCGCGGTTCGATTCTTCCGTAGTTTGTGCGTAAGTCCTATTTCCGAAAAAAGAGAATTTTATCTGAAGAATAGCGATATAAAATGATAGTAATAATATTGCTCTATGGTTAACTAGCAAGCATTTAAAACCTCAAAACATAAATGCTGCCAGCTATTTGTTTACATATTTTAACAATCAGTGTAGCAAATACTCATGGGTAAACGCAATATCTACAAAGAAATATTTCATTATGTTTATCGATTTGTGTCAGTTAGACGACAAAATTAGCATTTGGTAGACGTTTTCTGATAAAAAAAATTCATATTCCTAAAAATAAATCGAAGTTACGAACGGCAAAATCAGCCGTGATGAACTTCTAGTAGAGAACGCGCATCAAAGGAGCCGAGGAAGCATGTTCACCCACGTCAAGTCCACCATCAGACATATTGCGCCTGATAATTTACGCGGACGTAATTTAATCAAGGTGGTCTATGTCGTGCTTGAGTCCCAGTACCAGAGTGCATTGTCGCAAGCTGTCCGCACCATTAACGCTAACCATCCCAACCTTGCGATTGAAATTAGTGGGTACTTAATTGAGGAACTCCGAGATTCAGAGAACTACGAGGAGTTCAAGCGGGATATCGAGAGTGCCAATATATTTATTGCCTCACTGATTTTCATTGAAGACTTAGCACAGAAAGTAGTAGCCGCCGTAGAACCATACCGCGATCGCTTAGACGTAGCTGTTGTATTCCCCTCAATGCCGGAAGTGATGCGCCTGAACAAAATGGGCAGCTTTTCTCTGGCACAATTGGGACAATCCAAAAGTGCGATCGCCCAATTCATGCGGAAGCGCAAGGAAAAATCCGGTGCAGGCTTCCAAGATGGGATGCTGAAACTGTTGCGGACTTTGCCACAGGTGCTAAAGTTTCTGCCAATGGACAAAGCACAAGATGCTCGCAATTTCATGCTGAGTTTTCAGTATTGGCTAGGAGGTTCACCAGAAAACCTGGAAAACTTCTTGCTGATGCTGACTGATAAATATGTATTAAAAGGTGTAGATAAAGCCAATCTGCCCTCAACAAAATATGAAGCGCCAGTGGTTTACCCCGATCTGGGAATTTGGCATCCCCTGGCTCCGAGTATGTTTGAGGATGTAAGAGAATACCTCAATTGGTACACAGCCCGTAAGGATATCTCCAAGAATCTCAAAGATCCTTTAGCTCCCTGTGTGGGTTTGGTATTACAACGCACCCACCTAGTTACAGGCGATGATGCTCACTATGTAGCCATAGTCCAGGAGATAGAATCCCTGGGAGCCAAAGTACTACCAGTATTTGCGGGTGGTTTGGATTTCTCCAAGCCTGTGGATGCTTACTTTTATGAGCCAACTACCAATACACCTTTAGTAGATGCGGTAATTTCTTTGACTGGGTTTGCTTTGGTAGGCGGCCCGGCTAGACAAGATCATCCCAAAGCTATTGACGCACTCAAGCGGTTAAATCGTCCCTACATGGTAGCTTTACCCCTAGTTTTCCAAACCACCGAAGAGTGGATGGATAGCGATTTAGGGTTACATCCAATTCAAGTAGCCTTGCAAATTGCCATACCGGAATTGGATGGAGCAATTGAGCCGATCATTTTATCAGGTAGAGATGGTGCTACCGGCAAAGCGATCGCACTCCAAGACCGTGTGGAAGTAGTCGCCAAACGTGCCTTAAAATGGGCAAATCTCCGCCGCAAACCCAAACTAGATAAAAAAGTTGCCATTACCGTTTTCAGTTTCCCCCCTGATAAAGGGAATGTGGGTACTGCAGCATATTTAGATGTGTTCGGTTCCATTTATGAGGTGATGAAAGCGCTGAAGAATAACGGCTACGATTTACCGGAATTACCGGAATCAGCCGAGGCGCTAATGCAAGAAGTCATCCACGATGCTCAAGCACAGTACGCTAGCCCAGAGCTTAACATCGCCTATAAAATGTCAGTGCCCGAATATGAAGCATTGACACCTTACTCTCAACGCCTAGAAGAAAACTGGGGCCCACCTCCCGGACATCTCAACAGCGATGGGCAAAATCTGCTGATTTACGGTAAGCATTTCGGTAACGTCTTCATCGGCGTTCAGCCTACCTTTGGTTATGAAGGCGACCCGATGCGGTTGTTATTCTCCCGTTCTGCTAGCCCGCACCACGGTTTTGCTGCTTACTACACCTACCTAGAGCAAGTTTGGCAAGCTGATGCCGTGTTACACTTCGGTACTCACGGTTCCTTGGAATTTATGCCAGGTAAGCAGATGGGGATGTCTGGTGATTGTTACCCAGACCAACTAATTGGCACAATTCCTAATCTGTATTACTACGCAGCCAATAACCCCAGCGAAGCGACAATTGCCAAGCGCCGCAGCTATGCCGAGACAATTTCCTACCTGACACCTCCGGCTGAGAATGCTGGTTTATACAAGGGTTTAAAAGAACTCAGCGAATTGATTGCTTCTTACCAAACCCTGAAAGACACAGGACGCGGTATCCCCATTGTTAACTCCATCATGGATAAATGCCGGATGGTGAACCTGGATAAGGATATCGACTTGCCCGAAACCGATGCCAAGGATATGACCGAAGATGAACGGGATAATATTGTTGGCAGCGTTTACCGCAAGCTGATGGAAATCGAATCGCGGTTGTTGCCTTGTGGATTACATATTATTGGTAAACCACCCACAGCCGAAGAAGCGATCGCAACTTTGGTCAATATTGCTAGCCTAGATCGTCAAGAAGAAGGACTTCAAGGCTTACCGGGAATTATCGCCAACAGCATTGGGCGTAACATTGACGATATTTACCAAAATAATGACCGAGGTATTTTAGAAGATGTCCAGCTATTGCAAGACATCACCTTAGCTACCCGCGCCGCAGTTAGCGCCCTAGTAAAAGAGCAAACTGACGCAGAAGGGCGAGTTTCCCTCGTTTCCCGGTTGAATTTCTTCAACATGGGTAAAAAAGAACCTTGGGTAGAATCATTACATCAAGCAGGCTATACCAAAGTTGATAACGCCGCCTTAAAGCCACTATTTGAGTATTTGGAATTCTGCTTACAACAAGTTTGTGCAGATAACGAACTCGGTGGACTACTCAAAGGCTTAGAAGGCGAATACATCCTACCCGGCCCCGGTGGCGATCCTATCCGCAACCCCGATGTATTACCCACAGGTAAGAACATTCACGCCCTCGACCCCCAATCCATCCCCACAACTGCGGCGGTACAATCAGCCAAAATCGTTGTGGATCGGCTATTGGCAAGAAACAAAGCCGAAAATGACGGTAAATGGCCGGAAACCATTGCTTGTGTGCTTTGGGGAACCGATAACATCAAGACCTACGGGGAATCACTAGCCCAAATCATGTGGATGGTTGGTGTCAGACCCGTTCCCGATGCTTTGGGAAGAGTCAACAAGTTAGAATTAATACCTCTAGAAGAGTTGGGCAGACCGAGAATTGACGTTGTCATCAACTGTTCTGGCGTATTCCGCGACTTGTTCATCAACCAAATGAACCTGCTAGATCAAGCAGTGAAGATGGCTGCTGAGGTTGACGAACCCTTAGAAATGAACTTTGTCCGCAAACACGCCTTGCAACAAGCTGAGGAAATGGGGATTAATCTGCGTCAAGCAGCTACCCGCGTCTTCTCCAATGCTTCCGGTTCCTACTCGTCAAATATTAACTTGGCGGTTGAAAACAGCACTTGGGATAGCGAAGCCGAATTACAGGAAATGTACCTCAACCGGAAATCCTTCGCCTTCAACTCCGATAACCCCGGAATGATGGACGAATCTCGCAAGATTTTTGAAAGCACTTTGAAAACTGCTGATGCGACATTCCAAAATCTCGATTCTTCCGAGATTAGCTTGACGGACGTTTCCCACTACTTCGACTCAGATCCTACCAAGCTGGTAGCTAGTCTGCGGGGTGATGGTAAAACACCAGCATCTTACATTGCAGATACCACTACAGCTAACGCCCAAGTACGGACATTATCAGAAACCGTGCGCTTAGACGCTCGTACTAAATTATTAAATCCCAAATGGTACGAGGGAATGCTATCTCACGGTTACGAAGGTGTGCGCGAACTCTCCAAGCGTTTGGTAAATACAATGGGTTGGAGTGCGACAGCCGGCGCTGTGGATAACTGGATTTACGAAGATACCAATGAAACCTTCATCAAAGATGAAGAAATGCAAAAACGGTTGATGAATCTTAATCCTCATTCTTTCCGCAAAGTTGTATCAACTTTATTGGAAGTGAATGGACGCGGTTATTGGGAGACTAGCGAGGAAAATTTAAATCGCCTGCGCGAGTTGTACCAAGAAGTTGAAGACCGGATTGAAGGCATAGAATAGGATTACATGGGCAGGCGTTATGCCTGCCTTAATTTTTTATGGAGATATTTTAGATAATTTAGATATTAATACGGCAAAGTTGGCAGAAATTTTAAGCAGATTTAATCAAACAATTCAGGAAATTATTAATGGTCAAAGATCATTTACAGTAGATATAGCAATACGTCTTGGTCAAGCTTTAGGAAATGGCCTAAGACTTTGGCTTAATCTTCAGCAAAAATTTGACCTTTGGGATGCTTTGCAAAGCCATAAAGAAGAATATCAGCAGTTTTTAGTTTAAATATGATTTATGAATCGGGTTTTTGGAAAGACGATTTGCTTAAGCAAGCAAAATTTCTCCGTTCTAAGATGACTCAGAAACGATGGACTGAGAACTCTTTTGCACGTCTTGAACAGAATGTAATGCTTGGATTTTATTCAATTCGGAAACTTATTGAAGCCAAAAAGTTGTCAGATTCAGTTGTAAATAAATGTATTGATGTGAATGCTTATACATGGAAAGGTCAGCCAGTCACAAAGATGAATTGGGGAGATATCGATAAGTTATATGACCTTGATGCTGCACAACCGACTACTAATAAATTGGTTTTCTTCTGTAATCAATTTATCCACAGTTATATTTTTGTAACTTCTTTTGATGAAAATAATTGCCTAAATGGGCTTTTCATTAGTTCAGATAAAAAGCGCCACGAAACACTATATTTCATTGAAATGCGTCATATTATTGATTTATTTGAGCAGGTTGGCAATGATTCTCCTTCTTCAGCATCATTTATCTTTGATGAAAAATTAGGTGACTATCGAGTTTTAAATTTAACTGATAACGATCCTGACTTTGCTGCCAAAATTCAAGCATTCAACTCGTGATGATATAACTTTGCTAGTTAAATTGAGGCAAAAAATTGCAGAATTGTAGAAAAAATTGAGATATGGAGGTCTGACAATTCGGTTGGAGTGGACGGGTAAAAGAGTCAGCGTTGAATGTCTGCCTAATTGATAACAATATAAAGTGTAATCACTCACTATTCCACAACAGGCGATGTCTCACGACAAGCCGCTTTGCCTCTACGCTTAATTTTCGAGGTTTTCTACAAAGCGATCGCCTCAGTGATAAAATAATCATTTACAGTTAAGTTTATAGCAAAAATTTTGACTATAAGTATTGAGCAAATCCACCAAATTAAAGAAATAATTAGAAAATATAAAAATCTTGAATGTGTTGAATGCGCTCAATCTATCCAAGATTACTTAATATCACAAGGAATTGCTGGAAAGCGGATAAAGCTTTATACAGGTTCAGCAATAGGACGTAATAGTTATATTTATGATGATAGTTTATCAGGAGATGCAATTTCTCTTAACGGTCGTCATCAAGGTGTTGCCATTATAATAAATGAAGTAGAGATTATTTTTGATAATCACCATCTTGATGGACTCACGAGAGAGCAATGGCTAGGTAATTTACAATTTTATAATAAATTATATTCTGGTCAGCAGTTTCAAATTACAGAAGAAAATTTTTAATTATTCAAGATTATGCTAGACAATAACCAGACAACTACTATCACTCTTAATGAATATCTCTATGAAATGTTAGATAAAATTAAACAAAAACCGGGAATATTTTTAGGTAAATACTCAATTACTCGGTTGAGAGCTTTTTTAGATGGATACATGAGTTCTAGAGAAGATTTAGGCTTACCGCCAACTCAACAAGAGATTGAATTTAATCAATTTCCAGATTGGATACAAACAAGATTTAAGATTACTTCTGCGCATGGATGGGATAGTATTATTCTTTTCTATTCTGAGGATGAAAGAGAAGCATTAAATAATTTTTTTGAATTATTTGAGCAATTCCGTAATGGTGAAAATGCTACGAGAGAAGCAATTAATCAAGAACAAGTTATAGAAAGTAAGCATTCATTAATACCTCAGTAGTGCGATCGCACTTCCACAACAGGCGATCGCTTTTTTTGAGGAATGATACAAAGCGATCGCGTTATGAGTATGGCATCATCAAATATTTTTTCAAAGATCCCACAACTTGAGATTGTAGCGGGACTAACCTTATGACCAGTCTAAGCCATCTTTACTATCACCATGAAATTTAGAAATTTCAAAATCTGCTTCTGTTGACTGTTGACTTCCTGAAAACATGCCAAATTGCATTATTTGCTTGTTTATTTGCTTCTTTTTCGGCTCTAAGAAAGTCACAATAACACGGCTTTCTGAAATATCTTCAGGTAATTCAGTCAGTTCTATCTGACCTTGTTTATAAATTCCTTCTATTGATTGCAGCATAATTCTTACTATGGTTCAATTTTCTTGTATATATTAGCTACTCTAACTGAATTTGAGAAAATTTATAATTTTATCAGAGTATGGATGCTCTAACTCTCAATCTAAACCCAGTGATTTAGCTTACAGATGAGCAATTTTTTCAGCTTTGTCAAATAAACGAACTCATCAGATTTGATCTGCGTAGGTTGGGTTGAGGAACGAAACCCAACATTTCCATAGGTTTGTTGGGTTTCACTTCGTTCAACCCAACCTACAATGATCCTTAACTGAACCGTATCAGCTTATAACTCCAGATAGGATTTACCCTGTCAGCCTCTAAGCCTTCTGATAGTGTATTTCCCAAAACTAAAAATCTAAGCTAAAGATGTTTGGTTATAGAAGTTAGGGGGAAATCATGCCTAGCGGTCATGCTAATCATAAAGGTAGTTCTAACAAACCCAATGTTAATGCTAATGGGGTAATTGATGACGCTGTAGATGAAGCAGTAAATCCCGAAGACTTACTACCAGAAGAGTTAACTAATACTGAAACTCTCAGAGTTGATGAAGCTGTTAATTATCCTCCCGCTACTCAACGTCCAGCTAAGGAAGGAAATCAGACAAATAAATAAGCTTTGACGAAGAGAATTTTTAAGTATTTAATCAGAGGCTAAAAATGGAGATATCAAAGATTAAAGAACATCTACCAGTCTATGCAGAAGGCGCTGGTGGTTTAGCAGGAGCATCTGATACACATATTGGTAATGTCGATGCTGTAAAAAATGGTAACTACATCAAATTGACAAAAAATAATGCTCATGATAGAAAACATCACTGGTTTCCTATCAACTGGGTAAGAGCAGTAGTTGAACGTGCTGTATATCTCAATAAGGGAACTCCAAAAAATAAATTATTCCGTTAAACGTTGACAGTTGACAGTTGACGGTTCACGGTTAACAGTCAACCGTCAACAGTGAACAATAGCAATGGAATATTTTTTTACTTGGAAGTCCCTAAAACTGTAGATGAAGCAATGGCGCAATTGCTGAATGAACAGCCTACAGGTGTTTAGTTTTTAGCTATCTGTCCTTGATTTTTGCCCAAATATCTGTATTCATGGAATTTTGAAATCTAAGTTTTCTGATTTTTGGCGCTAAAACCAAGTGTATTGACTAATTGCTGAGGAAATACCAGAAAATCAATTATCGCAAATTGTAGGGGCGGGGTTTTCTCGCCCTTATGAGTTAAAACATGCTGAATAATATGATATGCTAACTTTTTTAATTGACAACGGTTGACACAGATATAAAAACTTCGGGAACAATCTGACCAAGATTGCTGTCATATCTCATATATATACTGAACTAATTAAACTGAACTTATTAATAGGCGCGTATTAGCAGCATAGAAAAGCTCAAGAGCGATCGCAAATAATGCGCGTCTTAAAAATACTTTATCTACGGAATATGACTATAGGCAGGTTTCAAAATATTCAGAAACTATTTCAGTAAATCTGCGTCCTTAAATTATCTCAAGAAACTGAAACGGAAACCCTACCATGACAAATATTTATCGTTGGAAATCAGGAACAGCTGCCTTAATGGCAATGGCAATTACTACAGGTGCAATTACTCCTTTATTTACCTCTGCTCCTGCTAGTGCCCAATTCAATATTAACCAACCCCGAGTAGTTACTATTCCTTCTAATGTAACATTGCCTGTTACTTATGAAAAAGAAAAAGTAATTGTTAATCCAGGGGAAACTTTAGCTTTAACACTGAAGATAGAAAGCGATATTATTGATAGGAACAGAAATGTATTGATTCCTCAAGGAACTGATGTTGTTGGTAGATTAGAACCTGTAACCCTGGGTGGAGTTTATTCAGGTAACAGTAACAGCAACAGTAATAATAACAAAAACAAAGGTGTCCGATTTGTCGCCCAAGAATTAGTATTTCCTTCTGGTCGCCGTCAGCAAATTAATGCTACTTCGCGCACATATTCCCAAACCGAAAGAATTTCCCAAGGTGCAGATACAGGTAATATCTTAACAGATGCTGCTATAGGTGCAGGTGCCGCGACTGTAATTTCACTCCTTACAGGTAACCGCAAAATAGAAGCTTTAGAACCTATAGGTGGTGCAGCTGCTGGTGCTGTAGCAAGTATCCTATTGCGCAAAAGACAAGCTGATGTTTACGTCTTACGCCCTCAGCAAGATTTAGATATCACTTTGACTTCTAGTTTGGCACTATCCCGCTAATAGGCTTAATTAGATTTAAGTCGTGAATTTAATCATCCCTAATGCGCGATCGCTACTTTTTATATGTATGCGATCGCTTATTTTTTTGACTCTTATCTCTGTCAAATTGTTATTTCTTTAACTTGTATTTAATTAACTTATTTACCCCAGTAGTTTTACAGAATATTCCATATTTTAACAAATCCAAGCTTATCCTAAATTTCATCCGGATCGCCGTAGCGTATTTTGAATAAATAAACTCAATATCAATACATAATCTGGTTTAACCATAGGATTATTCCAGATTATATATTGTGCTTTTTTGACTTCATTTATGACTTTATATATATGCCTAGCTCGCCAGTCATGACTTAAGTCACGGTTTCTAAAAAGACCAAATAATTAGGAACATTCACCTCATTAAATTGTCTAATTAGTTAACAACAAAAACAAATAAATTATATTGGACTAAACTCTATGTTTTCTTTAAATCGTTGGCAATCTGGCACTGCTGCACTCATGGCATTGAGCATCACAACAGGTACTGTAGCACCTTTATTTACAGCAGCACCCTCATTTGCTCAAACTACTTTTACTGATGTTTCTTCTAATTATTGGGCAGCAGAATTTATTCAACAATTATCACAAAGAGGTGTAATTGCTGGCTTTCCTGATGGTAGATTCCGTCCAGAAGAACCAGTAACCCGCGCTCAATTTGCTGCTATGGTAAACAAAGCTTTTCAAAAATCACCACAACGGCAAGCAATTAATTTTACAGATGTACCTAGTAACTATTGGGCGTCTAGTGCAATTCAGCAAGCTTACACCATCGGTTTCTTATCAGGATATCCCGGAAATCGCTTTGAACCTAACCAAGCAATTCCCCGTCAACAGGTTTTAGTATCCCTGGCTAACGGTTTAGAATATAGTCCTAATAGTAATGTTGAAAGTACTCTGCAATATTTCAACGATGCTTCTAACATTGCTGACTATGCCCGTAGTCCGATCGCAGCTGCAACTGAAAAACAAATTGTAGTCAACTATCCCAATGTTAAGTTCCTCAATCCTACAAGCACCGCTACCAGGGCACAAGTAGCAGCTTTTATCTATCAAGCTTTGGTTAGTTCTAATCAAGCCTCAGCGATTAACTCACCCTATGTTGTAGCGCTGCAAAATACCACACCCACACCCGTAGCAGTAACAATTCCTCAAGGTACTGCTATCCCTGTGAAGTACGATAAAGCAGAAAAAATTCTTGTAACCAAAACCGAAACCGCACCTTTAACCCTAACAGTCGCGCAAAACGTCGTCACTCAAGACGGTGCGATAGTGATTCCTGCTGGTAGTCAAGTAGTTGGTCAACTCAAACCAGCAGAAGGTGGTTCGCAATTTGTAGCCCAAAAACTAGTGTTAACCACAGGTCAAGAATATCAAGTTAACGCCACCTCTGAGGTCATTAACAAAACAGAAACAGTTAACAAGGGCACAAACGTCGGCACCATCATTAAAGATACCGTCTTGGGCGCAGGAGCCGCAGCTGCTGTATCCGCCGTCACAGGCGATCGCGCGATCGCTACAGAAGAAGTACTCGGTGGCGCAGGTATCGGTGCTTTAATTGGCTTATTCTTCGGTAAAAACAGCGTTGACCTCATCGCCATTGACCCCGACACCGACCTACAAATGACCATTAATCAAAACTTGTTGGTTTCGTTGAGATAGAGACGCGATTAATTGCGTCTGTACAATTGTCAGTTGTTGAATTTTCATTAAACTTTTGACTATTGACCATTGACTCTTGACTCTTGACTAATTCTCAACTTCTGGCAACCAAATTATAAAAGTTGTTCCCGGTGCCTTGGGTGATGCGATTGTGGAATTAATTGCAGGGCTAAAGACTTCAATCTTACCCTGCATTTGCTCTATTAATTGTTTTGCGATCGCTAATCCCAAACCAGTACCAGGAATTTCTGTTTGCGCCTGTACGCCTCGGTAATGACGTTCGCCAATATGTGCTAAATCTTCTGGGGGAATACCAGGGCCTGTATCGCTAATAGCAATTCCCTGTAAATTATCTTGCTCTTGCCCTACCTGAAGCAAAATTTTCCCACCGGAGGGAGTGTATTTCAAAGCATTATCTAAAATATTGCTCAATACTTCTCGTAAAGCCTTGACATTCACGTGGACTAAAGGTAGGTTTCGCGGAATTTTAGTTATGAGTTGCAGCTTTCGTTCTTGAGCAATTGCTTTAGCCGATACTAATAACGGCGTTAATATTTCCACTAAAGCACAGTCAGTTGCTTGTTCTCCTGTTCCTGGTAATAACAGGGGAAGTTTTGCTTCTTGATGAATGGTAGCTTCTACAACGACTTCATTTTCCGGAAGCGATCGCTGTGCTACATCTGGAGGTGCTAAGTCAATTACTTGGTCAAACTGTAGCAGTAATTCTTGCAAGCGATCGCTTTCTCTGATGATATTACCAGCCACATCGCGATTCGCATCCCCCGCCCGCAAGCGCTTCATGAGCAGCTTTCCAAACGTCCTAATGGCTGTTAAAGGATTGCGAAACTGGTGTAGGAGGTTATCAAGCAAATCTCGCTGCTGTTCTTGCAGGATTTGTTGTTGATGCAATTGCTGCTGTAACCAGGCACGACGCTGATCTAAAATACAAGCGATCGCTAAAGTTTGAGCTATTCTTTGAATTTCGCTTTGTTCCTGCTCATTCCAAGCTCTATCTTCCCTACCTGTTACTAATAACCCCATCATTACACCCTCATGAATTAAGGGTAAAACAATTTGGTTTTCACTCAGTAAATATTCCTCTGAAGTCTCAGGTTCCTGTGATGAATTTGTCGATTCTACCCTACCTGTTAATAATTTTCCCTGATTCGCTGGTAATGCCAAAACATTTTGTACTGTCAGTTCTTCCGGCATTTTGGCATCAGCAGTTCCTTCAAATTTCCGTAATATAGCTGTCTCTGGATATACCACCACCGGAATTAGTTTGGCCTCCCCTGTGGGAGCATCCACCAATTCTTGCGTTAAGTAGACAATACTCAACGATGCTCCTAGCCCTTGGGTCAATAGCGCTATTTGCTCTTGGCATAGAGCAACAAAATCAGAACTGGCAGACATTAACATTTTTCAGATTTTGCTCTAGTTTATAGAAATTGGGGGTAAATTAAAGAAGAGGGTTATTTTGTTCCTCACCCATTTAATAAAGCTTAACTAAATCTTCTTAGTAATGCTTTGTCTCAGGGAATTATATATTCCCTAATTTTGATTTATCTTGTTTTCAAGAGATTATTTCAGTTGTATCAATACTTTAAAAACTGTTGATTTTTTGAACTAGAACTTATATAATTACGACGGATTTTGTAGCTATCACTACAATCTATAGCTTGAAAGAGGAGGAAAATAGGTTGGCAAGGAGACGGAAACGGAAAAGTCGTCGTCGCCAAGAAGGGCGTCGAATTCTAGAGCATGTGCCTCAATATAGCATCGAAAGTGGCGAAGAAAAACCTGTGACAGCAGCCAGAAAATTTATTCAAGCTGAAGGTATCGCGCCACCTGCGTTGCTACTTGTGAAACGGAACGAACACACCACAGACCGGTATTTCTGGGCAGAAAAGGGACTGTTTGGTGCTCAATACGTAGAAGAGAACCATTTCTTGTTTCCCAGCCTGAGGGTATTAGAACCTCCCGCCGGTCAGGAAACCCTAGCTTTAGCTAGTCGTTGAACTACAAATGGTTATCTTACGCCTTAATGTTACTTCTGACAATCATTTAACTGGCAAAATTGCTGGCGTTATGCAAAAGTTTGATTTGACTTTGTAGCTGAGTTGCCAGTTGGGCTATTCCAGGTAATGGGAAAATCGACTTGTTTCAAACCAAGCTAGTTTGCATGGGTTGATTGATAGCTTTGTAATCGATACAGAAGTCAGCATAGAGCGAAAAGTGTTTCCTAGCGGGAGCTAAATTGCACGTTTATTTGGTAGATGGCTTAGGACACTCTGTCAACTGCTATAGTTATTTCCCTACGATCTCGTATCGTAGGGAAACTGACATCTTATAGATTCTAATTTCAGATTCCTAGTGTGTGTTTCCGGAAAATTCAGACAGAAGTCAGCATATCATACCCAAAAGATGTGCAGAAATTGAAAATTCATCAAATAGCTTTTAACTGTAGTGCCTTCTGCAACTCTGTGAGTTCGTCTCGATGAGCAATTACAGTTATTTTACTTGAGGATTGTTGCTGATTCGGGTTTGATTCCAGTTTGAGCGACACTTTCTCAAGTCTTCCGGCTTTCTTCCAATAAAAAATACCACTCATAGGTGAGAGCAGTAGTAGCCCAAAAAATAGGCTATGAACACTCGGAAAAAGTATTGACAAAACCAGAGACAAACAAACCAAACCAGCAAATGCTAGCAGTGTCAAAAACACAGCTAGAAACCAGCTTGGTTTAACAAACCCTTCAAAAGTCACTTGGTTTTGTTCACGATCTACTGCTGCCACTCGATAAGAACGGGAGCGAAAATACTCCTTAAGTTGAGGCATCAAAGTGGCTTCATCTTGCTCAGAGATCAGTTGTGCTGTCTGAGTACGCTCTTTAGTAGAAGCGCGAATAAAGAAAAACAGCCCAACCGACAACAACAAGGTAAGTAGAAACGTGGATGGCAGAATAGCAGTATCCATAACTAAAACAGGTACTATTTGATTGGAGGCGACTTATTCATTTCATTATTAATTATTCGTTACTTTGTTCGTTGATTGATGTACTCGATCCAAAGCCGAGCTAAATCTTGCGATTGAGCCTGCCATTCTGGAGAAACTTGGTACATCCGCCTCGGGCGTCCCCGCCCTTCGAGTTTCTTCCAGTATCCATCTATTGCCCTTTGGTCTTCGAGAAATTTAATCGCACTATACAGTACGGTATCCGAAAGCCGATAGGTTGGATATTCATTCTCCAGTCGCTGGATCAACTCGGTTCCGTAAGATTCACCTTGCAGTAAAACATACAGAATGTAACAAACTGCTAGTTCCTGACAGAGGTAAGTTGGCGGAGGATTCTCAAAGAATTGATATATATCCTCAAGTTTCATGGTTAGGGAATGGCTAAAAAATGCCTTAGGGTGAGAACTAAAATGCTGGTAGCCAGTATATAGCGATACTTTTTCTAAGTAAGGATATAGCGCTACTTAGGCATAATTTACAAACGTAGACAAGACAAGGCTGTCCTACATCAGTTGAAGTTGTAGGACTATTGTGTGAGTTTCAGGGAAACAGAAAATGCATCCCTGCCCAAGCTCAAGACGATGTGGTGAGGAGCGATTTAAGATATTGGCAAAGCCAACACCTTGGTGTCAAGTGATGCCGAGCTGGTTAGAACTGCTTAAGCATAAGATGCCATCGATGAAATTTTACAGGTAAAATGCAATTTTGTCTGTAAAAGTTAATAAACACTTTTTTTACAATGATTATCCCAGTGCAGACCGTAGAATATGGGGGCTAGGGGCTAGGGGCTAGGGGCGGCTAGGAAGTAGGGACTAGGGACTAGGGGCTAGGGGCTAGGAACTAGGAACTAGGTGTGAGGAGCTAAATCTGGGATAATAATTACTCTTGCCACTACCAATGCCCAATGCCCAATGCCCAATGCCCAATGCCCCATGCCCATATATGTTAAAAGTGCCTAGTAAATTGGTAACAGCTTATGTCGCAAAATCCTGACATTACATCGTCTTCTAATATTCGAGCAATTGGTCAGAAGTTTCGCCTAATAGGTTGGATCAGTTTTTGGATACAGCTGGTATTAGGTGTAGTTTCTGGTGTGATTTTGCTGTTATTTGCCATCTCTAGTCAAAGACCTGGAAGTACAGGTAATAATGCAGGCGCAGGATTTGGCATTTTTTTGGCAATTTGCGGGCTAGTTACCTTGGGTGTAGGAATTTATTTAGCTTTTCGTTACAGCAGACTAGGTACTCAACTCTTATCTGGTAATCCCAACAACCGACCACGTAAAAGCGAAACTATACAAGTATTGCGTTTAGGTGTAATGGTAAATTTAGTTGGGATTCTGTTGACTCTTTTAGGGGCACAGGCGATCGTTGGAACTTTAGCCGCCAGAGCAATTACCCAAACTCAATTTATCTTTTCGCCTCAAGGTAACCAACCATTCATTAGCGGTTTGGATATGTTTGTCGTCCAAGCAAATACCAATACTGTAATGGCTCACTTTGCAGGCTTGATTGCATCGTTGTGGCTACTCAATCGGGTTAGTAAGCCTTAGTCAATAGTCAGAGACGCGATGAACCCTTGTCTGTACAATTGTCCTCCTTCCCATGCCCAATGCCCCATGCCCAATGCCCCATGCCCATTTTCATGCTAGGTTTGACAATATACGAGATTTCATTAAATTTTGTATTGTAAATCCTGTGCTGTTATACCAAAATCAGGATATGCTGATGTGTTGGCAGGAAATACTAGGCAAAAGATAAAAGAAAAATCTGTGCTGGATATTAAGCAAATACGAGAAAATCCCCAATTAGTTCAAGAACGCTTGAATAACCGTAGTGGTAAATACGATATTCAACCAATATTAGAGTTAAATCAAAAACAACGGGAATTGGAAGGCACTCGCAGTCAACTCCAAGCCCGGAGTAATGAAATTGGTAAGATTGTTGGGCAAAAGATTAAATCTGGAATTGATGCACAGTCGCCAGAAATTCAATCTTTGCGGGATGAGGGTAATTCGGTCAAGGCTCAATTGAGCGAACTAGAACCGCAAGAAAAAGCGATTAAAGCGGAAATTGAGCAATTGGTGCTTGCACTTCCTAATTTACCCAGCGAGTCTACACCCGTTGGTAAAAGTGAAGAAGAGAATATAGAAGTTCGGCGTTGGGGTGATGAATATATTCCTCAAAACCCAAATATTCTCCCCCATTGGGAAATTGGCGAAAAGCTAGGTATTTTGAATGTGGCGCGGGCTGTGAAAATTGCCCAAAGTCGCTTTGTCAACCTCATCGGTGCTGGCGCAGCGCTGGAAAGGGCGTTAATTCAATTTATGCTGGCGCGTCAAATTGAAGCGGGTTATTTAGAAGTCAGTCCGCCGATTTTGGTAAATAGCGAGTCTTTAACAGCAACCGGTCAATTACCCAAGTTTGCTGAAGATAGCTTTAAATGTGCTGATGATGATTTGTGGTTAATTCCCACAGCAGAAGTTCCCGTAACGAATCTGTATCGCGGAGAAATTCTGGATGCGGAAGATTTACCTATTTACCATTGTGCTTATACTCCCTGTTTTCGGCGCGAGGCTGGGAGTTATGGGCGCGATATGCGGGGATTAATTCGCCTGCATCAATTCAATAAAGTGGAATTGGTAAAATTTGTGCATCCGAGTAGTTCTTTTGATGAACTAGAAAAACTGGTAGGAAATGCAGAAGCGATTTTACAAGCTTTGCGATTACCTTACCGAGTCATCAATTTATGTACGGGGGATTTAGGATTTTCTGCTACCAAAACCTACGATTTAGAGGTTTGGTTACCTTCAGCAGGGAAATACCGAGAAATTTCTAGCTGTTCTAATTTTATTGATTTCCAAGCACGACGGGCGGATATTCGCTTTAAGGAAGCAGGTAAAAAAGGTACACAGTTTGTTCATACCCTCAATGGTTCTGGTTTGGCTGTAGGTAGAACTATGGCAGCAATTTTGGAGAATTATCAACAGCCAGATGGGACTGTATTAATACCAGAAGTCCTGCAACCTTATTTAGGGAGGGAAGTATTGTAATCATTGGTCATTGGTCATTTGTCAAGAATTTCTGGACTGTTGACGGTTGACGGTTGACGGTTGACTGTTGACTGTTGACTGTTGACTGTTGACTGTTGACTATTGACCTTAAGACGGAAAATGATCAATTTCAGCAATCAAGACCAATGCTAACGATTGACACATTTTAGAATGGGAATATGTATATAGCTTAATATCTTGTTTGATCTATGTCAGTTTTAGCAGCGATCGCAGTTTTGGCTGTTTTGATCTTGGTACACGAACTAGGACATTTCATTGCAGCACGTTCTCAGGGCATTCATGTTAACCGGTTTTCTTTAGGTTTTGGCCCGGTTCTTTGGAAATACCAAGGTACAGAAACCGAATATGCTATCCGCGCTTTTCCTTTGGGCGGCTTTGTCGGCTTTCCTGATGATGATCCAGATAGCGATATTCCCCCCAATGACCCGAATCTGCTGCGTAACCGTCCTATATTAGATAGAGCGATCGTCATCAGTGCAGGTGTGATCGCCAATTTAATATTTGCCTATTTGCTGTTGGTGGGACAAGTTAGTTTTGTTGGTGTAGGACATGCTAATCAACCCGGCGTTTTTATTCAACATTTAGCACCAAACGCCAGCCCTGTAGCAGCAAATGCGGGAATTAAACCAGGAGATGTCATATTATCGGCTAATCAAAGAAAATTTGGCACTTCTTTGCAAGAAATCGACGCTTTTAGAGATTTAATTAAAACTAGTGCAGGTAAGCCAGTTGAACTAGAAATTGCTCGTGGCGATCAAAAGCTATCGCTCACTGTGGTGCCAGAAGCAAAATCCAAAGGCGGTACAATTGGTATTGAGCTTTCTCCCAATGGTAAAGTTGAGCGTCGTCGTATTTCTAACCCGATTGAAGCTTTATCAGTTGGTGCGACTGAATTTCAGCGCATTGTGCTGATGACTTTTAAAGGTTTTGGACAGCTAATTACTAACTTTGGTGAAACTGCAAGCCAAGTAGCTGGCCCGGTGAAAATTGTGGAAATTGGTGCTAACATTGCCCAAAATGATACCGGCAGTTTGTTCTTCTTTGCGGCATTAATCAGCATTAACTTAGCAATCATCAACATTTTGCCCCTACCTGCTTTAGATGGCGGACAACTGGCTTTTCTGTTGATCGAAGGTTTAAGCGGTAAGCCCTTACCTATGCGCATTCAAGAAGGTGTTATGCAAACAGGTTTGGTGCTACTGTTAGGTCTAGGTATTTTCCTGATTGTTAAAGAAACTACTCAATTAACCATACAGTTGGAGTGGGTACAAAAATTGTTCCAGTGATTGCTACTCGCAAACCCTCATCTAAGAAGCAACGAGCGCTAGAAATTTTAACTCGCTTGCAGCGTCTTTATCCAGATGCAACTTGCTCTTTGAATTATGAAACACCTGTGCAGCTATTGGTAGCAACGATATTGTCTGCACAGTGTACTGATGAACGAGTAAATAAAGTTACACCAGCTTTATTTGCTCGCTTTCCTGATGCTGAAAGCTTGGCTAATGCTGATTTGACAGAGTTGGAAGAATTGGTACGTTCGACAGGATTTTATCGAAATAAGGCGAAGAATATTCAAGGCGCTTGCCGAAAGATTGTTGCTGAGTTTAACTCTGTAGTTCCCAATACAATGGAGCAACTATTAACGCTTCCTGGGGTAGCGCGGAAGACTGCTAATGTGGTTTTAGCTCATGCTTATGGAATTAATGCTGGTGTGACTGTTGATACTCACGTTAAACGCCTAAGCAATCATTTAGGTTTGACAAAACATACAGATCCCGTTCAGATTGAACGAGATTTGATGAAGTTATTGCCACAAGCAGATTGGGAAAATTGGTCAATTCGCTTGATTTATCACGGAAGGGCTGTGTGTAAAGCTCGTTCTCCCTTATGTGTTGCTTGTGAATTAGCAGATTTGTGCCCAAATGCTAATAAGCCAACGTCAGTAGGATAAGCTATAATAGCAGCCCTAGAATTGCTAGGAATTAAGGTTAAAAACCTTTCCTAACTGTAGAATGGAAAATGCTGTCTTTAAATAAATTAGAGAGTGTATGGCCAAAAAGAGCATGATTGAGCGCGAGAAAAAACGCGCTAAGTTGGTAGAAAAGTATGCTGAGAAGCGGGAAGCGTTACAGTTAGACTTCCAAAATGCTGAATCTCCCCTAGACAAGTTAGAAATTCACCGCAAAATTCAACAATTACCCCGTAACAGCGCACCTAACCGTCGCCGTAACCGTTGCTGGGTAACAGGTCGTCCTAGAGGTGTATATCGTGACTTTGGGCTATCTCGGAACGTCCTGCGGGAATGGGCGCACGAAGGTTTATTACCCGGAGTGGTTAAGTCTAGCTGGTAGTCAATAGTCATTGGTCAATAGTCAATGGTTTTGAACTTTTGACTATGGACTTTTGACTATGGACTTTGTTTATTGACCGCAACACCGATCGATTCCCAAACTTTCTAAGAGTAGATCGCTGACGGCGTTAGCGATCGCAAACTCTCCATAAAAGCTTTTAGAAAAATCAAAGGCCTGCATCTCTGTAACAATGGCAATTACTAGGGAACCAAGGTCGTTTTCTCCTTCCATGCGTTGACGGACAAAAATCTGGGTGGCGCGTTGAGCAATTTTGCGATTAACTGTTTCTGGGAGAAATTCTGTATCCAGCCATCGTAGCAGGCTTTGTTGTAGCCATTCGCCTTCAAGCTGGGGATTTTCGGATGGTGGTAGAGTGATTGGTGGAATTGGTTCTGTCATTTTTTTTAAACGCAGAGGGATACAAAGAGAAATGTATGGGAACGCAGGGGATGGCTGTTACCATCGAATTGCGTTCTGAATATGTTTTTTATTGCAATCTGCACTATGGAATATGATATCGCTGCGATTATTCAAGGTTATGCTCAAGGCTATTTTCTCATGGCTGATGACTATGGAGGCTTGGGGTGGTATGGTAGCCGCGATCGCACATTGATTCCTTTAGATGACAGATTTCGCTATCCTAAATCTCTGCGACGTGTTTTAAACCAAGAACGGTTTACAGTCGCTATTAACCGTGATTTTCCGGCGGTGGTAGCTGGTTGCGCTAACCGCGAGACTACTTGGATTTCAGCAGAATTAAAGGAAATATATCAGCTACTTTACCAGCATGGTTACGCCTTTAGTTTTGAAACTTGGCAAGGTAACGAACTTGCTGGGGGAATTTTAGGAATTGCGATCGCAGGTGCTTTTATTGGCGAATCGATGTTTTACCGCATTCCTGAAGGCTCAAAAGTAGCAATGGTAAAGTTGGTGGAGAGATTGCGTCAAAAGCAATTTGTGCTGTTTGACGCACAAATGATGAATCCCCATTTGGCGCGATTTGGTGCTTATAGAGTTGGCGATAAAGAATATCAAGCCTTACTTCGTAAAGCATTGCAAAGCCCTTGCAATTTCAAGTAAGTCCTTTTCACTGCAATTTAGGCTAATAAGCATAAAAGGACTACGAAAAAGTGAGTTAGCAATCAGCAAAATCAAGCAAATTGCTGCTTTGATTTATTGCATGTTAGTAACTATTCAAAATTAAAGAAATCATGAAGTAAATGTGTTTTAAAATACATTGATTTCATAGAAAACTATATATTTCAGGTTACTAAAATAGAGGAATGCATAAATTTTATTTTTAGTAAAATTTCCATACACTATACCTGCAATAATGATAAATTACCAATCAGTTCGTCGGAGTCAGTTGATTTGCTCTAATATTCTGACTGCATTCATTATGTTGGCTGGCAGAGCACAGTGAGTAATATATTGTGTATTATTATGGGTTTGTCATGATTATTAAAAAAGCATTTCGGTGATTATTCAAAAAAATACTATTGAAGAATGAACCTGTTAAATGTGAAATTAATTCTTAGGAGAAATTATTTTAATGAATTGTCAGAAAAATATATTGTTGCAAGATTCGCATTTATTAAATGCAGCGATCGCTCTAGGAAATCAAAGCGATAAAATCAACTACATCAGCAGCTTAAATGTAGCAGTGGGTAAAGTGTTGGTAGTGTTCGATAGTCGGGTTTGCGATCTGCCAACTTTTTTAAATGGGTTAGTTGAAGGAGCAATACCCCATATTTTAGGAGCAGATGAAGATGCGCTGACAACTATTACCCAACTATTAACGAAAACGGGAGCGAAGCAATTAGCGATCGTTGCTCACGGCGAACCAGGTGTAATGTACATTGGTGCAAATCCCCTGAATCTAGAGCAATTGCATAGGAAAGCTTACCTGCTACAAGAATGGGGTATAGAAGAAATTGCGCTGTATAGTTGTGAGGTAGCGAAAGGCGATCGCGGTCAAGCCTTTATTCATAATTTCAGCCAAATGACTGGGGCCAACATTGCTGCATCTGCAACCAAGATTGGTAACAATAATCTTGGCGGAAATTGGCATCTGGAAATTGCAACCGCACCAATAAATCCCAGATTGGCATTTTTGCCTTCAGTTCTATCTCAGTATCGTGCGACCTTAGGTAACGAATTTCGCGTCAATACTACAACTAATGGCGATCAGTGGTATTCTTCGGTAACGGCATTATCAGATGGTGGCTTTGTTGTCACATGGTCATCATCTGTCGGTGACGGCAATGGTTGGGGCATTTATGGGCAACGCTATAACGCCAGTGGAGCAGCTATTGGCTCCCAATTTCTCATTAACACCACTACCGCCAATGACCAGCAGTATTCTTCAGTAACGGCACTATCAGATGGTGGCTTTGTTGTTACATGGTCATCGAATGGTCAGGACGGTAATGGTTGGGGCATCTATGGTCGACGCTATAATGCTAGTGGAACTGCTGGCTCCGCATTTCTTATTAACACCACTACCGCCAATGACCAGTTGTATTCTTCAGTAACGGCACTGTCGGATGGTGGTTTTGTGGTTACCTGGTCATCAAATGGTCAGGACGGTAATGGTTGGGGCATTTATGGTCGGCGCTATAATGCCAGTGGAACTGCTGGCTCTCAATTTCTCATTAACACCACTACCACCAATGACCAGCAGTATTCTTCAGTAACGGCGCTGTCGGATGGTGGCTTTGTTGTTACCTGGTCATCAAATGGTCAGGACGGTAATGGTTGGGGTATCTATGGGCAACGCTATAACGCCAGTGGAGCCGTTGCTGGTTCCCAATTTCGCATTAACACCACCACCAACGGCGATCAGCAATATTCATCGGTAGCAGGGCTTGCGGATAGTAGCTTTGTTGTTACATGGTCATCATCTGTCGGTGACAGCAGTGGTTGGGGCATCTTTGGGCAACGCTATAACACCAATGGTACAGCAGAAGGCTTGCAATTTCGCATTAACACCACTACCACCAACGATCAGCTGTATTCTTCAGTAACAGCATTGTCCGTTTCGGACGGAGGCTTTGTCGTCATCTGGTCATCATCTGGACAAGACGGCAATGGTTGGGGCGTTTATGGGCGACGCTATAACGCCAGTGGCACAGCAATTGGCACTGAGTTTTTAATTAATCAGACAACCTCCGGCGACCAGTGGAATCAAACTTTTGCAAATGGGACTTACAGTGTTGATCAGCTTGCTAATGGCAATTTAGTAGTCACCTGGTATGGTAACGGTTCCGGTGATAGTACAGGAGTGTTTGCCCGCATCTTCGAGCCTCCGGTACTGGACTTAAATGGTAACACCACTGGCAACGACTTTAGTGCCACCTTTACCGAAGATGCAGCTGCAACTAGCATCGTCAGCACAGTCACTAGTGGGTTGACTTTAAGCGAACCTGAGAATCAAAATATTTTCTCGGCTACCATCACCATTACCAACTTACTTGACGGCAATGCCGAATCCTTAGCTGCTAATACATCAGGCACAGGTATTACAGCCTCCTACAACACAACAACTGGAACGCTAACGTTAACTGGTACAGTAGCCGCCTCAGTTTATCAAACAGTGCTGCGAAGCATTACCTACAGAAACACCTCTCAAAACCCAAACACCACACCTAGAAACATTAGCTTTGTTGTTACGGATATTAGCGGTACAACTAGCATTGACCGAATCTCAACCGTTAGCGTCATCTCAGTTAACGATGCACCTTCTGGCAGCAATAAAACAATTACAACGAATGAGGACACAGCCTATATCTTTACTGTGTCTGATTTTGGCTTCAGTGATATTGAGAATCATGCCTTTAATCGTGTTCGCATCACTACAGTTCCCGCAGCCGGTAATCTCACCCTCAATGATGCTGCCGTCATAGCAGGTACTTTTATAAATGTCAGCGACATTATTGCGGGCAATTTTCGATTCACCCCTGCTCTCAACGCGAATGGCAACAATTATGCATTGTTCACCTTCCAAGTAGAAGATAACGGTGGCACTGCTAATAATGGAGTAAATCTAGATCAAAGTCCCAACAGCATCACGATTGACGTTACTCCAGTTAACGACGATCCAGTTTTGACGCCGCCTAATCCTATCGCTTATTTTGATACTGCTAATGATGATAATTTTCTGCCTGTAACTGGTACGCTCACTATTACTGCTGAAGATGCTGGTCAAACTTTAACCTATGGATTGGTTGGCGCGATCGCAGACTCTACCTTGAGTGGTTTTACCCTTTCCAAAACTGGCACCTACGGTAAGCTTTACCTCAACAGCAGTACAGGCGCTTATCGATTTGTTTCCAATGACACAGCTATTGAATCGCTCAAAACAAATACCTCTGAATCCTTTATAGTCACTGTCACCAATGGAGATGGTGGTACAGATTCCAAATCACTCAACATCGATCTAACAGGCGTTAATGATACACCAACACTTACTGCTACTGTTAGCGCCGCTAGCTACATCGACACGGCGAATAATGACAGTTTCAACGCTATCAGTGGACAACTTATCAGCAGCGACAGAGATAGCGATGATAGTTTCACCTATGGCATAGTTGGCGGTACTGATAACGCTACAACAAGTACCAAAGTTGGGAATTACGGTACCTTAAGCCTAAACAAAACCACAGGCGCATACACCTTTACTCCCGATGACGC
>NZ_CAWPNJ010000042.1:0-87601 GCF_963889195.1 Calothrix sp. FACHB-168
TGATAATCTAGAGTAGTGCGAGCATCTTGCTCGCTGACAAACGCGAGCAAGATGCTCGCACTACAATGGTATGCTCATTTCCGCCTACCTGTACTAGTTTTATGGACAACATCATTAATTTTGACTTTTAACTTTTGACTTTTGACTTTTGAATTGATTACCGTGTTGTCAGTTACAGTTCTCAGGCAAAGAAATAGGCAACAATATTAATTAATATTTCCGAATGCAGCCCCTTATTCCATAATGCTGCGATTTCATGAAACCTCGTATTATTGTTTGTGGCTTAGGACGTACAGGATATAAAGTCTTTCGACTGTTAAGACAGCAAGGTGCATTTGTTGTGGGGATTCATCACAAACCAATCCCTGGTGAATCCGCTCCAGATGTAATTATTGGCGATTTACATACAGCTGCTACCCTGACAGCAGCAGGAATTGAGCAAGCACATACATTAGTGATTGCGAGTTCCGATGATGCGCGGAATTTAGCAATTATGTTGCAAGCGCGGGTGTTAAATCCGCACATTCGCATTATTAATCGCTTTTATAATACAAGTTTGGCGGAACGTCTGGATCAGACTTTGCCAAATCACTTGAGTATGAGTGTAGTGGGTTTAGCTGCACCTGTGTTTACCTTTGCTGCATTAGGTAATCAAGCAATCGGTCAAATTAAGTTATTTCAACAAACTTGGCCGATTCAAGAAGAATATATAGATGAAAACCATCCTTGGCTGGGACATAAACTCAGCGAATTATGGGAAGAGCGATCGCGGATGCTGATTTATTATTTACCTGTTAAAGGTAAAATGAATTTGGTATCTGCCTTACTGTCAGAACAAAAATTAAAAGTAGGCGATCGCATTATTGTTGGTATCCAACCCCGCGTGCGTTCTACTCGCAAATCATGGGTAAGAAAATTGCTAAAAGTTTGTACTAGCTTGAAGCAATTTCAAAAACACGCCCAATCAGTATTAGTGATGGCGGCGGTGCTATTAGTAGTTATTTTACTCGCCTCACTTACCTATGTTTCTGCTAGTTTAAATATCTCCTTTGTTGATGCTTTATACTTTGCTGTTGGTATGATTACCGGAGCCGGTGGCAATGATAAAGTAATCGAATTTGCTCCCAACAGTATCAAACTTTTCACCGTCGTCATGATGCTAGTTGGTGCAGGGGTGATTGGTATCTGGTACGCCATGCTTACCGATTTTGTCCTGGGAAATCGCTTCAAACAATTTTGGGATGCAGCCCGAATACCCCAGCGTCATCATTATATAGTTTGCGGTTTAAGCGGCATTGGCGTGAGAATTGTCCAAGAACTCCATGCTAGCGGACATGAGGTGGTAGTAATTGAGACAGATAGTAACAATAGATTTGTCAACACTGCTCGCGGACTGGGTATACCTGTAATTCAAGGTGACGCGAGTTTCCGCGCCATTCTCGAAGCGAGTAATATTAATAATGCTGCCGCAGTACTAGCTGTGACTAGTAACGATGCGATTAACTTAGAAATTGCCCTGAAAGCCAAGGGATTATCGCCTAGCATTCCCGTAATTGTCCATTATGCCGATCCTGATTTTGCAGGTATGGCACAACAAGTATTTGATTTCGACGCCGTACTCAGCCCCGCAGAATTAGCCGCCCCAGCTTTCGCCGCCGCCGCCCTAGGCGGACGCATCCTGGGTAATGGCATCACCGCAGATAGTCTTTGGGTAGCCTTTGCAACCATGATTACCCAAGTACATCCTTTTTGCGGCGAAATCGTCAAAGATGTTGCTATGTCAGCAGACTTTGTCCCCTTGTATGTGGAAACCACACACAAAACCCTGCATGGTTGGGAATTATTAGATACTCAACTGAGTCCAGGAGATATATTATATTTGACCATGCCAGCAAATCGGTTATATCAATTATGGCGCGACGAGCGATCGCAAGTCATGGTGACAGGGACTAGGGATTAGGGCATGGGGCATGGGGCATGGGGCATGGGCGTGTTTTCAAAGTCGCCGTCACCCTAAAAGAATGCAGCTAACTCTACCAAGTCCCTCTGCACAGACCACGAGAGGTGAGGCTTTTGAGCTTATATAATTTGTGAATATAGCCTCAGCCTCAAGCCTGAAAGCTTGAGGGGTTTGCAAACATGCCCTAGCTCCTAGCTCTGATTTTCAAGTTAGCCCCTCATTGGAAAATATCCACAACCAAATATAAAAATCTATCTTACCAATGCCCAATGCCCAATGCCCAATGCCCATTTTCCGGCTAGTCCCCAATCCGAACTTACGCGAAACCTTAAAGTCAGAGTCAGCGTCTATCAACTGAGTATTTATCTGAAATTAGTCCCGATGGGATTTTTTCCCTTTGGATGAAGTTGTTGAGATAATTATAAATACAAGTTGAAATTCTAAATTGTAAATTGTTATGCTGCCCTTCTATCAATTACCTAGAGCACCAATCCGTCGCTTGGCTTTAAGCTTAGTTTTACCCGCTACACTTTTGGGTGCAATGGTGATTCCTCCCCAAATGCAAACCGTGACTGCACAAACGGCTGAGGGAAATCGCCCTTTAACAATTCGTTCTGATGTTCAAGAATATGATGCCAAAAGCCAAGTGGTAACTGCTCGCGGGAATGTGCAAATGTTATATCCGGCGCGACAAATTCAAGCCACAGCCACACAAGCGCAATATTTCAGCAAGGAACGCCGGATTGATTTCAGTGGTAATGTCTATATTTTACAACAGGGTGGCAATAGTATTCGGGCGGAGAGAGTAACTTATCTGATTGATGAAGGACGATTTGTGGCTTTGCCTCAATCTAACCGTCAAGTCGAGTCTATTTATATGGTACAGGACTCGGAAGTAGGGGGACAATCTGCTAGACCTGCTCCCAAAACACCAGATCTCAAACGTTCTAATTAGGATTTACAGACAAAGGGCATCTAAATGTGAAAATTATTTTGGAGAATATCCACAAATCTTACGGTAAACGACAGATTGTCAATCGCGTTAACCTTTCTGTAGCTCAAGGAGAAGTTGTTGGTTTATTAGGGCCGAATGGCGCAGGTAAAACGACAACTTTTTATATTGCCACAGGTTTAGAAAAACCGAATCAGGGCAAAGTATGGCTAGATAATGTCGATATTACGGCAATGCCAATGCATAAGCGAGCTAGGTTAGGCATTGGCTATCTGGCGCAGGAAGCAAGCGTATTTCGCCAGCTTTCAGTCCGCGATAACATATTGTTAGTACTAGAGCAAACCAATGTACCACATTGGGAATGGTCAGGGCGAATCAACAATTTACTGCGGGAGTTTCGTTTGGAAAAGGTAGCTAACAGTAAAGGAGTTCAACTGTCTGGTGGCGAACGTCGCCGTACAGAATTAGCTAGAGCTTTAGCCTCTGGTAGGGAAGGGCCAAAATTTTTGCTGTTGGATGAACCATTTGCTGGCGTCGATCCGATCGCAGTTTCGGAAATTCAACAAATTGTAGCGCGACTTCGCGATCGCGGTATGGGTATCTTAATAACAGATCACAATGTGCGTGAAACTTTGGCAATTACCGATCGCGCTTATATCATGCGTGAAGGGCAAATTCTTGCTTTTGGTAATGCCAACGAACTTTATAATAACCCACTCGTGCGCCAATATTATTTAGGCGATAATTTCCAAGTTTGAAACTGTATTAATTAAATGAATTAAAAATTAATTAATTAGGCATATTCCTGGAAATTGTTGAGTTTTTATGCTTACGTTTAATCCAGAAGGTTAATTTTTTTTCAGCGCCTGGGATTTTGGTTTCACGCCTTGTATTTAATATAAATCTTTGGCTGTGTCTGGGTTCTAAATATTTAATGTATAAACTGGCGTATGATTTCAAAAAAGCTCACATCTTTTTACACCATCAATTCGCTGATGCCTTTTACGATCATGGATCGCTATCTCACCAGCGAATTGCTACCACCGTTTTTATTTGGGGTGGGAGCTTTTTCATCAATTGGGGTAACAATTGATGCTGTATTTGATTTAGTCAGAAAAATCGTAGAATCTGGGCTACCCATAGATATTGCATTGCAAGTTTTTGTTTTAAAACTTCCAACTTTCATTGTTTTAGCCTTTCCCATGTCCACTTTATTAGCTACCTTGATGACTTACAGTCGTCTTTCTAGCGAAAGTGAACTGATCGCCCTTAGAGGTTGTGGGGTAAGTGTTTATCGCATGGTAATGACTGCTGTGATGTTAAGTTTAGTCGTTACCGGGTTAACATTTGTATTCAACGAACACATAGCACCAGCAGCAAGTTATCAAGCAAATACAACTTTAAACAACGCCTTAAAGTCAGACAAGCCAATTTTAAAACAACAAAATATTTTCTACCCAGAATATCGAGATATTAAAGCAAAAGATGGAACGACCAATAGAATATTGACACGCCTGTTTTACGCTGACCAATTTGATGGTAAGCGTATGACAGGTTTGACAATTATCGATCGCTCTGAACAAAACCTCAATCAAATTGTTGTAGCAGAATCAGGGCAATGGAACGCATCACAAAACGTTTGGGATTTTTATAACGGTACTATCTATTTAGTTGCTCCCGATCGCTCTTATCGCAATATTCTGCGATTTGAACACCAACAACTACGCCTTCCCCGTACAGCACTCAGTTTGGCAGAAAAAAGCCGCGACTACGGCGAGATGAACATTTCCGAAGCCATAGAACAACTAGCTGTAGAACGACTAGGAGGCGATCGCCAAAAAATCCGTAAACTCGAAGTCCGAATTCAACAAAAAATCGCCTTACCCTTTGTCTGTGTAGTTTTTGGCTTAGTTGGCGCAGCAATGGGAACCATACCCCAGCGTACTGGACGCGGTACCAGCTTTGGTATCAGCGTCATTGTCATTTTCTCTTACTACTTCCTCAGCTTTATCACTGGAGCCTTAGCCCAAGCCAATATTCTCTCACCCTTTATGGGCGCTTGGCTACCCAACTTTCTCGGTTTGGGTACAGGGCTATTTTTATTATTCCGAGTTGCGCAGAGGTAAATTGGGCATTGGGCATTGGGCATTGGGCATTGGGCATTGGGCATTGGGCATTGGGCATTGGGCAGAGACGCGATTAATCGCGTCTCTACAATCAATATGCTCCCTAGCCTCTAGCTCCTAACTATATTGCCGACATTCCGGGGCTGCTGGGTTGTCTTTACAGTATTTTTGAAAGGAAAGCTTGGCTGATTCCATACTTTCGGCTTTTTGATGGGCTGCTTCTGCTTGGAGTTCTTCTACTTCATCCCAAGCGGAGGCGCAGGCTTTGGAATAGGCTCCTTGTTTGGTACAAATAGCACGAGCTGATGCGATCGCTTTTTGAATTCTTTCTTCTAGCACTAGGCTTGTAGGAGCTTCAACAAAGTCACTTTTTGTCAAAATATCGGTAATAGAAACAATCCCTAACAGCTTACCTTTAATCACAGGTGCCCTACGAATACCAGTATTAGCAAATAACCGCGCTACATATTCCACACCCAACTCAGGATTAACGACAATGCAAGGCTTGCTCATGATTTCGTAAATCCGTATTTGCTTGGGGTCTTTACCGTAAGCTGTTACTTTATAGACAATATCTGTTTCTGTGACTATGCCATAGGCATCATGCTCGTGACGACGATCCACAACCAAAGCACGCAATCCTTTCTCCTTCATTAGTCCCACCGCTTCAGCAACTGTTGCTGAACCACGGATGGTGACTACATTTTTGGTCATGATATCTTCAGCTTTCATCATTGCCGGAGTCTCCTGGTAAATAGTACTATGCAATGCGAGAACAAGGCTGGCAATGCCTTTATCGTCATATCGAACAGAGCAACGCACATTTGAGTAACTAGAAAATAGCTACAACCATAAACTTAGACCAGGTTTTAATTTCTGATCATATCTAAAGTAACCATCGCGGATAAACAGCTATCTCATTCCATCAGGAAAACCTTATTGAATAAACTAAATCGGGAAAAGTAAATTTTTTACAAATAATTATTTATCGCCCATGACTCATGAAGATTGAGCAGTTAGGATGAAATCAAACAGAAAATTTATTTGCTATCTTTTCTCACAATTCACGCTTAAGCAATATCTATTATCGGAAATTACCTAAATTATTACCGCCTCTCAGTAAATTCTCCATAGCTAAACTTATGTCAAATCAACATTATCCCCCTGCATACTTACGTTACCTGAAAGCCAGACTCTTGAATTTAGGAAGGCCGAGTTTTTGGGTAACAGCAATTTTGTTATCTGTATTTGGGTTGGTTGGTTGGGAATATCTCTCCGATCCAGAGATATTGACACAAAAGCCAAATCCTGCTGTTGATGTCTCCAAGGTAGGTGAATCTTCACTTTCAACTGAAGATAGAGCTGCGATCGCTGATGTTGATAATTTTCCCGCCTTGACTCAAGACTTAGGACGAGTCACTGTAGTAGCACCATTAATTCTCCCGGAAGAGAATCGCAACAATCAAAACAACCAAAACTTATTTGATGATGTTATTGGTAAAAAACCTGCTGTTAGCAATGTTTCTCAATCTGATGCTAACAGGGAAATTTTTGATACCAAATCAACTTTGACAGAAAATAACCCCTTTGTTGTCCAAGCAGATAATTTATTGCGCTCTGGTTATAGTCATAGTCCATTATCAGGCGCTAAATCTTTCACTAATTCTGCAAAAGAAATTGACACAAATACATCAGCTAATAGCTCAGGATTAGCATTAGCAAACCAAGCTAAAATTAATCGCGATTCTGTAAATATCAGCCCATTAGCAGATGCTATTAATAAATCACAGTATCAAAATAATTCTAATTTTCCAGTTTCTCAAACTGTAAATATTATGGGGAGTAATTTAGAAGCTGGTGTAAAATTAACAAATCAAAATTCAACTAACCAGACAAATATTATGGGTAATGCGGCATACAATGCAGTAAATAACGAAGCCCAGTTACCATCACCTAATAGCTTACCTATTCAAACTTTACCCAATAACAATAACTTAAATCCGGGAACAATTTATAATCAACCAACTGCAACCAACCTCAGCCAAAATTCTTATGCCAACTTTAATAATAGTCAGCGATTAATCAATGGAACGCCAACAACTACAGCAGTAACACCAGCTGTTACCTCTGCTGCAAGCAACAATATTTCGCCCTATTCTCCGCCAAGTTCTATACCAGGTGTTGTCAATACTGCAAATCCCATAATGTATGGTAACTATGGCGTACAACAACCTACTCAATTACCCCAGTCGCGAATTTCTCTACCTCGCCCAACACCAGGGCCTTATGGTGGCGTTCAGATTAATGGTTACACCTATCCTTAGTGATAATATGGTATAAATCGGCTGTTACGCATTTAGGTTGTCAAAAGTCCAAAGTCCAAAGTCCAAAGTCAAAGGCTGACTTGGACTTTTGACGATATTCGATCTAGAGGTATAAAAGCTGATGTAGTTACTGTGCGATCGCAAATCATTAAGTAATGAGAATATAATTTCTTCTTATCAAGGTAATTTTTACCCATGATGATGACTTTTGAATTAATTAGCGTTTAATTTGCTTAGGAAACGTTGGGACTAATAAAGATTGTTCTAATTCACCTTGTTCATTATAGAATTTCATTTCACCTTGTTCATTACATATCCATACTTCTATAGCTTTAGCTTCTAAATATAATTTTTGTTTAAATTCCATTTCTTCCAAACTGTTACCACTTGATTTAACTTCTATACAAATTTCTGGTGCAATTGAGGCTGACACTTCATCTTCAATTTGAGTAAATCGTTCCTCAGAACACCAAACAACGTCAGCAACTTTCACCCCATCTGATGTGTCTATAGCACATTCTGGCATCACTTCTCCTGTATCTACTAAAGATTCTAATAAACGTTGGATTCTCCCTTGGTAAAAAGAATGTTTGATTTTTACGGGACTCATAACAATTTGACCCCATTTATTTAATTCGATTTTGAAGGGTAAATCCTGTAAATTTTTATTGACACAAACTTCTTCCCATTTCATAATTAATATCTGCTGCGAGCAAAAGCAAGATTGATTTAATTTTAACGTGAGTTCGACAGCGATCGCGCTTTCATCCACAACCAAAAAAGAGCGATCGCCATTAAATCTATCCGTGATGAATTACTATTCTGCTGCTTTAGCTTTCACTAGCGCTTTTTTAGCTGTCTCTTGATGAATTGGTAATTCAACGACAAATTCCGTACCCGTACCAACTTCAGATTGACAGTAGATTTTGCCATGATGTTTATCTGTGACAATCTGATAGCTAATAGAAAGTCCTAACCCGGTACCTTTACCAACAACTTTGGTGGTAAAAAATGGATCGAACAGGCGAGATTTTACTTTTTCATCTATACCAAGTCCGTTGTCAATTATGCGAATAGATCATCAGGAAAATTAAATCTGTTGGATTTACCCAATTAAGAACTTCATTGTCATAATTTCTGTTAATTACGCGATTTTAATGCCAAAAATATAATTTTTATCATTATTTTGATATTTTAATATCTTAATATCTTGCTGTAATACCTAAACTGCACTTTAATTGATGCGCCGCAAAAAATTACCCCACTAATAAAATCGGGGGTAACTGTTGCTATCTCTATGACTCAATACAGTTATAGAGATATAGTGAAACTAGCAAATTAAAGCATTATTCCGGTAAATTAATTCTTTATTCGTCAATTTGCCAAGAATCTTTGGTAAATTCTTCATCCAGGATTTTCTTAGGACGCAAGATGATAATTACTTTGCCTAGTAAGGGGATTTCAGCAGCAGTGTCAAACCATTGAATATCAAGTTCGCCAGAGTTATCGACAATAAAGTAGCTAGAAGCATCCCATTGACGTTGGGCGCGATCTACAATTACCAAAAATTTTTCTAATTTAGTCTGTTGGGTTTGGTTGGGTAGGCGATCGCTATTCGCGACAATTACTACTGGATCTTCTGCACTTAAAAGCACTTGCCAACCTGGTAATGGTACCCAAGCTTGCTCCCCTGTAAATTTAACCATACGGAATGGTTCAATTTCGCTGACGAAAGGCACAGCTTTTAAAGCATCTGGTGTTAATGGTAACTCCCCAGCTACGGGAACAATCCGGGGTAATTCGTCTTCCGATTCCAGGCGGTAAAAGGGTAAGAGTGGTGCTGGGCGTTTTGGCGCGACTGAAAAATCTGTCAGTAATTGTTCTATTTGTTTCCTGGCTGTTTGCGTATGGGCGAAGCGTAACCCTTTAGCAATTAAGCGCGATCGCTCTTGTAAATCTGAGTTTTGCTTGGCGAGTTTCCATGCATGATATGCTACAGCATCTCCCGGATGGTCAGAAAATCCTTCCGGCAAAGTCCGGAACCGGGAATACTCTTTAATCGCTTTGGCGATTTCTCGCGCCTCATCCATGTCTAGTTTGTGCTGAAAAGTCAAATCCGCCGCCGCCGCTCGTTCTTCGTGGGTGAGCAAGCGTAACTCATATAAAATATCACTGCCGCGTGTAGCGTAATGCGATCGCGTCGCCTCTGACGCGCCACCTGTTTCTAAAGAACTGTAAACTTGAGAACCAACAACCACCTGATTTTGTTGAATCGGCTCAAATCCAGTAGCTTCAAAAATATCTTGAGGATTATAACCAGTTTTTTGTAAATGAGCGATCGCTTGACCCCATTCCACCCAGTTACCTTGCTTTTGCCGTAACTTCCGCAGCAACTCTTGGGCGATATCTGAATCAGCGTTGTCAGAATTTTGGAGGTTGGGTGGTAGGTCAGTCATACGTCAAAAATTAATACCTAATAGGCAAGTTTTATTTTATCGGAAAACAGCCAGTAAACCCCGATGACGGTTGACTGTTGACTGTTGACTGTTGACGGTTGACTGTTGACTGTTGACTGTTGTACGGGCGGGTTCACAAATATCCTCACCGATCAACGATAATTCTCAATCAACCCGCCCCTACTGACGGTTGCCCAATGCCCAATGCCCAATGCCCAATGCCCAATGCCCAATGCCCTGTTCCCCATTATTAATCTACATCCGCAAATTTGCGCAAGGCTGGTTATTTATTTATCGAATAAACTTGGTATGGAATATAACAAGATAGTAAATATTTAAAGGCATTTAAGGTATTTATGGATAATGCAGGTCTGGAATTTAATACAGAACGTCGTCAATTAAGAACTTTAGAAAGACCGAAAAAACTGAAAATTCTGGTGGTTGATGATGAACCAGATAATCTAGATTTGCTCTATCGTACCTTTCGCCGCGATTTTCAAGTTCTGAAAGCGGATAGCGGTATGAATGCCTTGCAAATGTTGGCTGCTGAAGGCGAAGTAGCGGTGATCATCTCCGATCAACGAATGCCGGAAATGAAAGGTACGGAATTTCTCAGCAAGACAGTACCTCAGTTTCCCGATACAGTCAGAATCATCTTGACTGGCTTTACAGATATTGAAGATTTGGTCGAAGCAATTAACGCTGGGCAAGTTTACAAGTATATTACTAAACCTTGGGACCCTGGAGAACTCAAGGCTGTAGTCCAAAGGGCGGCGGAAACCTACGATTTACTCAAGCAACGTACAGAAGAGCTACGCTGTGCTAATGCCCAAATGGCGCTGCTGACGGTGTTGGTAGAGGTAACCCAAGCAGCTAATAGTTTAGAAGAAACTCTCAAACCAATTGCTACAGCTTTTAGTAAAAGTTTTGGCGCTGATGCTTGTATTCTGCAACTAGTGGAGGGTAATAATCTCAGTGCGATTCAGGGAGATTACGGTAACGGTAGTACTGTAGAAAACTGGTTAGCCGTAGATTCTCTGGTGAGCGAGGCGATCGCTACAGGAAAAGTACAATTATGCTTAAATGTACTGAAAGATCCGAAATTATCTGGTGTAGACCATTACCAAAAATCTGGTATTCAAGCACACTTAGTTATACCCATTAGTTACCGTAACAAAGTGATGGGCTTGTTGTCTCTCCAGTGGAAACAACCACATACTTTGCGCGATGATGAACTCAAGCTAATTCATTTATCAGGCCAATTAGTTGCGATCGCTCTTACTAGCAATCACTGCGCTTAATCAAAAATTAGTAGGGGCGAGTTACGCTTAGACCAATTTGAAAAAAGAATGCGACGGATAGTAGGGGCATGGCATTGCCATGCCCTCTAGAATATCTTGATGTGCCGCCAAGATTATTTAAATTGGTATGACAGGGGAACGGTAAATGCTACGCTACGGAAGGCGGCGCTTCATGCGTCTGTGGGCGTTTGCCAGTCGGAAAACCGGATAAACGCACTGGCTCCTGTTGATTGTTGATTTTTGACTCATGACTCACGAAATTCGCGCTATTTTTGATCGTATTGCTCCTGTTTACGACCAGTTGAATGATTGGTTGAGTTTGGGACAGCACCGAATTTGGAAAGAAATGGCAATCAAATGGAGTCACCCTCAGCCTGGCGATACTTTCCTCGATTTGTGCTGTGGGAGTGGGGATATTACCTTAGGTTTAGCTAGGCGTGTAGGCGCGACAGGACATGTATATGGCGTAGATTTCTCCGCTAACCTCCTGAAAATGGCTCAAGAACGTTCCCAGGGAAACTATCCTTATCAATCAACGATTACTTGGGTTGAAGCCGATGTTCTGGATTTACCCTTTGACAGCAACCAATTTAATGGGGCGACAATGGGGTATGGTTTAAGAAATGTTAAGGATATTCCCCGCAGTCTCCAAGAATTGTACCGAGTTCTCAAACCGAGTGCGAAAGCTGCGATTTTAGATTTCCATCGCCCAGAAAATCAGCAATTGCGATCGTTTCAACAGTGGTATTTAGATAATGTTGTGGTACCAATTGCAACCCAGTTGGGCGTCAAAGAAGAATATGCCTACATCAGCCCCAGCTTAGACCGCTTCCCGATGGGCAAAGAGCAGGTAGAATTAGCTTATGAAGTTGGTTTTGCTTCCGCCACACACTACCCCATCGCGAACGGTATGATGGGAGTGCTGGTAGTCAGTAAATAAAATCCAAAATTGGTAATTCCAAAACTCTGTGGATTGGTCTCATCTATTGCTTTATCTATCACCCCCGGTGGTAGGTGGTATTATTGGCTATTTCACAAATGATATAGCCATCAAAATGCTATTTCGTCCTTACCGAGCATTTTATATCGGTAAGCAAAGAGTGCCCTTTACCCCTGGTTTGATTCCCCGCAATCAGGAACGTTTGGCGCTGAAAATTTCTAATACCATCATGGGGTCACTTTTAACCCCAGTAGAATTGCAAAATCTGGCACGCCGTCTGTTGCAAACAGAACGGGTACAAGGGGCAATTTTATGGTTGTTAAAACTAGCTCTCGACCAAGTTAATTCTGAGGAAAAAAATTACAAAAGCGCCAAAATTGTTGGTAATATTCTCCGTGATTTATTGGGAGAATCTTTACCACGACTCCTCAAGGTTTTAGCAAGGCGGGAAGACTTTTTAGAAGTACAGCTAAATCAAATTTTTGACCAAGTACTGTTAGAATTTCAACTGAGTGAAGAACAGTCTACAAGGTTGGCGGATTGGCTATTAGAAGTAGTTTTACCGCCAGATGTCCTCAGACAAACTATCATTGACTTTTTAACCGATCGCACAATTCAAACTATTGATGAAAGCTTTCGCGAAAAGACTAGCGGTACTTATTGGGTAGTGGCGAATTTATTCGGTTTACGCAATACTCTGGCTAGATTGAGAGCTTTTTGCTTGGATGAAAAAGAAGCAACCAATGAGCGCTTAGAGGAATTAATTAAAGAATTGCGAATGCGCGATCGCATCAAAAAATTATTGCAAAATTTATCATTGCAAAATTTACCTGTAGGTACAGTCAGACAACTGCGCAAAACCACCAGAGAAAGCGTCCGCCATTATCTGCAAACAAGTGGTAGCGATTTGTTACAAGGATTATCTGATTCGGTGGACTGGGAAAATATTGCTTCTGTGTTACTCAATCGTCTGAGTACTTCGCCTGTAGTTAGCAGTTCTTTAGAAGTTGTCAGTCAAGAATTAGCTTTAGTTTTAGAGCGATATTTAGAGAAAGATTTAGAAGCAATTGTTTCTCAGATAATTCCGATTTTGTCTATAGATCAGGTAATTGTAGATAGAGTCAAATCAACTTCTCCTGCTGATTTAGAAGCAGCAATTGAAGGAATTGTCAAAAATGAATTACAAGCAATTGTGACTTTAGGTGGTGTTTTAGGCGTGATTGTCGGTTTAGGTCAAACTGTGTTTTTATTCTTTAATCAATAATTATATACGCTAATTTTGTAACTGAGTCAGCATTTGCAAATAGGCTAAATATCAAAAAATTCTAGCCTTGAGAAATACAGGACTTATGCAGGTGCCAAAATTAAATAACCATTTGTAGTTAGGGCTATGCCCACCCTACGAATACGGATATTTTTCACCAAATCGGATTCCTATATTTAACGTTGCTCAAATGTTGGCTAAATCCAACATAAATCCAAGTAAGATGCTTTAGGGAAAAGATTTGTACTTTTTGGCAGGTTGCTTGTCAATTTTGCTACATTTGGTCTAGCATTTATTATTCTCGATGGAGAAACCATCATGAGCGATCGCAGCATTCACAGCATTACCCAGGCTCATACCAATCGCCTGGGAGCGGGTTTGATTACCCACGATGTTAGCGAAGTCCAGCTTGGTAAGGATATTGACCCTTTCATCATCGTCTCGCTCTACGATATGACCGGCCCTACCTTTCCGCCACATCCACATGCAGGTTTTTCGGTAGCAACCTATATCCTACCGGAAAGTGCGATTGGTTTTATTAATCAGGACTCGATTGGCCATCGCAATCGGATCGCACCAGGATCGCTGCATTGGACAACTGCGGGATCTGGGGTGTTGCATGAAGAACAGCCTGAAAGCTTGGGCGCGATCGCACGGGGGTTTCAAATCTGGATCGATCTCCCTCAAAAAGACCGCCTGATGACACCAGATGCGCGGCATATTACAGCAGAGAATGTGCCAACACTGAGCAAAGATGGTACAACGATTCGCGCTGTCTTGGGTGCGTCCAACGGACTGACATCGCCATTAACTGTCCCAACACCAGTGCGATTGATCGATGTCACCCTTGCGCCTGATAGCACCTTTAGCCAGACTCTTGATAAAAATGAAAATGCTTTTATCATTATGCTTGCTGGCGAAGCGGATATAAACGGAGCAATTGCACGTACTAACGATATCATCCGTACCAAAGCGGGAGGCACAACTCTACGTATCATTGCTGGAGCAGAGGGTGGGCGCTTCATATTGTTTGCAGGCGAGCCGCTACGCCAATCGCGCGTCCAGCGCGGCCCGTTTATTGCCAGCAATCCATCAGAACTAAACGGGTTTATGACTGCTTATGCATCTGGTCGCTTTGGGCGGCTCACACCCTTTGCCGAACAGTAATACCAGTGTTCCCATCGTTGTCATATTCAGATTGCTAGCTCAAAATGTTGGCTAAATACAGCACAAATCCAGGTAAGACATCTTCACCTGATAAACTGGTAGGCGCTCGCAAAATCTCCACTTCCTGTCCAGGGCGGTAAATTTCTACACATTGATTCTGCGGATCTATCAGCCAACCTAAACGCACGCCGTTGTCAATATATTCCTGCATTTTCCGCCGCAGTGTCTCTAGGCTATCGGTAGCTGACCGTAATTCTGCCACAAAATCCGGAGCCATTGGTAAAAATTTAGCTGGATCGGGGTTCAGGGCTATTAATCGCTCCCGACTCACCCAAGAAGCGTCAGGGGAACGATTTGCACCATTGGGGAGTTTGAAACCTGTGGAAGAGTCAAAAGTTAGCCCTGTACCATCAGCATCAGCCCAAAACTCTAACCGGGCTGTTAATTTTGAATTACGATTTCCGCTTTCCCATCCTGTTGGTGGGATAATAATTAATTCTCCCTCAGCTGTACGTTCAATACGCAAATCTCGATTATTTTGACAGATTTGCAAGAACTGCTCATCAGTTAGCTCGATGGTAGGGCGTAAGTTGAAAATTAGGTCATTCATCATTATTTTGCACTTAGGTTATCAAAAGTCCAGAGTCTAGATTGCCCAATCTACCTTTTTCTATGACTTACCTGACTTAAATTTAGGATAAGCGATGCGTTTGTGATGGAATTGTTGCCAAACTTCTACAAATATTTCTGCAATTTGGCTAACTTCTTCTTTTGTCAGTCCCGAATCTACTAGTTGATTGTCTTGCCATCTTGCCCGCAAGATATTATTTAACATATTTAAGGCTTGTTCTGGAGATGCATCTTTGAGCGATCGCAATGCGGCTTCACAAGAATCTGCTAACATGACAATTGCTGTCTCCCGCGATTGGGGAATGGGGCCGTCGTAGCGAAAATCATCGTCGTTTACTTTTATACTTGGGTCTTCCTTAGCCATTTGCTGGGCTTGGTGATGGAAATAAGCAATCAGCATTGTTCCCTGGTGTTCGGGGATAAATGCTTGAATTGCCGTAGGTAAAAGATGTTGCTGCGCCATTGCTAACCCTTCGCTGACATGCTTTTTGATAATCTCTGCACTCTTCCAGGGGTCTTTAATTTCTGTTTCATGCTTATTCGGCCCGCCCATTTGGTTCTCAATAAAACCAAGGGGGTCGTGCATTTTACCGACATCGTGGTAAAGCGTACCAGCTCTGACTAGTTCCACATCGCATTTCAGGTGTTTAGCCGCAGTTTCCGCTAAGGTAGCGACAAATAGGGTATGTTGAAAGGTTCCCGGTGCTTCTGTGGCTAGTTTCTTTAATAAGGGACGATTGGGATTGGCTAATTCGGCTAATCGAATCGGGGTAACTAAATCAAAGATTTTTTCTAAATAAGGACTCAAGCCTAAAGCTACAATACTCCACCCCAAGCCCCATAAAGCAAATAAGCCGGAACTTTGCAGGATGAAATACCAAGAAAGTTGATTGTGCAACAACAGTCTTAAAATTAAGTAAATACCGCCTTGGGTGGAAGCGATCGCTAAACTTAATAAAGCTAATTCTTCACGCGATCGCAGTTTTTTAGCCATTAAGCTACCAACAATTCCCCCAGCTGCACCAGCTACCAGGGCAATTTTACTAATTTCCAGGCTCACTGGTAGCACTAGTAAGGTTAACCCGACAACTGTGACGCCTAAAGCCGGGCCATAAAAGCTGCCTATTAGTAAGCCTACTGCACTCCAGGTAGTATTTGACATCCCAAAACCGATCAGCTTCGGAGTAGCGATCGCGATCGTTCCCGGTATACTCAGGGTTAGCAGCAAGACTAAAATGCGATCGCGTTGGCGTAATTTACTCCCCAGTCGTCGCTCTATACCGACAAAAATACCAATTCCTGTGGTAACAATCCCTGTTAATTTAATCAACTCAGCCCAGTTAGTCTGGCGCTCAATTAATTGATAATGTTCTAAAATTTGGATATGCCGCAGGCTGATTGTATCTCCTTTCTTGACAATCGTATCATCCTGTTTCACCTCAACCATGATGTCTTTAATCGCATTAGCTGCTTTTTGTGCTTGTTCTCGGGTTTTATCTTCATCTTTCTTCAAATTTGGTTCCAGCACAGTTAACAACAATTTGCTAACCAAAGGTTGAGCGGCTGATGGTTCTAATGTGTCAACTTGTAAATTCACCGTATTCTTTAAAGCATTCTCTGGTAATCCATAGGGGATACCTTGAGCGATAATGCGTTGAGAAATATCGCGGATTAATTTTCTGGTTTTTGCCCAATCTTGATCTGATAACTCTAAAAAAATATGTTCTTTATATATCGCTAATGAACTACCAACTGCTAACATGGCTAATTTAGCTTTAGCTAATTGGTATTGTTTCCTGATTTGGGAGATTTGAGCAATCAGTGCAGCATATTTTTGTTCGGAATTTGTGACGCGGTAAATTTCTAATTCTGTCACTGCTTGAAATGAGTCCGCATTAGGAGAAATTTTTACTGGCTTTTTCTCCAGTTGCGGGGATGGGGCTAATCTCAATTTGCTGGAACTAGGTGTAGCGGTAGATAATTTCCCTGGTAAGTTTAATGGCTTACTCGGTTCTGGTGTAGTCAAAGAGCTACTATTTTGGTTGAGTGGTAATAATCCCAATGTCTGTTTTTGAGATTTTTCTAAGGTGAGTAAGATATTTTTCCACTCTGACTCATTGCAGGCGCGGAGATAACTTTGGCTAGCAACAGATAAATCTATACTTTCCATGAACGGAAAAGATCCCGCCGTCGCCCGAATTTCATCACCCCGATCTAGAATTTGTTGCAAATTTTGCTCGATTTTGGCATTAATTTGGCTATCAACCATTAAAACAGGCCAGAATTTTTTGCGCGCCGCTTGGCGTTGAGCTTCTGTTTCTACCGGATCTACAATCTTGGCTGTATATGGGGCTTTAATTGTCTCTGGTGCAGTATTTCCTTTTTTTAAGTTAGGTTGATTATATAATTTATGCCCAATTACACCTGTGAGCGAGACAACTGCGATCGCTAAAATCATTGTCGAACGATTTTCATGTACCCAGCTAAACCCAACTGTATTTAATTGATTGGGAGATGTCGCTGATTTGGCGATTATTTTACGTGTTATTGCGGATTTTCGGCGATTTTTACCAGGTATTGATACATAAATCTGGATATTCTTCACCAAAGTTTTTTGCCAGTCGTCTAAGCAGTTTTGGCTGTTTTGCAGCACTTGTTTTTGACGATGCTTGTACTGTTGTCGCCAAAGATTTAATTGCTTGTTCAAAGAGTTAAAAAATCGCTGATATTTCATTCCCTCTGCCTATAGTTGCTTACTTTGATAAGCTCAAAACAAGACAAACCTAAGGGAAGCCCAAGCAGGAGCAACCCAAGTCGCTCAGAACTTCGGAGGTGGGGTTTGCTTGTAGCTGGTGAGCCACAGTACCTACCTACAGAGTCAGGTTAAGAGTTTCTTTGGAAATTGTAGTATAAAGAACTACTAAATTTTGTATCTGTCAATTGCGAAAGCAAATGGCATGTTGGTGTCGCGTCTACAATATTGCTCAGTATATATAGCATTAACGCGACCGAATGACACGCGGAGCGGCAAAAACCCAGAGAGGAGATAATGGCTGACTCTGTAAATTAGGGTTATCATCAATGTTTTGGGAAATTGGTGACCATAAAGGTAATGGTAGTTCTTCCTCAGTTGAGAAATCTCCCTGTATGCCTAACTGCTCTGAATGCAAGGCATGATTATACAACCCTGACCAAACAGCCACAAGTGCATCAGCTAATTTCACTATTTCAGCAAAATTGCTTAGTCTCCATGTTGCTAAATCAGCTTGCGAGTATAAGATCTGCCAACCTAAAGGAATACCCGCAATGCTATTATAAGCCCCTGATAAAGCACCAGTAATTGCACTTATATTATGTAAGTGTAAACGCCAATTGTCTTGTTGCCAAATATTACTTTGTTGATGAGCCAATAAAACAGCTAAACGGTAGTCTTCTAAGGTACTGAGAAAGCAGTAAAACGCCATAGCAATACCTTGAGTCAGTTTTTCTTGTTTACTTAACTCAGCTTGAACCTGTTGTAAACTTGCTCCTTGTTCTAACAAAGTATGAACTTTGCTTAATTGCTGTGGTAAAGATGTTGAAGTTTCCCCAATAAAGGCAATAATTTCGGGAATAAGGCTAGGGGGATGAAGCTTTTCTGTGAGGATTTGCGCGATCGCATATCCTACAGCTAAGGTTCCATCGCGAATGATTGGGTTATCTTCCCAGATTTGTAACACATGCAGCAAGTTTTGGCGCAATTTTTGCGGGTTTTCATGAAAAAAAAGTGCTACTGGTAAGGTAGCCAGTATCACTTTCATAGAAGGGTAATTATTAGTAGATGCTGGTTGTTGTAGATATTGCCAATCATCTAAATCTAATTTGCCTAGTTTAATTAAACTTTTAGTACCTATAACTGCTATCTCATCTAGATCGTAGCTGTGGGAGGATGTTCGATCCTGACTCGATGCTAATTTTTGCCCAATTAAAGCCCCAAGTAAAGTCCCGCGAAATCGACTAACAACAGAGTAGCGCATACATCAAAGATAATTCTTCTGAAGCTAGTCTCTCACGCAAAAATCTCTCAGCCAAGCATAAAAATTTCTTTTAAGAGTCAATAGTCAATGGTCAATAGTCAATGGTCAACAGTCAACAGTCAATAGTCAATAGTCAATAGTCAATAGTCAATAGTCAACCGTCAACTGTCAACCGTCAACTGTCAACTGTCAACCGTCATTCATACTTTAATCTTTCCGCAAATGATGCACTAAAGCTTGTAAACCTAATATGTAACTTTGGACACCAAAGCCACTAATTTGCCCAATTGCTATCGGTGCTATATAAGAATGATGTCGAAATTCTTCCCGACGGTATATGTTACTTAAATGTACTTCTACTGTAGGTAAATTAACACCCGCGATCGCATCTCGCAAAGCCACACTAGTATGCGTGTAAGCCCCAGCGTTAATTAAAATCCCCTGATATGTTTCTGGGGCTTCATGAATAGTATCAACCAAAACGCCTTCATGATTTGACTGCACAGGAAAAACACTCACCTGTAGTTTTTGTCCTTCTGCGGCTAGCAGGTGGTTAATTTCCGCCAGTGTCAATGAACCGTATATTCCCGGTTCTCGCTTTCCTAGCAAATTTAAGTTTGGCCCGTGCAGCACTAAAATACTCAAAGGCTGCAACGTCAAATCCGGCACTTTTTATCTCTTAACGACGACGCGAACGCTCATTTACAGGAATCGGTATAAGTTCTGGTTCCGGCTCTGCTTCTGGCCCGAGTAGGGCTTCAATCAGCTTTCGCGCCAATTCTTTCAGCTTTTCCAGTACCTTTTCTATATAGTCCATTGAAATGACTGCTCCTGAGATACTACCTCAATTTTGATTCACAGCTACGCAGAAACTGGCGTACTTAGGCACCTCTGGTTTGTGATTGGCGCGATCGCAATCTTTAATGTCGGGAGTGACCCACTCTATCAAATGTTGTCTTGTGATCTGCCTTACTTCTTAGAGTATCACATTCTGATAATCATACGGCTATGAAACCATCGCTTTGCTTGATGTCCTTTATTAGTCAAAATTTGACAATTTCTGAACTGTTGACTGTTGACTATTGACTATTGACTGTTGACTATTGACCATTGACTATTGACTCTTAAGAAAGTTGTTTCATCCTGGGTAAATTATTTCCTAATCAGGACTTTTATCCTGATTAGGTTAGGTATGGAGGAAAACCAATGTCACGGACTACTAATCTTCCGCACTACTTTTTTTACTAGCAGTCTTGGTAGCAGTCTTAGAAGTTGACTTAGAAGTTGTCTTAGAAGTTGTCTTAGATTTAGAAGTTGTAGATTTAGTTGATTTGCGCGTTGATTTTGCTGATGCTGCTTTACCTGCTAATAATTGTAAAGCTTTCTCCAATGTCATGCTTTCCACAGATTCACCTTCGGGAATGCTGACATTTGTTTTACCGTTCTTAATGTAAGGGCCATAGGGGCCATCATAGATATTCACTGGGGTTTCATCTTCGGGATGGTTACCCAATTCGCGCACAGCTGCTTTCGATTTGCTGGTAGTGGAACTGCGGCCTTTTTTCGGTTCCGCTAACAACTCTAACGCCCTTTCTAAAGAAACTGTTAAGACATTATCAGCAGCTTTCAGAGAACGGTAATCTTTGCCTTCTTTGCCTTGGTCGTGGACAATGTAAGGGCCGAAGCGTCCTAAACTCGCTTGAATTCTCCCGCCAGTTTCCGGATGAACGCCTAATGTCCGGGGTAAAGCTAAAAGCCCAACAGCGATGTCTAGGGTGACGGTTTCTGGGGTCACACCTTTGGGTAAGGAAGCTTGTTTAGGTTTGGGATTTTCATCGGTCTTGTCGCCTAATTGGACGTAAGGGCCGTAAGCGCCAATTTTCACATAAATTGGTTCGCCTGTGTCGGGATGGCGACCGAGTTGGTCAGGCCCGACGGTTTTTTGTCGCAGCAGCACTTCTACCTGTTTGGGGTCAAGGTCTGCTGGGGTGAGGTCTTTGGGAATGGAAGCCGTAACCACTCCTTCACCGTTCTCAACTTCGATATAAGGGCCATATTTACCAATGCGGACTTTAGCTGGTAAATTTTCTAGTTCTACCGTCCTGGCGTTCTTTTCATCAATTTGCGGTTCTCGCTCCTTGACTAGAGTTTCTAAACCTTTGTCTCCCAAATAAAATTCTTTGAGGTAAGGTAGCCATTTCGCTTCCCCGGTGGCGATGTCATCGAGGGTTTGCTCCATTTTCGAGGTAAAGCTGGGATCGACAACATCCGGGAAGTGTTTCTCTAACAGGTCAGTTACCGCAAAGGCTGTAAAAGTGGGAATCAGCGCATTATTAACTAATTGGGCATATCCTTTATCAATAATTGTGCCAATAATACTGGCGTAGGTACTCGGACGACCAATTCCTTCACTTTCTAAGGTTTTAACGAGAGTAGCTTCGCTGTACCTAGCTGGGGGTTGGGTTTCGTGTCCAATTGCTTCGAGTTCTTGACAATTGGGGCGATCGCCTATTTTTAAACTAGGTAAAATTACTTCCTGATCTTCTAACGCCGCTTCGGGATCGTCGGAACCTTCAACATAGGCGCGTAAATAGCCGGGAAAGTCAATCCGCTTTCCAGAAGCGCGGAAACCAGCGTCTTCAACTTGTAACTGGACGGTGATTTGAGTTTGGCGAGAGTCAGCCATTTGACAGGCGACGGTACGCTTCCAAATTAAATCGTAGACAGCCAATTCCCGACCGCCTAAACCGGTTTCTTGGGGTGTGCGGAAGGTGCTACCTGCTGGACGAATGGCTTCGTGGGCTTCTTGTGCGCCTTTGGATTTGGTGGTGTATTGGCGCGGTTGGGGGCTGAGATATTCCTTACCGTAGCGTTGTTCTACACAACTGCGTGCAGCTGCGATCGCTTGCTCAGATAAATGTACCGAATCTGTCCGCATGTAGGTGATGTAGCCTTGCTCGTACAAATTTTGAGCAATCCGCATCGTATCTCGTGCTGAGAGACGCAATTTCCGGTTAGATTCCTGTTGTAATGTCGAGGTGGTGAACGGTGGCGCGGGTTTGCGGGTCACAGGACGTTCTTCGACCTCGCTGACATTCCAGGTTTTATCTGCGAGTCGTTCTTTGAGTGCAGCTGCATCGGCTTCACTCAGCAACACCACATTGCGCCCTGCCGCAATTTGTCCGGTAGTTGGGTCAAAATCGCTGCCATTAGCAACTTTCTTGCCGCCTAAGTTCACCAACTGGGCAGTAAATGGCGATTTTTGTTGCTCTAGGTATGCCTTTAAATCCCAGTAAGTACCCTCATGGAAAGCGCGGCGTTGACGTTCCTTGGTGACCAACAGCCTCACCGCTACAGATTGTACCCGCCCAGCCGATAATCCCCAGGCGATTTTTTTCCACAGCAAGGGAGACAGGGTATAACCTACCAAGCGATCCAAAATTCGGCGGGTTTCTTGGGCGCGAACCAACTGCTCATCGATATTTCGGCAGTTTTTCAACGCTTTTTTAATCGCGTCTTGGGTAATTTCATGAAACACCATCCGCTTAGTCGGTACTTTGGGCTTGAGCAACTGGTATAAATGCCAACTGATGCTCTCACCTTCCCGGTCTTCGTCAGTTGCTAGAATTAACTCATCAGCCTCTTTCAGCGCCTCTTTGAGTTGGGTAACAACTTTCTTTTTGTCTTTCGGGACAACATACACCGGTTCAAAGTCGGCGTCTACATTTACCCCCAACTGCGCCCATTTTTCTGCTTTGACAGAGGTGGGAATTTCGCTAGCTGACTGGGGTAAGTCACGTACATGACCCATAGACGCTTCCACCCGAAAGCCTGATGGTAGGTAGTTGCGAATGGTACGAGCTTTGGTCGGAGATTCGACGATGACGAGAGTTGACATGGAAATTTAAAAAAAAAGAATAGCCGTTCAGCTAAACAGAAAAATTTAAATGATTTCGGCGAGATGTGACAATAAAACGTCGCGCTTTTGCATGTGAGTTTATCCTCACACAAAATGCCCATGAGGGTAAAAATCCGCTACAGTTTGGGCACAGTCCTTTCCAGATAATAAGGTAGGAAAACGCTGGCTGTGAATTTCCAGCTATTTCCATCTTTAACTTATCAAGAGCAAAATTGGCGACTACAGTTTTCAAAATACCCCCAAAGTGTAATATAGCGATCGCTCTTGTTTTCGGCGCAAATCAGGGATCGCAGGTGATGAAGGTGAGTTGATTTCATGATTCCTGCTTCCTTTGTGTCCCCTTACCTTATCTCTCATTCCCTATTCTGCAAAAGGTTGTGCCAAAATTAAATCAAAATTGAGAGCAAAAGCGAAGTGGGTTTTGTACCTATCTTGGAGCCGAGACTATGCAACCAATTCGTCAAGGTGATGTCATTTTACAACCTGTGCCACAAGTTGAGGGAGAAAAGATACCTCATTTAACTTTGGCAGAAGGTGAGGTAACTGGGCATAAGCACCGGATTATCGAAGGCGATGCTAAATTGTTCTTGAAAAATGATACTCTTTATCTACGTGTTTATTCTCTGACTGCTTTACTAAGTCATGAGGAACACAAGGCGATCGCAGTTCCTCAAGGTCATTGGATGGTGAAAATCCAAAGAGAATACGAGCCTTCTTCCTGGCGCTATGTTGCAGATTGACAAGTTAACCCCCGAACAAGAAGCTTTAATTCCAGTTTATCGGGAGAAGTGGCGAAATATTGCACTTTCAAATGAACGAATCGATCGTGAAAAAGCTGCACAAGCAGTAAAAGCAGCCTACATAGCAATTGGTAAGAATGCTCCTAACATTATTTTTTATGAAAGTCCTTATTTAGCTCTAAAAAATACTATCTTTGATAAGCTTGATTACTTAAAACAGGAATTAAATAACAAAGTTGTTAGCCAATTAAATAATTCACCAATTAGTAAACTAAAAAAGCTGCAACGGGATTTACTAGAAAAGCCTCTAGAGCAATTGGGAAGACAAACTTTGTTTTTCAAAAATCTGAGTTATTCAATATATCCTCAAGTTTTTCAGGATATCAACATCGATGAAGAACTATTCGATGAACTAGTGTATGGTAAATTGAATAACAATTTTTCAGATATTTTAGGTTTTAGGCTAAGTTTTGTACTAGAAAACTACAGCAGAATATATCTGAATGAAAAACTACAAAGTGAAGATTGGCAACAAATAAACCTGCAACTCGGAACTCGGCTATCATCTTCTCTCCAAGCCAGTTTATCCTCTTACATCAATAATTTTTTGGGGCTATGTTTTCAGCCAGAAGAAGAGTGTAAAATTAACAGCTTTCGGGATTTTATTATTACTTGTGTATGGTGTTCGGAAATTTTTCCAGACTTGTTAATATATCAATCTTTAATTAAAGAGTGCGGATGGATTTTTACTTTTGATAAAGCTGTAATTATCTGCGATCGCCCGCTTTATATTCGCTTAGATAATCAAAATCGCCTCCACGCAGAAGGAGAACCTGCAATCGAGTACGCTGATGGATTTAGCCTCTACTCCTATCACGGTGTCACCTTACCTGAAAAATACGGTAAACTCCACCCGCAACAATGGCGATCGCAATGGTTATTAACAGAAGATAATGCCGAACTGCGGCGAGTGTTAATTCAAGGTATTGGTTATGCTCGAATTTGCCAAGAATTACAAGCCATTGAATTAGATACCTGGAGAGAATATACCCTACTAAAAATTGACGCTGATGTGGATGCAGAGCCAATTTACTTATTAAAAATGACTTGTCCCAGCACCGGATTTATCCACGCTTTGCGCGTTCCACCGGATATGACATCAGCCCATCAAGCTATTTGCTGGGTAAATTGGGGGATTGCGCCAGAGGAATTTGCAATCCAAACCTAAGAGCAATACGGTTCAGTTAAGGATAAATGTAGGTTGGGCTTACCGTGTGTAAACCCAACAAAGCGCCGAAAATGTTGGGTTTCGTCCCTCAACCCAACCTACGCCTTTGATTCCTTCTTTCCTGTTCCCTCCCTACGGAAATAATTTCACCGAATCAAAGCGGATTGCTATATTAGTCGAAATTATAAAAAATTTTGTATTTTAGCACACATGATGACAAATGGATAAGATATATTGCCAAATCGCAGAAAAGTTGTGTTAGCATAAAATCGGAGAAGTTCAATTCGGCGGTCAAAATCTTGTTTTTATTTATAATTGCAAGTTGCTCTCCGGATAAGCATCTCTGCATCAATGGATTCGGGAGAGTTTCATGTCTATTTACGTAGGTAACCTATCCTACAGCGTCACACAAGACGACCTCAGCAAAGTATTTTCGGAGTACGGTACTGTTACGCGAGTTCAATTACCCACAGATCGGGAAACTGGACGCGCACGGGGCTTTGGTTTCGTGGAAATGGAATCATCAGCCGCCGAAGATGCAGCTATTCAAGCTCTAGATGGTGCTGAATGGATGGGGCGTGTAATGAAAGTTAATAAAGCTAGACCACGGGAGGACAAAGGTAGTCGCTCTGGCGGTGGCAATTGGGGAAGAAATGCTAGCGGATACTCAAGACAATATTAAGACTTGAGGCGATGCATCAAGGCAGCAAGATAAAAAGCCTTTAGCTAAAAAAATTATCCCATATTTAGCAGCTTCGGTAGCATACTGGACTGCTTATTTAATAAAAAGCAGTTCAAAATATCGCTGAACTGCTTATTTTTGCGTGAAATATTGAATAATGGATTGGCAGTAGAGAAAATGAATATAATTTACTCTATGGAATCGGACAAAAAGGTTTATGGAACTTTGGTTCAGAACAATAGATAGAATGAACAAAGTTAGCCTTGATGTCTAATCGCCAAAACCTATACAACTCATGGATTTTGCTAATCTTGCATCCCAGCTAAATGCGGGAACGATTTTACCAGAGGGTATTGTCATTCTCACCCTCTTGGGGGTTTTGATTGTTGATTTGATTTTGGGGCGTACATCTTCACGCTGGATTGGGTATCTAGCGATCGCAGGTTTACTCGCTGCGATTGTCGCCCTGAGCTTGCAATGGGATGCTACTAATCCCATTGCTTTTAGCGGTGGCTTTAATAGTGACGACCTCAGCATTGTCTTTCGCGGTATTATTGCCTTATCTGCCGCCGTCACTATTTTGATGTCCATTCGCTACGTGGAGCAGAGTGGCACCGCTTTAGCAGAATTCATCGCGATTTTGTTAACCGCTACCCTGGGGGGAATGTTTTTATCCGGGGCTAGTGAGTTGGTGATGATTTTCATCTCCTTAGAAACCCTGAGTATTTCCTCTTATTTGTTAACAGGTTATACCAAGCGTGACCCACGCTCAAATGAAGCAGCACTAAAATATCTGTTGATTGGGGCTTCCAGTACAGCAGTATTTTTATATGGCGTGTCCTTGCTTTATGGTTTATCTGGCGGACAAACTCAACTAAGTGCGATCGCCGATGGCATTGCCAAAGCACACATTGGGCAGTCATTGGGTATAGTCATTTCTCTGGTTTTTGTAATTGCCGGTATTGGCTTCAAAATTTCTGCTGCTCCCTTCCACCAATGGACTCCAGACGTTTACGAAGGCGCTCCTACCCCAGTGATTGCCTTTTTATCTGTAGGTTCCAAAGCAGCAGGTTTTGCCCTAGCTATCCGCTTACTCACCTCAGTCTTCCCCCTAGTCGCTGACGAATGGAGATTCGTCTTTACTGCCCTTGCAGTTCTTAGTATGGTGCTGGGTAACGTAGTTGCTCTCGCCCAAACCAGCATGAAACGAATGCTAGCCTATTCATCTATCGCCCAAGCTGGGTTTGTGATGATTGGGATGATTGCTGGTACTGAAGCCGGATATGCCAGTATGATTTTTTACTTACTGGTCTATCTGTTCATGAACCTGTGTGGCTTTACCTGCATTATTTTGTTCTCCCTGAGAACCGGAACAGACCAAATTGCCGAATACTCTGGCTTATATCAAAAAGATCCACTCCTAACATTAGGCTTGAGTATCTCCCTGTTATCTTTAGGTGGTATTCCTCCATTAGCAGGATTTTTCGGCAAAATTTACTTGTTCTGGGCAGGTTGGCAAGCTGGCCTTTACTGGTTAGTTCTGTTAGGCTTAGTTACCAGCGTTGTCTCCATCTACTACTACATTCGTGTAGTTAAGATGATGGTAGTCAAAGAACCCCAAGAAATGTCAGAAGTAGTGCAAAATTATCCCCCAGTGCAATGGAATTTACCTGGATTTAGACCTTTGCAAGTGGGTTTGATAGTAACTTTAATCGCCACTACTATTTCTGGGATTTTGTCAAATCCTTTATTTACTTTAGCTAACAATTCAGTTTCTCATACTGCAATATTGCAAGGAACTACTGCTGTTAGCACTCAGGCAAGTGCCGTTAACATCGAGCAGCCAGAGAAAATGTAAATTGAACGTCGGTAATGGGTAATTGCTCACAACAATTATCCATTACTTGTTTCGAGAATTGATTGGTAGAGTAATCACAAATTCTGCACCTTCACCAAAAACAGAATTTACCGCAATTTTTCCCCCATGTTTATCAACAATAATTTGTTGAGTAATAGATAAACCCAAACCTGTACCTTTGCCTACAGGTTTAGTTGTAAATAGATGGTCGAATATTTGTGATTTAATTTTATCGGGAATACCCAAACCATTATCTTGAATAGTAATTAAAATATTATTTTTATCGCCAATTAATTGAGTTTTGATTTTAATATAATTAGGATTTTTGGCAATTTCTTGATAGCTGCGTCCTAAATTAGACTCTTCTAAAGCATCAATTGCATTACCTAAAATATTCATAAATACTTGGTTTAATTGCCCAGGAAAGCATTCTATATTTGGTAGATTATCGTAATCGCGGATAATTTCAATAGCCGGACGCCGATTAGAAGCTTTTAATCTATGTTTGAGAATTAAAATAGTGCTGTCAATGCCATCGTGGATATTAAAAGCAATTTTCATAGCACTATCAGCACGAGCAAAGGTACGTAGAGACATACTAATATCGCAAATACGCTCTACTCCCTCATCCATAGAATCGAGAATATGGGGAAAATCTTTGAAAATATATTCTAAATCTATTTTGGCTGCGTGTTTGGCTATTTCTGTTGCTGAGGCTTGATTTTTATAGAGATGAATGTGATCGATTAAATCTTGCATATATTTTTGTGCAAAGGTGAGATTACCTTGCACAAAGCTAGTCGGATTATTAATTTCATGCGCAATTCCGGCGACTAATTCGCCCAAAGTGGACATTTTTTCACTTTGTACCAAACGCTGTTGAGATTGTTTTAACTGTTCCACAGTCACAGTTAATTCTGCTGCTCTTTGTTCTAGCTTTTGGTTGAGATAAGATAATTTCAAATGAAGATTGATCCGCGCTAATACATCGGCTGGCTGAAATGGTTTGGTAATGTAGTCTACTGCACCAAGATTTAAACCCTTGACTTTATCTACCACATCTGATATCGCAGTCATAAAAATCACGGGAATATTTTGAGTAACTGGGTTTGCTTTTAAGCGTCGGCAAGTTTCAAAGCCATCAATTCCCGGCATCATCACATCTAATAAAATTAAGTCAGGCAAAATTTCTTGCACTTGTGCCAAAGCTATCTCGCCATTTTCTGCTAGTGAGGCTTGTAAACCGCAAGCTTGTAAATAATCAAACAGTAATTTGGCATTGTTTGGGTTATCGTCAACAATCAGGATCAGGCTTTGTTTATCAGTAACCATATTTACAGGTGTCAAATGTACTGTTTCAGTAACTGGAGAATGGCTAGTACGTCTATATAACTTTAAATTCACATTGATACACGATCGCTCCGGAGGCGATCGCTTTTTGAACAGTGTTTAATATCCATTAGCACAAATACTATAAGTATGTGTTGCTGAAACTATTTCACAATCAAGCTATTAGCTTGATAGAATCATGGAATGATTGCGGCTCAAGCTAAAAACCAAAGTTAAAAAGACAATAGTTAAGCTATAAACACAAAAGATAGTGTTGGATATGAATAAGTGCGAAATCGTCAATTCATTTATACCTTGTTTGCCATTAGCTTAGTGGGAATTCTCGGCTTTTCTTACATATCAGAGCAGCCCATCGGGAAGTGTTATAAACGCGGATTTATCGCTTCAACTAACCAAAAACACTATATTTCTCCCGAAAAAATCGTGATTCAGCCTTGGCGGGGTCAACATCATGTTTATGGGATTTTTCAGATTCCCAACGGCTATATTCATGATTATTTGCTGCAATTGCGGTTACCAACAAACACCATTTACTGTGGAACTGTGTACTTTAGTATACATTCTAACCTCAATGGAATTACTGCCCAACCAGGTAATTATTTAGTCAAGGGATATGTCAATACTAGATTAGCGTTGTGGCTCATGGTACAAGGTCAACTCGATCATCTACAACAACCGAGTAATTGGAGCCTGGGGTACGTTAGGAAAGAATGAGGCAGGGAAATGACAATTGTAGAGACGCGATTAATCGCGTCTCTGATTAATCGCGTCTCTGATTAATCAGATTAATCGCGTCTCTGATTAATGACAATTTATACCAACATCCCCGCAATACAAGCGGTGATAAAACCTGCCAATAAGCCGCCAATCATGGATTTTACACCCATTCGTGCTAAGTCGTGTTGGCGATCGGGTGCTAGACCGGCAAGTCCGCCTATGGTAATTCCAATAGAGCCGATATTCGCAAAGTTACATAAGGCGTAAGTAGCAATGATTATCGCTCTTTGAGAAATTTTGCCGCTAGCAATTAATGTTTTTAAATCTAAAAAAGCAATAAACTCATTAAGAATGGTCTTTGTACCTAATAATGCGCCTACTTGCAGACAATCCGCCCAAGGTACACCCATCAACCAAGCTACAGGAGCCATAATAAAAGATAAAATCCACTGCAATGATAACTGGGGTAAATTAACAAAACCTCCTAACCAAGCTAAAAAAGCATTGAAGGCTGCTAGTAAACCCAAAAAGGCAATGATCATCACGCCAACATTCACTGCTAGCTTGACGCCATCAATTGCACCTGTGGTGATAGCATCAATTACATTAATATAATTTGTTTCCACATCTAGCTTGGCATGACTAGCAGTTTCTGATACTTCTGTTTCTGGGTATAGCAGTTTTGACACGACTAAAGATGTGGGTGCAGTCATAAAGAAAGCTGCTATTAAGTGTTCTGCAGGAATGCCAAATGATAAATAAGCGCCTAATACTCCCCCAGCAATGGTAGCAAAACCGCCTGTCATTACAGCATGAAGTTCCGATTGAGTCATTTTAGCTACATATGGCTTAACTATTAATGCTGATTCAGTTGGCCCTAAAAAGATATTTCCCGCACAGGATAAGGACTCGGAACCTGATGTTTTCATTGTTTTAATCATTATCCAGGCAAGTCCATTGACTATGCGCTGTAAAATTCCGTAGTAATATAAAACACTGATAAAAGCAGAGAAAAAGATAATTGTGGGTAATACTTGAAAGGCAAATAAATGATCCTTGAAATTGTCGCCAAAGACAAATTTTGCGCCCACATCAGAGAATGCTAAAAAATTACTGACAACATCTCCTAAAGTTTTAAATACAGTTAAACCACCAGGAGTTTTGAGAATTAATAGAGCGAATGTAAATTCCAAACCCAACCCCCAGGCTATTGTTCGCCAACGAATAGCACTGCGATTCACAGATAAAGCGTAAGATATGCCTAGAAAAACTAAGATACCAAAAGCAGAGATAGCACGTTCCATAATAAATCCCCAGAATTTACTGCTTTGAGGCTTGGTCACAAAGCATACACAAAAAGAGGATTATGGGCTAGGGCTTGTTGATTGTTGATTGTTGACTGTTGACTGTTGATTGTTGACTGTTGGGGACTTACAAAAAATAAATTACCCAAATTCCGTAGTGCGAGCATCTTGCTCGCTTTTAAATACCAGCGAGCGAGACGCTCGCACTACAAATTGATTGGGTATTTAAAAAATTGGATGTCCCTTGACGGTTGACGGTTGACGGTTGACGGTTGACTGTTGATTGTTGACTGTTGACTGTTGACTGTTGACTGTTGACTGGGAAAAAGATTTTTTCTTGACAAAAAAAAGACCCCCGGTAATTAGCCGAGGGATTCTGCAAGTCGGTATTGTCGCACAAAGACATTCGCGAATTTCAAGATACCAACATGACAATTAAAATATCTGCCAAAATGCCAAATCTATATGTTTAGAGGATTGTAGAGATTAAGGTTCGGATCGGTTATCAAATTTAAGCTTTTTTACTGCTGTGTGATGTCCCAAATTACCGCAGTTGATTGTGTGGCGAAAACGGAAGATAAATTTTGTCATGAAACGTTGAAAATCTTGATTGTCTCAGGGTTACCTCTGCTTCATGGGTGAGGTAAATCATACCGCAAATATGCAACACGGAAAATTTTGATTATGCTAAATTTAGTGGACATAATATTCCGGTTGTGCAAAATAACCAGACAAGAAACATTTGTCAGGATAGTTGTTGATGCCAAGCTCAACTGTTAATTAAAAAGTTGATGTTTAGGCTTGTATTTTGTGTTTGGCGATTCAAGTATAAATCTTTGACAAAGAGAATCAATTGATACTGCAAGCGCGAAAGTATCAGTTTTTAATCAAAAATTATCTTAAAAAAATCTAAAAAAACTATGTTAAGTATCTCTGTGAATTTGGGTTTACCGCGCATACCTAACTTGGTGACTGCTTTACCAGGGCCGTGCGCTCAAGCAATTATAGAACGCGATCGCAATGTTACTTCTCCTTCTTACACTAGAGATTATCCCTTAGTCGTTGCTAGGGGTGAAGGTTGTATGGTGGAAGACGTTGACGGTAATGTTTTCTTAGATATGACAGCAGGTATCGCTGTTACTAACACCGGACACGCCCACCCAGAAGTTGTAGCCGCAATTCAAGCCCAATCAGCCCAATTGTTACATATGTCGGGGACTGATTTTTATTACGAACCGATGGTAGAATTGGCGGAAAAATTAGCGGTGCGCGCCCCATTTCCCCAAGGTGCTAGGGTATTTTTTACTAACTCAGGGGCGGAGTCTAATGAAGGGGCAATTAAACTAGCTCGATATTACACTAAGCGATCGCACATCGTCGCTTTTTTAGGTGCATTTCACGGGCGTACCTATGGCGCAATGTCTTTGACTGGTTCTAAAGCCGTGCAAAGAGCTAATTTTGGCCCTTTTGTACCGGGAGTAAGTCATATTCCCTACGGTACTCACGCTAGCTTAGATTATCTAGAAAAACAACTATTCCCGACTCTATTACCACCGGAGGAAATCGCCGCCATTGTTGTAGAACCAATTCAAGGGGAAGGCGGTTATATTGTTCCTGAGTCAGGCTTTTTAGAAAGAATTCGCAATATATGCGATCGCTATAATATCTTAATGGTAGTTGATGAAGTGCAATCGGGCATGGGGCGCACCGGTAAGTTATTTGCCATTGAGCATTGGGGCGTCATGCCAGATATTATTACCACAGCTAAAGGTATCGCTAGCGGTTTACCCTTAGGTGCAATCCTTTCTCGTCCAGAATTAATGACTTGGCCTCCTGGTGCCCACGCTACCACATTTGGGGGTAATCCTGTAGCTTGCGTTGCTGGTATTGCTACCCTGCGACTGTTAGAAGATGGTTTAATAAGCAACGCTTTAGAGATGGGAGAGTTATTACAAGCTGGGTTAACACAGTTACATGAAAAATTTCCCCGCGTCTCCCTACCGCGAGGTAAAGGCTTAATGGTAGCGGTAGATTTATTAGATGAAGAAGGTAACCTTGAGCGGAAAATGCGCGATCGTATAATTCAAGAAGCCTTCCTACGCGGTTTATTATTACTTGGTTGTGGTAAAGCCGCAATTCGTTTTTGTCCACCATTAATAATTGATAGCAACCAAATTCAAATCGCCCTTGATATTCTCACAGATATCTTAGGGCATAGGGCATAGGGCATGGGGCATTGGGAAGGGAAGGAAGACAAATGACAATTGTACAGACGCGATTCATCGCGTCTCTGACAAATGATAAATGACAAACTTGCTATTCATCTTTACTCGTTACTGTGGCAAGAATATAGCGCCAGAGTAAATTATGCTCGCACCTATCAGCAAATGATTACGGCGGCTGGTGGGACTGTAGCTAACGATCACATTGCTTTGCGGTCTTTACGTATGTCTATTGATACCCCAAAAGGTTTAGTTAACTTGGGGATTAACTATCTGGAACAATTAGCTACAGCTTTGGGTTACGTAGCCGCAGGGGAATATACATTTCCCGAAACTCATTTATATGCCCGTCATTATACTCATCCTCATGAAGCAGAATTTGATTTACCTAAGTTATTTATCAGCGAGTTAATTGTTGAGAAATTACCGGAGAGAATTATTCAACTTATCAACAAAACAGTATCTTCATTTCAGGAAGAACTGATATTTTCTCTAACTGATTCTCTACTAGAAAATAGCAACGTAGAAACAATTGCTCAACAATTACACAAAATATTTACTCGCCCTTGGCTACCTCCGCAACGTTTGGTGGTGGAAGAAGTTAACGAAGTAACTCAATATGGTGCTTGGGTATTGTTACATGGTTATGCTGTTAACCATTTTACAGGCTATGTGAATCGGCAAAATACACCAAAATACCCAGATATTGATGCTACTGTTAGCGGTTTAGTTAATTTGGGTGTACCGATGAAAGCGGAGATAGAAGGTAATATTGCTTGCGGTTTGCGGCAAACTGCTACTCAAGCTGTTAAGGAAATGGTAACGGTGTTAGATGATAACAGTGGTGCGGAAATTCAGATTCCCTGGACTTACGCTTATTATGAAATTGCCCAGCGTTATCCTGTAGAAATAGAACCGGGTAAATCTAGACTGTTTGATGCTTTTTTGGGTAAGAATGCCCAGCAATTATTTGAAATGACACGGGTTGACGGTTGACGGTTGACGGTTGATGGTTGACTGTCCGTATTATTAGTTATGCAATTTAGACGCGCATTAGCTTAGGGTAGGGGGCTGGGGGTTGTCTGTTTGTGAAAGAGCGATCGCGTTTAGTATTGTGTTAAAAATGATACTGATTTAAATATTGTTTGCGGTACATCAATATAATCTAGAGGGCATGGCGGTGCCAGTGCCCCTACCATGTTTGGCATTCTTTTTTAAAATTGGTATGGCAATTAAGGGCAATTTGCTATAAATAGCAAGTTCTCGCAGTCGTTTTGATTGGCTTCAATGTTGTGTTGATTGCAATCAATGTTGCTTTGATTCGCGTCAATGTTGTGTTGATTGCAATCAATGTTGCGTTGATTGTCGTCAATGTTGTGTTGATTGCAATCAATGTTGTGTTGATTGTCGTCAATGTTGTGTTGATTGCAATCAATGTTGTGTTGATTGGCTTCAATGTTGTGTTGATTGCAATCCATATCGAGGTGTGATGTGTCAGACAAGGGACTCCGCACCCATTGGATTAAGGTGCGATCGCATTATTGCTGCACATTAACGCCGTCAAACTACAAGCCTGGGGCTAAACAAACATAGACGCGGAGCGGCTTCCCGCAGGGTAGCCTGTCTACACAGGCTAAATTATATGCATTTTCATATTAAATTGGTATTAATTCACCGCTTTGCGTTTAAGCATTTTTGGGCTTCGAGATTCAACTACTATATTAGTATGAATTATTTTTACTACTAATTGGTAGGAATATGAATGTCGAAAAACTATCCATCTCCTTACCACGGTCTTTAGTGGAGTTTATTGAAAATTATAAGCTGAATAAAGGATGTAAATCTCGTTCTCAAGTGATTGAAGAAGCATTAGAATTACTCCGAAACCGGGAATTAGAGGAAGCTTACCGACAAGCATCTGCTGAAGTTGATAACGATTGGGATATCACAGTAGCAGATGGGTTAGCAGATGAAACGTGGTGAGGCAGCGCGTTGCGGGGGTTCCCCCCGTTGTAGCGACTGCCGAATCCGTAAGGGTGATATTTATTACGCTGACCTTAGTCCTACAATAGGTTCAGAAATGGGTAAACGCCGCCCAGTGCTAATAGTAAGTAATGATATCAGTAATAATGCTGCTACTACTGTGACAATTTTACCTCTAACTTCTAATGTTAGCCGGGTTTATCCCTTTGAGGTTTTGCTGAATCCAGATATTAGTGGCTTAACAAAGCCTTCTAAAGTACAAGCACAGCAAATAAGAACAATTTCCAAGCAGCGCATTATTAGCGAAGTTGTAGCTAGTTTAAACGAAGATGTGATGATACTAATTGATGCGGCTTTGAAATTGCATTTAGGCTTGGGTAACTAGCATAACCTCAACGGCTATATTCATTAGACCTCTTGCACGAATGCAAAACTTGCCCTCATCCCCCAACCCCTTCTCCCAATATTGGGAGAAGGGGAGCAACTTTCAAAGTCCCTCTCCCATGCATGGGAGAGGGATTTAGGGTGAGGGCTTTTGATTTATGCAAGAAGTTTATTGAAAGCGGTGGGAAACTTCATCCGTGGGTAGATAGGGATAGCCGAAAAACTCCATCTCCTTGTGGGTGGAGTTTTTCATTTTAAATTTATTTATAAATACTCCCTAAGAAGGAAGCTAAAATTTAAAAATTAATTTTATCCACACTCTAATACCAATTTCAATAATCTTTGCGACACATCAAAATATTCTAGAGGGCATGGCAGTGCCAGTGCCCCTACAATCTGTCGCATTCTTTTTTCCCATTGGTATAACCTAGCTTTTTTGCTGCCATTTCTTGTAACTGAATTGTTTAGACTTCGCTCACAAAAAAATTTTTATAATTTTATATTTGCTTATGTTAAGTTATGCATCAAAATCTTAAATTTACTATGTTAACAGCTAAATAATCAGCTATTTTTTGTGTTGAAAAATACAAAATTCCACCCACAAGGTTATGGAGTTTCCCGCCGCTTTCAAAGTTTGAGCGATCGCCTGGATATTGAATTCGCAAACTGTTTCGCCCAAGAGTGCCAATTATGACACAGCAAAATAACTCTGCGTTTATCTCTCATTCTGCAACCTCGACTATGGCATACAAAAAGCGTCCCACTATTGGATTGATTGAACCGCCAGCTACGGGATTATACGATGCAGACGGTAAAAATTGGACTTCTTTATATAGACATCGTTCTTTAATTAGCAAGCAAGTTTTAATTGCTGACTTGCAAGCAGGTGGATTTGATGCACGTTTAGTCAATCTCAGAGATGACAATTATAGTCAAGAATTTGGCGAGATTGACTGGAAAGGAATGACTTTGCGGAAAACCTACGTCGGAGGTAAAATTTCTACTCTTGACCCAGAAGCTTACGATGCTTGGGGTATTACAGTCAATTTCTCCCAAGATCGTCAAGTCAGTTGTATGGTGATTGAGCATTTAGCAAAAGGCGATCGCCCCATTGTCGTGGGTGGTTCGGATGCGCTAGCGGAACCGCAGCATTACTTTAAAGCTGGCGCAACCGCAGTAGTTCAAGATAAATCTGGGGGCGCAAATTGGGCGATTTTCGATTATGTACTGGGAAAAACTCCACGGGAAGAACTCTCAGGGGTGATTCTCGCAGATGGTAAACAGTATGCGCGAAAAACGAAAGCCAAAAGTCCCGATGAGTGGGCGCTACCTTCATTGGAAGTGGCGCAAGAATGTTTAGGAACGCTTCCCAATGTGCAGGGATTTGTACCCGTTGGTTCTTTGGTTGCAGATATTGGATGCGATCGCACCTGCGATTTTTGCATGACACCTACCTATGGTACTGGTTTTCGCAGAATGTCGCCAGAAACATCCCTAAAATGGTTAGAAATTCAGAAACAGGTGGGAGCGCGTTCAATTAATATCGGTTCCGATCAATTCCTCGCCCGCGTACTGTTTCCCGGAGGAAGAGAGGAAATCCTCGCAATTACCAATGGTGCGCGGGAAATGGGAATCACTCTCATGTGGCCGAATGGTTTGGAACTGCGGAAAACTACTCTTGGCGCTGGGCGTAATTATGATAGCACTGACCTCAGACCGGATGAAGAACTGATTGAAGCTTTATTTGGCTGGGATGGTAAAGTGGGTTGTCCTTTGGCTTATATTCCGGCTGAACGTCCGGTTTTTGGACGAGAAGCGTACAAAAAGCTGGTACCTTGGCAAGAGCATTGTGAATTGATGAAAGCTGTAGTCAGAACTGGTGTACCTGTGGTGACTTATGGCATTATTATTGGGCTACCTGATGATGACCATGAGGACTTGCTACGTCTGGAGGAAGCAATTACAGAACTGGTGGATGAATTGGTAAAGATTAATCCCAAGTTGGAATTTCAAACTTCTTGTTACAGTATTATTCCCTTACCTGGAACTCCCCAATCGTTTAATTTACGGAAAACCGGAATGCTTCAGTTTGAAGATACTTGTCTTTGGGGAGTATGGACGACTACTTCTAATACTCGTCATCTTACTTACGAGCAGGTTTCTGATTGGCAAATTCGTCTGTCTAATATTCGCAAAGCGCCGGCGGAATTTACTAACTATAACGGGGAATATTCAGCGATGGTGAGTACGGCTTCCTCGAATGACTCTAAAATTGTGTTGGCAGGTTGAATTTTTAACGCATAGGCGCTTCGCCTTCCCGCAGGGTAGGGGCGCTAAGGTAAACGCGGAGGTACGCGGAGGATGAGTTAGGGGTTGATGAAGGGTTTTGTTAAGGTAAGAGTCTGAGTGTTTTGAGATCGTCTATTGGTTCTTGAAATGAACAGGAACCGAAGGAACGAAAGAATTGGGTTCTGGCTGACTTTATTTCTGCAATATTTAGTTGGTAATTTTTCCAGGAAAGGCGATCGCTTGTAAAGTGAAAGTTGTCTGGAGATGTTTCTTGTAGTATTTCTACGGCGATTTGTGGTGTGATTTTTTGCTGATAAATTAGTGTGGATAAAACTATGACGTTCAAGAAGCCTTGCATCAGGGCGATTGGGCTGTTTGGTTCGCTGGTTACAGGATATTTACTGAGTAATGGATGATGCAGTCCGGCGGTGGCTTTAAAGGTAATTTGCGCTTGTGCAAAGGCGAATATAATTTGGTAAAGTTGCGCAAAGTTAGGGAAAGCATCAACTGTGACGCCGCCAGTACGGATTTTAGCGGCTGCGCGAGGATGTTGCAATAAGGGTAAATAGCTTTGTAAGTCGCTGTTAAAGGGAATTTCAAAGAATGATTCTACATCAGGAGGAATTAAGGGAAGGATATTTTTGATTTCTGTTGCTGGAAGGGGGGGAAATTCTAAAGAGGCGATCGCAATTTTCGGATTATTGAGTGAGTTTAGTTGAGCGATCGCTTTTTGCACATCTCCAGTCATAATTATGCTGAGTAACCATTGCGCTGGATAATCGGGTAAAAGCTGTTCAAATTCCTGCAAACGAGAAATTGGTAATATAAACCGACCTAACATCCAACTGTAAGGTGTTGTCTGATATTGAGCATAATTCGCCATTGCTGGCTGTAATTCCAATTTTGCAGGCGGAAATAACCCAGCATAATCTACAACCGATGACAGCAGCGCCTTTACTGATGAAACCATTACATTTCACCTCCTACCAATGACTATTGACAAATGACAAATGACTATCTAATCCAATGGTAATGAGGTTGAAGCTTTAATTTCATTCAGCACAATATTTGTCTGGATTCTATCTATACCAGGAATGCGGGTAATTTTTTCTGAGAGTAACTTAGCTAAGTGCTGATGGTTAGGAACAACCATTTTTAAGAGATAGTCAAACTCGCCGCTCAGATGGTGACATTCTAAAACTTCTGGTAATTCTTTGATGCGATCGCAAAAAATACCCACGCATTCCGGTTGATGATTAGTTAATGTAACCTGCGCAAAACACAGTAAGTCTAAACCTAGCGCTTCGCGGTTCACCAAAGTCACATAACGATCGATTGCGCCTTTTTCTTCTAGCTTGCGCAATCTCTTTTGTAACCCCGGTATTGAGAGATTCACGTGACGCGCTAATTCCGCGAAGGTAATGCGGCTATTTTCTTGTAAGAGACATAACAGTTGTCTGTCTATTTCATCCAATTGTTGCAGGTGTTCTAAGGTTTTAATTGTTGGCTTCACTTTTACAGTCTCCAATCCTACTGATAACGCGCATTCCTGAGTGTGTTTTTCTAGACAGCACTCAATCAATACTCATAACTTTTCCTGATGATAGCCACAAAGCTAATTTCCTCCTAGATGTAGAAGGAAATCCCTGTTATTGTTGGTATTTTTAGAATATCCCTAGATAGGGTAGTTAAAACTACATTCTAAAATTATCTTAAAAGTTAATATTTTACACTTGTAGATGCTTGTTAGTAAAATTTATAATCTAAACTAGGAGAGTATAGTTTATAATCTCAACTCAAAAATTGACAGTAAACGATAGATTATTGCATAAGGCATTAGGTAAATCTGCCGATAGGGAGACGTTTTCTATAAAAGTCAGAATTAATGAGGGTTTAGCTCTCATCTATTTTGCTTTGCATTCTTATTTCACCAAATTCAACATTTGGTAATGTTTCATATTAATAGGACTTACGCAAAATCATGAAAAAACGAACCACGAAGTACGCAAAGAACACGAAGTAAAGAGGTTTGGGAGAGTTATCGCGTAAGTCCTGATTAATTCTACAAAAAGCCCAAATTAATATTTTAAAACTCTTCTTTTTCTGTCCCTTACCTTTTGCCATCTACCTGATATTAAATGAGGGAATAGATAATGAACGATTTCTGCCCAATTAAACGCATCGACCATTTAGAATTTTATGTTGGTAACGCCAAGCAAGCAGCGCTATTTTACGCTCAGTGTTTTGGATTTACAAACACAGCTTATCGCGGATTAGAAACCAAGTACCGCGAAACAGCATCTTATGTGATGCAACAGGGAAATATTAACTTTGTTTTAAGCTCAGGGTTAAGTCCAGATCATCCTATTGCTAAAAGTGTGTTGAAACATGGTGATGCTGTGGGGATTATCGCCTTAGAAGTACCGGATATTGTCAGCGCTTATCAGCAAACAACTAGCCGAGGTGCAATTGGCGCGATCGCACCTACAGAAGAAGAAGATACCTATGGAATATTCCGTTATTCCGCCATTCGCGGTTATGGTGACACCCTAATTAAATTTATCGATCGCAGCGATTACGCAGGGGTATTTGCACCTAGTTTTGAGGCACAAAATAAAGCCCATCTCAAAAGTCCAGGTTTGGGACTTAAAGCGATAGATCATATAGTTGGTAACGTTGAATTAGGCGCAATGGAACGTTGGGTAGAATTCTTTGCCGAAACAATGGGTTTTAATCTTTTAGTAGAGTTTGATGATAAAACCATTACTACCGAATATTCTGCTTTAATGTCCAAAGTCATGCAGGATGGTACGGGAAAAATCAAATTACCAATTAACGAACCTGCTAATGGTAAACGCAAGTCGCAAATAGAAGAATATTTAGAATATAACTACGGGCCGGGAGTGCAACATATAGCCTTAGCCACTGACAATATTATTGCCACAGTTAGCGGCATGAAACAAACAGGCGTTGAGTTTTTAGTTCCCCCACCAACTTATTACGATAACTTAGAAGAACGGGTAGGAAAAATTGACGAACCCATAGAACAGTTGGCAGAATTAGGTATCTTAGTAGACCGAGATGAAGATGGCTATTTACTGCAAATTTTTACCCAACCTGTACAAGATAGACCGACATTATTTTTTGAAGTCATAGAAAGACACGGCGCACGGGGTTTTGGCGAAGGAAACTTCAAAGCTTTATTTGAAGCCATTGAACGCGAACAAGCCAAGCGAGGAAATCTTGTGAGCGTGTAGAAATAATTCGTAATACTTCGACAAGCTCAGTACAAGTTCGTAATTCGTAATGAATGACGAATTAAAAATTGGAGCATAGCGATATGACTTACTACTATAAATTGGGTAATATACCACATAAAAGACATACCCAATTTCGTCAAGCTAACGGTTCTTTATATCACGAAGAATTAATTAGTATTCACGGCTTTGCTGGCGTGCAATCTTTACTGTATCACCTGCATCCTCCGACGCAAATTGAAAAGATTTTACTGGATGAAACGGTAGAAATTCCCTTTGCAGAAACAGGTGCTTTACTACATCGCCACTTACGAACAGCGACAGTAGAAACTGGTGGAGATGCGATCGCCTCTCGTATTCCCCTGATGGCGAATACAGATGTCTGCATTTTCGTAGCTCGTCCTACCGCAGCCATGCAATACTGGTATCGCTTTGCTCATGGTGATGAAGTCATTTTTATTCATGCAGGTAGCGGTATCCTTGAAAGCCAATACGGTCTTCTGCGTTATCAAGTAGGAGATTACCTAGTAATTCCCACAGGTGTATTGTGGCGAATTATTCCCGATGTGGGAATTGAGCAACGAATGCTGGTAATTGAAGCCCAGGGACATATTGAACCCCCAGCCCGTTACCTCAATCGTTACGGACAATTTTTAGAACATTCGCCCTACTGCGAACGAGATATACGCCCACCAGACGAGCTAATTACCCACGATGAAGTTGGGGAATTTGAAGTCCGAGTTAAAGCACGCGATCGCATTACCAGTTATTTATATCGCCATCATCCCTTAGATGTGGTTGGCTGGGATGGACATCTGTGGCCTTTTGCTTTCAACATCGAAGACTTTGAGCCAATTACAGGGCGACTACATCAACCACCGCCAGTACATCAAACCTTTGAAGCCCCCGGATTTGTAGTGTGTTCTTTTGTACCGCGTTTATTCGATTATCATCCCCAAGCAATTCCTGCGCCTTACAACCATTCCAACGTTGACTCTGATGAAGTTATCTATTACGTAGAAGGTAACTTTATGTCACGCAAAGGAATTGAGCGAGCTTCGATTACCGTTCATCCTAGCGGTATTCCCCACGGCCCCCATCCAGGAACCTATGAAGGCTCAATTGGCAAAGAACGGACAAATGAATTAGCAGTGATGGTTGATACTTTCCGTCCGTTGAAACTAACGAAATATGCTTTGGGTTTAGAAGATAAAAACTATGCTTACAGTTGGCTATCACATCAGGGACTAGGGGCTAGAGACTAGGGGGATGTGGAGAATTATATTTTCATGCTTGATTGTGGGATTTTCTCATGAAGAACTACTGATCTGTCGCATTAATTTTGATGGTTGAAAAAACGAACCGCTAAGACGCGAAGTGCGCTAAGGAAGAGAAAAGAAGAAGAAATTTACCCCACATAATTAATGAGACAAAGCAATAGCTACTTTCTAGCTCCATCGAAACACACCACCCACTACAAATTAAAGAAACATTAATCTTCCCTAGCCCCTAGTACTTTGGCAAGTCATCTTTGCTGGGTAAATCATTTTTTACTTCTATTCTTTACCTCTTTCTTAGTGCCCTTCGTGCCTTCTCTGCGAGACGCTTCGCGAACGCGGTTCGTTTCTTCACACATCAAAGTTAGATTGCCAGACTACTAGCCCCTAACCCCTAGCTTAACGAGGTATATTTATGAATCAAGTTATTACCAAACCAAATAATTTAACGATTTCCTCACGAATTGAAGAACGCTTACAACGAGGCGAATTAACTCAAGCTCAAGTTGAAAGTTTTCGCGATTTCTTGAATGAGGTAGAACGGGAATTTTTACAGCATCGCATCATTACTAATAATACTTATACTCGCTGGTTTAGTAATGGTACGGCAACAGATGCAGAATTAAAGCATTTTCTCAAACAATTCTCGGTATTTTCCAATCAATTTTTAATTGCAGCTTTACTCAAAGCAATTAATTCACCTACCTTGCAACAATCACGGGCTAGTCGCGAGATTTTATTAAATGAATTGGGCGTAATTTATCGCCAATCAGGCAAAAATTTAGGTCAACAAACTGCCCAAACTGAAGAACAAAAAGACCGAGAAGGTGACCCCGAATTAATAAGTACAGAAGGTACAGTAGACGGTGGAATTTGTCGTTTCCGGGCGGCTCATTTTGAATGGTTGCTGAATGTAGCTGAGGATTTAGGATTACATTACGAAGAATTAGGTAAACGCAAACACGGACGCCCTTCAACTTTACATTTTTGTGACGAATTACAACGCCTCTATGGTAGCGATGACCCGCAAATAGCCGAAGGTGCTAGCTTTGCTGTCGAAAATTGGGCTGCGGCAGGTTTTTGGCAAGAATTAGAAGACGGATTGACAAAAATTAAACAAACACGACATCCCCAATTACATTTAGCATTCTTCACTTGGCATAACCGCGTCGAAGGACAACACGCCGGACATACCTTAGAAGAACTAGAGGAAGTCTACTTTAAACCCCACTTTGATCAAGGTAAATTTATACAAGGGGGAAGAGAAATTTTAGATGCGATCGCTATTTTTTGGTACGGTCTCAACGAAGACAAATTAACCCAAATTTCCACCTAAAACTCTTAATTCTCTCTGCGCCTCTGCGCCTCTGCGTGAGACAAATCATCATTATATGAGGTAAAAAGCGATGACAAAGCAGTTATCGCTCGAACAAATAACCGCTTGCGGCATATCCCAAGAAACCGCCGCCATCATGCTACCACAAATCAATCAGTGGTTATCCTCCCTACCTGCCGCAAAATGCTGGCAGCAACTCACCCACCAGATCCTCAAACCCAATCAACCCTTTCACTTTCACGAACTGCTGTATCAAACCACCTTTGCTGATTGGCAAACCGGACAACCTCCCGCTTGGTTTCCCAGCAATGAACAAATCCAATCAACCAATATCGCCGCGTTGATGAAACAGCTCAACGTGAATTCTTACCCAGAATTACATGCTTGGTCAACCCAGCATCGTGACGAATTCTGGGAGATAACGATCCAACGATTAGGTATTCGTTTCCAAAAACCGTACAGCAAAATTGTTGATTTATCTCAGGGTGTAGAATCACCGCAATGGCTAGTAGATGGGCGTTTGAATATTGCTGAGAGTTGTTTTTTAGCCGATGAAAACGCCACCGCCATTATTTTTCAGCAAGAAGGCGGTTCGTTATCTACTCTCACTTATGGCGAACTCCACCGTTTAACTAACCGCGTCGCTAATGGATTGGTACAAGCTGGCTTTGTCACTGGAGATGCGATCGCGATCGCTCTACCGATGACTGTAGAATCAGTGGCAATATATTTAGGTATTGTCAAAGCTGGCTGTGTAGTGGTTTCCATCGCTGATAGTTTTGCACCTGCGGAAATTGCTATGCGGTTGCACCTTGCACAGGCGAAAGCTATCTTTACTCAAGATTATGTTTGGCGTTGCGGTAAACAACTCCCCCTATATAGTAAAGTAGTTGATGCCAATGCACCGAGAGCGATCGTCCTGGGTTCATCTGTAGAATTACGTACTGGCGATGTAACTTGGACAGAATTTCTCAGTCAAAACGAACAATTTGATGCTGTAATTTCCCACCCAGCAGCCCATACAAATATCCTGTTTTCCTCTGGTACTACCGGAATACCCAAAGCAATCCCCTGGACGCAAACCACCCCGATAAAATGCGCTGTAGATGGACATTTACATCAAGATATTCACCCTGGTGATGTGGTAGCTTGGCCTACCAATTTAGGCTGGATGATGGGGCCTTGGCTTATTTACGCCAGTTTAATTAATCAAGCAACCATCGCCCTTTACTATGACACGCCCACAGAACGGGGATTTGGGGAATTTATTCAAAATGCCCGTGTGAATATTCTGGGTGTAGTGCCAAGTTTAGTCAGCACTTGGAAAACCACCGCCTGTATGCAAGAACTAGATTGGAGCAGCATCAAAGCTTACAGTTCCACAGGTGAATGTTCTAATCCTCAAGATATGCTGTTTTTGATGTCTCAAGCTGGCTATAAACCAATAATAGAATACTGCGGCGGTACAGAAATTGGCGGCGCATATCTTACGAATACAGTGGTACAGCCTTCCGCGCCTTCAACTTTTACTACACCAGCTTTAGGTTTAGACTTGGCGATTTTTAATGAAGCTGGTCATCCCAGTGACAAAGGCGAAGTATTTATCATTGCTCCTTCTGTCGGGTTATCTACGGAGATAATTAATAAAGACCACCATCAAGTTTACTTCGCCCATACTCCCCATTCATCCTTACGCCGTCATGGCGACCAAATCGAGCGCTTAAGCAACGGCTACTACCGGACTCATGGTCGTGTGGATGACACGATGAATTTAGGCGGTATCAAAGTTAGCTCGATGGAGATTGAGCAAATTTTGAATAATGTAGAGGGAATTTGCGAAGCTATTGCGATCGCTTATTCACCCCCTGAAGGCGGGCCGAGTCAGTTAATCGTTTATGCTGTGCTAGAAAGTCACATCCAGCTAAACAAAGAATTACTGAAAAATTCCTTACAAACCGCAATTCGTCAGCAACTCAATCCTTTATTTAAAATTCAACACCTCGTAATTATTGATACATTGCCACGCACCGCATCGAATAAAGTTATGCGTCGCATACTGCGCGAAGATTATCACGAGGCAAAGCATAAACACGATTAATCGCGTACAGTTGTTATTTCCCCATGCCCAATGCCCACTCGCCCTGAGCGAAGTCGAAGGGATGCCCAATGCCCTAATTTTGCGGATTATTATCGCTTGATGAACTCGGTGGTATTTGTTCAATAGGAATTAACGCTTCCATCACGGCTTTAACAATTGGTGCAGCGACAGTAGAACCGTAGGCATTTTCTCCTTTTGGCTCATCCACTAATGCCAAAACAACATAGCGGGGAGATTCTACAGGTAAAATCCCGACAAAGCTAGTAATTCTAGCACCAGCTAAATAACCGCCGGAAGCACTAGCTTTTTGTGCTGTACCAGTTTTCCCACCAATTCGGTAGTTGGGGATTTGTGCTACCTTACCAGTACCTTCAGCAACCACAGATTCCATCATTTCAACTACTCGTTGGGTTGTGGCTGGTGAGAAAATTTGGCGCGGCATCGGACGATTCGGTACATAATGCATCTGTCCTTTACTGTCAACTAACCCACGGATGACATGGGGAGTGACTAATTTACCGCCATTGGCTAAAGCTCCGTGCATCTGCACTAATTGCAAGGGTGTTAAAGAAAAACCTTGCCCAAAAGAGGTAGTGGCAGGTTCAATGGGTGAGGAAATGAATTCTTCTTGACTTTTTAAGCGACTGCCGACTTCAAAAGGTAAATCGGTATCCGAGGTTTGTCCTAACCCTAAACGTTCCAGCCAATTGTAATAGACATTGGGCTGCAATCGTTGGATGATTTGCACCATGCCAATATTGCTGGAATGTTGGAGAATTTGGGCAATGTTGATTTGCCCGTAACTTTTGTTTTGCGCATTTTTGATAATGCGATCGGCTACTGCAATGGAACCAGGATCGTTAAATACATCATCTGGTCTAATTACACCATTTTCCAGAGCGATCGCTACATTTAAAGGCTTAAATGTCGAGCCTGGTTCGTAAAGATCGGCTACAGTCCAATTTTTAAACAGTTCAATTTTCGCTTTAGAATACTGATTTGGATCGTAAGTTGGTTGGGAAACCAAAGCAAGTATTGAGCCATCCATTGCATCCATCACAATGACTCCACCTCGTTTTGCACCAAACTTTTCCATCTGTTGCTTGAGTGCAGAACGAGCAGCCCGTTGCAGGCGGCTATCAAGAGTTAATTGTAATTGCAAGTCATCAAAATGCAAAAACCCTTCCGGTGCATTATTAGGCATCAATGCGCCATTACCAGCCCGACTTAATCGCACCGTTTGTACAGGACGTTCTAATAACTTCTCTTGACTATATTCCACCCCTGCCTGACCGCGACGGTCAAGATTGACGTAACCTACCACATCAGCTGCTAATTCTTCTTGTGGGTAAAAACGCGAATATTTTTGTGTAAATTCAAACCCATTTAGCCTTAAGGCGATAAAGCGATCGGCGATTTCTTCTGGTAATGCTGCGGCTAATGTAATGCCACTTTTTTTACTGTCAAATATTTTAACTAATTCATCAGCATCTTTATTTATTACTGGAGCTATTATTTTAGCGATTTCTTTATTAGATTTATCAAACAGCTTGGGATGGGCAAATACAGTATATACAGGACGGTCAATTGCCAATACATTATTACTGCGATCGATTACCGGACGACGGGGCATAAAAGGCCTGAGATTTACCATTTGCTGGTTTCTCGCCCTTTCCGTTAGCTTTGCTCCCTGCAAGATTTGTAATTGATACAAATTAATCGCCAACCCCAAACCGGCAGCAATTAGTACACCCCATGTGATGAACAGTCGAGTTCTGCTATTGCCTAGCTTTTCTTGATTACTAGTCGTCGAGTTTTCTTGTAAACTCTGCTTAGAAAACTGCCTCCGACTTGTAAAATCTGAATGGCGAAAATTTTTAAATCTATTTCTAGTTGGTGACTTACGCATTGGGTTTGTCCATTGTCAATAGTCAATAGTCCAGAGTCAATAGTCCAGAGTCAATAGTCCAGAGTCTAAAGTCAATTTAATCTTGACCATTGACCATTGACCATTGACCATTGACTCTTAACCTTAATACCCCAGGGGTGAAGAAATTGGCTGTTGTGTCTCTTGGTTGGGTGTTGTCTGATCTGGTAGGGAATTAGGACTATGAGATGCTGGGGGCAAAAAAATCGTGCGGGATGGAGTTGGTAGGGCTAATCCGGCTGTTGGTTGTTCTGCTTCTTCAGCCATTTTGTTGGTGAGTGCAGCATTAGTTGTAGTCAACTGTCGTTCGTGACGTTGTAAATTTTGTAATTGACGGTATCCCCGACTCCAAACATCCTGAGAATAAACTGTCCAGCCATAAACTACTAGGGTGGCTGCGACTAATAAAAATGCAACAACTGAAGAATAACGATGAACTGTATAAAAACGTAATAACCATACAGGTAAATTTCCGCGATCGCTATTCACGGGAAATTTCAAAAAGCCTAATTTCTGGCTTTTCTGACCAGAATTAGCTTTTTCGGGAAAATTAGAGGATTTACCCGATCGCTCTTTTGGCTGGATAACAGACCCATTTTTTGCCGAAACAGATAACTTTGGCGATGAACGCCGTTGTCTGCTAGTCGTGACTGGTAAAGATTCAACAGCAGGTGTAGAGGCTGGTGTGGCTGAATTTCGATTTGGCGATCGCCTTTTCCCTAAAGATAGGGTAGGTTCTCGTCGAAACCAATTATTACTCGATACAGAAACAGCTGATTTGCGAGCCGCAGGCATAATTTTTTGGAGATATGGAAAAACTAGATTGTATATTGCTTGTCTGGTGTTTGTTTAGGTGGAAATCGCTCCCGAATGCGATCGGCGCAAATAATACCCTAAACTCATTTTCAATATTCTGCTAGGTAGCTGCCCCAATGTTTGCATCCCTTAAATCTGGCGATGCTTGCTGATTGCAAACTGCAATTGGACAACTTGACCTTCTTTGGGCATTGTCTCTAAAGTATGGCAATGCTCTCAAGAAAGCGACAAGTGTCCGCGAAAACATCACGATTTTTGGTATGATAGCTCGCTTTGCGCTAAAGTTACAGGTTTTAACTAGGTGTTAAGCTTTGACTAGCTTGAAAACAGGGACTAGGAGCTAGGGACTAGAGGCTAGGGAAGAGAGATTTTTATGTTTGTTTGTGAGATTTTCCCGTGATTGACTGTCTTGGCTATCTGCTTTCACCCATATCTAGATAATTCTTTTGCCAAAGTTTTAATGGCAAATATTCGCTGTTATTGATAGCGGTGCAAGATATTGTCAGTCATGGGTTTTACCAGCAAATCATCAAATATAGCAATCCTAAATGATTCACAAGTGCCTATCTACCTTATCCTCCTTGTCCTCCTTGTCCCTTTTGTTCCCAGATAAAATAGGATTGCCATATATCCTCACAAGGAGTTAGAGGAGTTATGCGAACACTTCTGTTTAGCGAGCAAGGCAGATTCTTCATTGGTCAAGGATAAGATAAATCCCGCGATCTGCCTAACCATGCTACTTAAGAAAAAATCTTTTCCATTAATTTGAATATATATCTCTCAAAGTATTTTAAAAAAAAGCAATAAATAAGGTATCTTATTCATCAGGCGAAAATTTGTTATTGCCACAATTGGTGAAAGAGGAGTTATGAAAACAAAAATCTTCGGTTTGGCTCTCGCTTTAAGTCTGGCTACATTTCTCGGTGCTTGTGAAGGCGGTGGCGAACCTGGTGGTACTGGTAGCAGTCCAGCTAGCAGCCCAGCTGCTACAGGCGAACCCAGTGACTCTGGCGCTACTAAAACCCCTGCTTCTCCGGCTGCTTCTCCGGCTGCTAGCCCTGCGGCTACAAAGTCACCCTAGTAGTATATTTAGGTTTAGTAACTAAATTCCTCACCATTATCCTGAGAGTAGGTTGGTGGGGATATAAGGTTACCCAAGTTCTGGTGTTGCTCAATGCAAATTGAGGGTGCTTAAGTACCTGTTTAATCCAATCAGCAAGAAAGAGGACACTGGTGAAGAAGCTAAGACTGCTACCATGTGTCCTTTTGCTGCGATCGCATCACAATATCTCATCAAAAAAATTTATTTTTGAGCTTTCTTGGCTTTAGTCGGCAGTTAGTAGCCTTAAGCTTAGTTTATGGCAATCTGGACTCAGAACTTAAAAGGATACCGATGAAGCGGACAAGATTTTTGGTTTTGAGCATCAGCATCAGCATTGTATTGTGGTTGAGCAGCCATTTAACAACAGTGGTGAGGGCGTTACCACCACCAGAGGATATTCCCGAAGAAATCCTCCGTACAGAAATAATACTTGCAGCGCGATCGCCTATTGATGGTAAGCCCCTAACTGCTGCAGAATATGCACAATTGCAAGAAAATTTACAATTCAGCCCACCACCCAAACTAGATCCCCGAATCCGGGATCAGATTTTCTTATTACGCATCCGGAAAGCTTTGCTGCAATTTTTCCCATTTTTGGGAATTTGAGCGATTAGTCAATAGTCAGTTGTCAGTAGGGGCGGGTTTATGTGCATTGGTGTAAACTTAACGTGAAACCCTCATCATGACTTGATTTTGCCTCAAATTGCCTACCATCAAGATCCGCGTTACCCCACCCCAGTTTTGTCTAAAGCCAAAACTTCCCCTCCCCGTTTACGGGGAGGGGTAAAAGGGGAGGGGTAAAAAGCTTGTGGGGTAAGCGTTTGAACTTAAGTTGACGCAGGTGGTTGATGTGCGATCGTCAGGATATTTGCGGATATCTGTGAACCAGCCCGTACAGTTGTCATTAGGGACTGGTTGATGAGAGAGCGATCGTTTTGACTTTTGACTTACGCGCTAGCAGTATTAGTGAATCATTTCTGATGTACGATAACGGTGAAGACAAAATTGCAAATAAATGTAAAGAATATATATAAAGTTAGAAAACTCTTTTACTCAATCACTTTATTTAACGTAGGTAGCTTTCATGTCCATGACCACGATCGCCCCTGAACAGGTTAACCGTATCGTTTGGAATCAACATCAAGATCCTTTTGAAGTACTGGGTTCGCATCTTATAGAACAAAATGGCAAAAATGTCTGGGCTGTGCGAGCTTACCTACCAAATGCAACGGCAGTATCGGTAGTAGTTCCCGAAGAACGCAAAGAATACCCGATGCAAACAGTGCATCATCCCCACTTTTTTGAATGCACGATTGAAACAGCAGAACTACCAAACTACCAGCTAAAAATTAAAGAAGGGGATCACGAGCGCGTCACCTACGATCCTTACGCCTTCCGTTCTCCCCGGCTCACAGATTTTGATTTGCATTTGTTTGGTGAAGGTAACCACCACCGAATTTATGAAAAACTAGGAGCGCACCTGACAGAAGTAGACGGTGTTAAAGGCGTCTACTTTGCTGTTTGGGCACCTAATGCTCGTAACGTTTCTTTATTGGGCGATTTTAATAGCTGGGATGGGCGCAAACACCAAATGCGCAAAGGCCCTACTGGCGTTTGGGAATTGTTTATTCCGGAATTAGGCGCAGGTGAGCATTATAAATATGAAATCAAAAATTTTGAAGGTCACATTTACGAAAAATCCGATCCCTACGGTTTTCAACAGGAACCGCGCCCAAAAACTGCATCGATTGTTACCGATTTAAATACCTATAAATGGAGTGATGAAGATTGGTTAGAAAAGCGGCGTCATAGCGATCCTCTCACTCAGCCTGTTTCCGTCTACGAAGTCCATATCGGCTCTTGGCTACATGCTTCTAGTGCTGAACCAGCCAAATTACCCAATGGGGAAACTGAACCTGTAGTTATAGTTTCCGAACTTAAACCGGGTGCGCGCTTCCTAACTTACCGAGAATTAGCAGAAAAATTAATACCCTACGTTAAAGAATTGGGTTACACTCACGTAGAACTGTTACCCATTGCCGAACACCCCTTTGATGGCTCTTGGGGTTATCAAGTAACCGGATATTATGCTCCTACCTCCCGGTTTGGTACTCCGGAAGATTTTATGTATTTTGTTGATCAATGTCACTTAAATGGCATTGGTGTAATTGTCGATTGGGTTCCCGGACATTTTCCCAAAGATGGACATGGTTTAGCCTTCTTTGATGGTAGTCATTTATACGAACATGCCGACCCCCGCAAAGGCGAACATAAAGAATGGGGAACTCTGGTATTTAATTATGCCCGTCATGAAGTCCGTAATTTCTTGGCGGCAAATGCTCTGTTTTGGTTTGATAAGTACCATATAGACGGCATTCGCGTCGATGCTGTCGCTTCCATGCTCTACCTCGACTATTGCCGTAAACCAGGAGAATGGCTACCTAACCAGTACGGTGGTAGAGAAAATCTAGAAGCCGCAGAATTTCTGCGTCAAGTAAATTATCTGATTTTCAGCTATTTCCCCGGTGCGCTTTCCATTGCGGAAGAATCTACTTCTTGGCCGATGGTATCTTGGCCTACCTACACGGGTGGTTTGGGTTTCAACTTAAAGTGGAATATGGGTTGGATGCACGACATGCTGGATTACTTCAGTATGGACCCTTGGTTCCGTCAGTTCCATCAAAACAACATCACCTTTAGTATGTGGTATAACCACAGCGAAAACTTCATGCTGGCACTTTCCCACGATGAAGTGGTGCATGGTAAGAGTAATATGATTGGCAAAATGCCAGGGGATACATGGCAGAAGTTAGCTAATATACGTTGTTTGTTTAGCTATATGTTTGCTCACCCTGGTAAGAAAACCATGTTTATGAGCATGGAGTTTGGGCAGTGGAGTGAGTGGAATGTCTGGGCTGATTTAGAATGGCATTTACTACAATATGAAGCCCATCAACAGTTAAAACAGTTTTTCCACGAACTCAACCATCTTTATCGCGGCGAACCCGCTTTATATACCCAAGATTTTGCTGAACCTGGGTTTGAGTGGATTGACTGTAGCGACAACCGCCATAGTGTAGTTTCCTTTATTCGTCGGGAAAAAGATTCTGATAATTTTGTAGTTGTGGTTTGCAACTTCACACCTCAGCCTCATTCCCATTACCGCATAGGTGTACCCGAAAAGGGTTTTTATACCGAGTTGTTTAATAGCGATGCACGTCAGTATGGCGGTAGCAACATGGGTAATTTAGGCGGTAAATGGACTGATGACTGGTCGTTGCACAATCGTCCTTATTCTCTAGATTTATGTTTACCACCTTTGGGGGTTTTAATTCTCAAGTTGGATCAGGAGAAGACAGCAAAGGCACTCTGATCTTAATTTAAGAGGGTGGGCATAGTCCCACCCTTTAATTTAGGCGATCGCGCAGTTTTTCGTTTTAGAATCGGGAGTGGCGTTATATAGCTGTTGACTGTTGACTGTTGACGGTTGACTGTTGAGTTTTGACGGTTGACGGTTGACGGTTGACGGTTGACGGTTGACTGATAAAATTCTCTGTCATGTATTTAACATGGCATCAAAGCATCTAATCTTCCTAAAACTGTCATATCTTCTGCATCTAACTCCATTGGCGTACCGCTACGAATTAATTCCGAAAAATCTTCATTTGGTACCATAATTGTTAATGTATACAAGCGAGTTGTACCTGTATTTTTAATCAAATGGGTGCCTGTAGGCGGTACTAATAAACTATCTCCAGTTTTAATAGGTACTTTTTTACCATCACAAATAGCGATACCTTCACCTTTTAAGATAAAAAACATTTCCACCGCCCATTGATGGCGATTCGGTGGAGTTTGCCCGCCTACCTCAAAAATTTCTACGCAGCAAGTTAAGGAAGTGTTAGCATTAGCTGTATCAAAAATAATCGCTAATCGATTAGAATCATTGGGATTAATGCGGTAAACTTGATAATCTTTGGGAGATTTAATCACAGGAATTACGCAACGAGTAGCGTGCATTAATTTATCTCCTCTGAAGTTAATAAAACTCAAGAATTCGGATTTTGCAATGCTGTTAAAATCTCTGGGGAACCAGTCACAAAACCAAAGCATTGTTTAACGTTGTACAACGTCGCCAACCAACAATAATCGGGGGAAGTTGTCGCGGTACAATCTTTAACTAAAATGCAGTCATATCCTAAAAAGTTGGCATCACATAAAGTCGCCATCACACATTGATCGGCATTGACACCAGCAAAAAATAATGTGGTTTTGCCCAGATTACGCAAGATACTATCTAAGGGTGTATCCCAAAAGCCGCTCATGCGATATTTATCTATACAAATATCTTGCGGTAATTGTTGCAGTTCGTCTACTACGGCTGCTGCCCAACTACCAGCCATGAGTACTTTCGCACCATTGCTAGGTAGAGGATCGCCTAAACCAACGCCATCGCCTGTGGGGTTGTAAACGTGATGCAAGCCTGCACTAATATTGAGTAAATCGGGACGATTACCCCAATTTAGCCAAATTATCGGCACATCAGCCCCGCGCAGGTGTGGTAATAAATTTTGTAAAGGTGCGATTGGCTTGCGGGCTGGGGTAACATCTACACCAATATGTGCTAACCAGCCATCGGGATGGCAAAAGTCATTTTGCATATCAATGACAATGATGGCAGCTTTTGTCCAATCAAGTCGCAGGGTTTTGGTTTCTGTGGATAAGGTAGCAGTTTGTGGGGTTTTTGGCGGACGAGTAATATCTGCGATCGCCTGATTTACTGTCCAAGCATTTGGTGCAATTCCTAATGACCGCAAAGGCTGATTCATAAACTTGCAAAACCCAACACCATTGTTTAATTTGTACCCTGAAATGCTCAAAGACGGGTGATTACTTAATTAAGGTTAAAATTATTGACATCGATAGGGGCGATCGCTGGGCATAAATACTAAATTACTGCCATGACAATTAGGCTGTACCTCACCATTGTAGACAGTATCTTGAGTTACTACACTTACGCAAAAGTTACAAAACTTGACTTTGCAGATTCTTAAAGATTTTGTAATTTTTCTACTCAAATGCTACTCATTGAGAAGGGAAAAACTAGTTACTGTAAGCGCTTATGAAGTTTACTATCCAGAATGTTTTGATTCCGACCGATCATGCTTATGCATTTGTTGATGTCCAGATTGTGGATGGTAAAATTACTGCGATCGCCCCAACGCTAGATGTTGTCGGTACAGCAATTGATGGTACAAATAAGCTATTACTTCCTGGCTTTGTTAATGCTCACACCCATTCTTCGGAAATGTGGCAACGGGGAGCGATTCCACCTTTACCTTTAGAATTATGGTTGGCGGAACTCTACGATTTTTCTCCTCTAGATTTAGACAAGGTTTATATTAGTGCATTAGGAACAGCAGTAGAAACTCTCCTTTCTGGCGGTACAAGTGTTGTCGATCATTTGGTGCTAATTCCTGGACAAGAGTTTGAAACAATTGCTACTGCTATTCGCGCTTACAAAGAAGTGGGAATTCGCGCTTTTGTCGCCCCTTTAATTCAAGATGAATCCTTGACAGCTGGGATACCATCTGGAGAATCACAACAAACTCACGAGCCTTATTTTCGCTCAACTCAAGACACCCTAGACATTATAGAAGAGGTAGTTAAGCAGTTTCATAAACCAGATGAGGGTGTAAATATTTTAGTTGCGCCTACAGGTATTCAATTGTGTAGTGATGCGTTATTTACTGGATGTATTGAATTAAGCGATCGCTATAATCTTTGTCGTCACTCTCATTTACTGGAAACTAAAGCACAGGAAAAACTCGCCCAAGAGAAATATGGTTGTTCGGCAGTGGAACATCTGCACCGAATTGGCTATTTAAGCGATCGCACTTCTTTGGCTCATTGTGTTTGGTTAAGCGATAATGATATTGCGATCCTCGCCGAAACTAAATCAACAGTTGTTCACAACCCCTTAAGTAATCTGCGTTTAGGAAGTGGAATAGCACCGCTTTTAAAATATCGTCAAGCAGGAGTAAATGTAACTTTTGGTTGTGATGGTGCTTCGAGTAATGATTCTCAAGATTTGCTAGAAGCTATTAAAATCGGCTCGATTTTACACAACGTTACAGATTTAGATTATCAGCATTGGATTACACCCAGACAAGCAGTAATTATGGCTGCTTTGGGAGGTGCAAAGGGATTAAATTTAGGCAATAAACTCGGTACTTTAACAGTAGGTAAACAAGCCGATTTAGTACTTTACGATTTAACTAATTTATCTTTATTACCCCGTACAGATCCCATCGGTTTATTAGTATTAGGTAGACCTTGTAATGTAGTCAATAGTGTTTGGGTAAATGGCAATCAAATTGTCGCAGATGGCAAAGTTATGAATGTTAACGTTGATGAATTGCGCAAAGAAATATATAGCAACAGTCAATGGCACAGTCAACGCCCATCTTCCAGCGTTAAAAGACTTGCACCCCATTATCGCAAAGTAATGGGTTTGCCAGATTAATAGTAATTCGTAATTCGTAATTCGTAATTCGTAATTGAGGAATTTCTCCAGAAATAAATAATCCCATATTGTGGGGTGGGCGTCTCGCCCGCCCTGGTTTCAAGGTAAGCTGCGACGCATCTAATTTGTATATAAGACGCGGGCAAGATGCCCGCACTACAATTATTTTGCGTTTTTGACTTATATAATTTAGCTGCACAGCAGCTTATTAGTCTACTTTAGTAGACTTTAGCTATTAGCCAGAGAATTTATTCTCTGGAGGATAGAGTGAGTAATAACTTTATCAATGAGAATCGGCTACACGCACAAAGGGTAAAAGGTCTTGTAAAATTGTCTCGTGATAATGTTCTTGCGGGTAATGTCCCACATTATTTAATTTGACTAATTCAGCTTTGGGGACAGAATTAACAAAAGTTTCAGCTATATCTATAGGTAACCAAGGGTCAATCATGCCCCATTGAATTAAAATTGGTTTGTCCCATGCTTTAAAGCCAGATGCAATTTCTGACATTGCTGAATCTAGTTGGATATTCCGAATAGTTGCTAGCAAACCACGCCCAGGTGCAGAACTTTTTAAATATGGACGGCGATAAACATCTAAATCTTTATCTTCTATGCGATAACGGCTACCACCTTCTAAAGTTCTATCAACTAAAAGGGGGTCTTGAGTCATCATTTCTCCTGCTAATGGTAAACCCATTTGTTTAATTTTCCAAGGCAATTTAGCAGCAGGTGAAATAGGCGCATTTAAAATAGCTAAATTTGCAATTTTATCTGGGTTGCGCAGGGCATATTGTAAGCCTACAGAACCTAAAAATCCTTGGACAACTAAAGAAAACTTTTCTATTTCTAAAGCTTGAATAAATTCTGTTAAAGCTGTAATAAATGCATCGGGACTGTAGGCGAAATCTCGCTTTTCTGGAGTAGCGGAAAAACCATAACCAATCCAATCAGGGGCGATCGCTCTTGTTCCCTGACTGGCTAAACCTGGTAAAATATTACGCCAACTGTAACTTTGAGAGACTATACCATGTAGCAATACTACAGGTAATAAATCAGTTCTCCCCACTGGTTCAGCTTCTCGGTAAAACCACTCTAGAGAATTTACGGTTATTTTATGTTCTGTTATTGACACGAAAATTTCCTAAAAAGTCATTAGTCATTAGTCATTAGTCATTAGTCATTGGTCATTTGTATTTTGACCAATGCCCCATGCCCCATGCCCCATGCCCTATGCCCTATTCCCCATTCCCCATGCCCATCATCTCACGAATTGCATAAGCTGTTGCGGGTGCGAGTAAAACGCCGTTGCGATAATGTCCGGTAGCTAGGAGGACATTATTAAACCCTGGTAATTTACCAATCACAGGGGCGGGGCGTCCTTCGGGGCGGGGGCGTAAACCCGACCAAGTGCGAGTAATATGGGCTTGAGCTAATTCGGGACAAAATGCGATCGCCTGTTGTCTCACCGATGCTAATAATTCTTGATTGGGCGGTATTTCATCGCTATCGCTAGGAAATTCCACTGTAGCGCCGATCCAGTAATCACCACCGCCCACAGGGACGATATGCACATCATTACCCGTGATTGCTGGCTGAAACTCTGGATTTCCTAGAGGATGTTCTAAATGTACTTGTAATGCTTGCCCTAATACCGGGCGGATATCGACTTTTTGATTTAATTGGGCTGTCAGTGGTGTGGAACCCAATCCAGCCGCAACAACAAACCAATCAGCAGCGATTTTACCAGCTGTTGTATCTAATTCCTGGCACATTGGCTCTGAGGCGTGACTATCTAATACCGTGACGCCAAATTGAAAGCTAACGCCATTATGCTGGGCAGCCTCTACTAAAGCTAATGTTAAAGCTGTGGGGTCAAGTTGGCGGTCTTGGGGAGAATAGACCGCACCAATCAGATTTTTTGCATCTATCTGGGGACAGATATTTTGTAGTTTCGCCTTGTCCCAAATTTCCAATTGCCAACCTTGAGATTGACGAATTTTCACCAAATTTTCTTTATCGGCTAAATCTTCCGCCTCTAAGCATAAACTGAGGATTCCTTGACGATTGAAGGGAATTTTGCGTTTAGCGATCGCTTCTAATTCGGGTATGAGGGTTTCATAACGTTGGATGCTAGTTTGTCGTAATTGCCAAGCCTTACCTTTTACTTTTTGGCTAATTACCCCCATTAATACACCCAACGCCGCACCTGTAGAAGCTTGTGCAGGTGGTTTACTATCCAAAACCGTAATTTTCAGCCCTGGAACCAGACTGAGTTCATAAGCGATCGCAGCTCCAACTACACCACAACCGATAATAACTACATGACTCATAACTTATAACTCTATGCAAAAGTAAGGAGTTAGAAAGTTTTGCTTCCTAACTCCTCACTCATAACTTATATAGCAATCCTATTTCAGTTGTGAAAAATATCGGTTTTGACAGTCAACCGCGCCGCACTGAGCTTGTCGAAGTGTCAACCGTCAACCGTCAACAGATTGCTTATGATGCGCTGCTGGTTTGAGGAACCAGTTCCAAGAATTTACCAAGATCTGCAATAGCCTCAGCATAATTATTCAAGGCAACTAGGCTATTACCATCACTAGCAGCCTGATCGATTTTCACCAGATGGTTAAACAAATCACGCGCTATCTGACGCGCTTGAGGTTGAGTTTGGGGTAAGAGGTTGGGAATCACATAAGTCATATTTAACCGAGCTTCTGCTAAAGGCCCGTGTATAAAATTACCTACATAAATCCAATCTTTGCGTTCGATGAGGTTTTTCAGTTCTGCTGCGCGATCGCGCACAGCCACAATCTCTGGCACATAAGTCTGGATTTTCGTCAGTTGTGCTGTTGTATAAGTAGGAGGAGCCTTAGCTACAGTAGGACTACTACAACTGATGAGGAATGTTGCCAATAATACTAAAACCAATGACAAAAGAGAGCGTTGACGCGACATATCTAGAAAAAATTTGCTGTTTGTTTGCCGACTAACAGTGTAATTTTATATTGCGACGGTAATCTATATCTCCTACCAACACAGGATTTTCGGATAAATTTTTGCATATTAAGTTTTTATATTCGCAAAACGGCTAATTATCTTCTGTAATTTTGAAAAATTTTAAGTATAATTACTCAAGGTGACTCGCCTTGTCTAAAAACTAAAAAAAGTAGCAGTTTTTGGCAGTTCTTGTAAACAATGATTGTTAGGAAAGCATAATTTAGAGTTGCGAAATCCTCAAAGGCCTTGATAAGCTGAAACACAAATACCATAAACTTTCTGGCGGTTTCCTGTCTTTACATTTCCCGTAAGCCGATGCAATATAGGAGTGTTTTTTAGTGAACGCATCTGAACAAGCAACTAACCTTGAACTCGCCAGCAAGATTGCTACGGTAGTTAATTTGTTTAAATTAGAGTTCCCTGATGCGAAATCGGATCTCAAACCTTGGAAAAACGATCCAGAAACGCGGGAGTTAGTCGATCCAGATTCTATAGATATTGGCTTTCACTTTCCGGGTATTAGTAAATCTTGGCGTAGTCGTAGCGTTCTGATTCAAATCCGATTTTATCAAGATCCTGTAAGTCATTCGCGACGAGCGATCGGCATAGAAGTAGCAGCATTCGATCATCGCGGCGAAGCTTGGCGACTTTCTACCATAGATAACTGGAGTATTGTCGGTACTTCCAAACCTTCTCTGCACATCGAAGACAAGCTCAAACAAATTTGTCGCCAAATTCTTGAGGTATTTAATAAATCAGCTGCTTAGTTATTTTATCGCCTAGTTTGCTTAATATTAAATAGTTATTATACTCTGTTAAGAGTTGACGTTAACAAAGTGTAACTTAACCTGGTGATTATATTTAGCGTTGTGCTGCTAAAATCTATTTGACAAAATTTAGTTCTTAAGCCACAATCCTTCCTAGATTTGCCAAATACCCTTCGTGCTAGAGGTCGGTTGTAAGACTTTTGATAAGTTTGTAGTCAGCACTTTAGTGCTGTCAATCCATCTAATTACTAACTTCCAAAAAATCTAAATATTTTATCTAGATTTAAACCAAAAATTTATCAATATTTATGTTAGTCTTGTCAGCCTGCAAGATGTGTATAACTTCACAATCTTATAGCGGAACAAACTAAGAGACTTTCATATTTATAATAAATCGTCTAGGTAATTATTTTAGAGCAGAGAATTTATTATTACTTAATTCAGCAAAAATGTATTTGAGATTCAATCCCCATAAATTCAAGGCAAAACCCAAATTGGATTTGCAATTAATCGCTTTATATCTGATTGCTTTTCTTTTTACTATTATTTTAATTTTATCTTATATAACTGCACCGAGAATACCTCTTTTAGGATTTCATGGAATTGTTGATTTAAATCATCCTAACTTTGGCATCATCAACAATCCTATAGCCCAGAAAATGTCTTATAACATGCAAGACTTAGAAAAACTTTTAGAGTATTTAGTCCGAAATAATTATTGGTTTTTATCTACTCAAGATTTATATGATTACTTTATCGATCGCCACCGAGCAATACCTGAAAAATATGTAGGTAAAAAACCGATAATGTTAAGCTTTGATGACAGTTATAAAACTGTTTATACTAATATAATTCCGGTTTTAGAAAGATTAGAGAAAGAATTTCAGCAAAAGATAAAAATAGTTTTATTTGTCAATCCAGGTACATTATCTAAATCTCATCCACCATCGACAACTTATTTAAGCTGCGAAGATTTAAGAGATGGATTTGCCAAAGGATTTTATGATATCCAATCTCACGGACAAAGCCACAAAAATTTAATTAAATTAACTATTCCCGAATTAGATCAGGAACTTGCTCAGGCGCAAACACAACTGAGAGAATGCATGGCTGGATTAGCGCCATCAGAAGAGATTGCAAAACACATTGCTTATCCCTATGGTTCAATGAATGTTTTAGTAGAAAACCATGCAGCTAAATATTACCAATCAGGTTACCTTTATAACAGCACAATTTTCAGATTCCGTTGGTTGCGAGATAAATATCGGATTTCTCGCCTCACAGTAAATCGAGCTAAATCACCGGAAAGATTGATTAAGATGGCTACTCGTTCTTTTATTATTTCTAAGTAGTCATTTGTCAATAAAGACGCGATAACCCATGCCTGTACAATTTTCATTTGTTCTACTTTTCCCCTTTCTTCTGGCTTCATGCATTAACTTACTTTCACAAATAATTGAGGACTGCTATACTAAATTTTCTGATAAGTCAATACAGTTCAGTTAGCACCAAAAACCATAAACTGCGTAGGTTGGGTTGAGGAACGAAACCCAACATTTCCAGGGGTAGGTTGGGCTTACCGTGTGTAAACCCAACCTTGTATCTTACTTTCAAAAATAATTGAGGACTGCTATACTAAATTTCCTGATAAGTAACTAGGCGATCGCAGACAATTATGTTACGAAAAGTAAACTTGAAACCCTTACAAATGACTAATGACAGCCTTTACTAGTTATCTTTAAATCACGCCGAATTACTTATTTAGGTAATTACATTGACTCAAGAAACTAACATTACTCCTACTACAAATATCAAACGCGCTGATGCATTAGATGCACTGCGAGGATTTGCAATTTTAGCGATGGTTCTTTCCGGCACAATCCGCTATAAAATTTTGCCAGCATGGATGTATCATGCACAAGAACCACCCCCAACTCATGCATTTAATGCTCAGATTGCTGGCTTAACTTGGGTAGATGTAGTATTTCCCTTATTTTTATTTGCAATGGGTGCGGCGATTCCGCTAGCACTATCCCGTCGGCTTGCTCAAGGTTGGAGTAATTCCAGAATTATTTTATATATTTTGAAGCGAGGCTTAATGTTAGCAGCTTTTGCGATTATTCTCCAACATCTTCGCCCGTTTACTATCAACAAAAACCCAACTCCAGAAACATGGTATTTAGCGATGTTCGGGTTTGGATTGCTGTTTTTAATGTTTGGGAATTGGGCGATTTTAGGAAAATGGCGTAAATATGGCGTGTGGCTAAATATTGCCGGATTTATCGCGACAATTGCTATAATTTCCCAACTACAATATGGTGGTAAAGGATTTTTACTTGAGCGTAGCGATCCTATATTAATGGTACTAGCGAATATGGCTGTTTTCGCCTCGCTAGCTTGGTTATTTACGCGCTCTAATTTGCTATTACGTTTGGGATTATTAGGCTGTTTAATTGCTTTGCAATCATCCGCCACTATTGATGGCTGGGTAAAAGATTTATGGACAGCTTCATCTGTGCCAATTTTGGGATATAATCTTAGCTTTGGTTGGATATTTCAATTTTATTATTTAAAATACTTGTTTATTGTTATTCCTGGGACTATTATCGGAGAGTTGATATTAAACTGGCTACAAAAAAGTAATCAATCGGCGGAAATATCAGAAAATCAGCAAGTTTTAGCTGCTCGGAATACACAGCGTTTATTGCTGATTATTCTATCTATGCTGATGATTTGCTTAGTCTTGCTGGTAGGATTACAAGGGCGTTGGGTATGGCAAACAACCCTAGTAAGTGCGGCGATTTGTGGCGCAAGCTGGTTATTATTCTCCCAAACTGAAAATGAGATAGATAATTTGCTGAAGCAATTTTATCAATGGGGTGTTTATTGGTTATTTCTAGGCTTATTTTTTGAGCCTTTCCAAGGGGGAATTCATAAAGATCCTTCTACCTATAGTTATTATTTTATCACAAGTGCGATCGCAATTTTTTTACTGATAACTTTTACCATCCTAATTGATGTTTTTAGGCAGAAAAAATGGCTGCAATTATTAATCGATAATGGGCAAAATCCGATGATTGCTTATGTAGCCTTTGCTAATCTGCTTTGGCCTATCTTACAACTAACAGGTATGGAAGATTGGATTATTGCTAATACAACCACGCCTGTGATGGGAGTAGTTAAAGGAATTGCTACGACTTTACCAATCGCACTGTTTACTAGTTTATGTACCCGCCTCAAGCTATTTTGGAAAACTTAAGATGGGTATTGGGCATAGGGCATTGGGCATAGGGCATTGGGCATGGGAAAATTGATTTAATAGTTTGTCGGTGCGTTGCGCTGCGCGACAACACACCCTACTGTGCTGACTAGAAATTATGCATTCAAATGCTGGAGAATTAAAGAGCAAACATCAGTTGCATAAATTAATTCTTCATTCATTAAATGAGTTTGCTGGCTAATAAAAATTGGCCCCTCGCTTGGGGAATTTGTCACACAACCATGAGAACCACGTACTAAGGAAGCATCAAGAGGAATTACATCCATTAGGTAGCGAAAACCTAATTTTTTCTGCAATAGCTTAGAAGCAATTTTTAATTTCGGAAATTTCAGTTGCGGATCAAGAAAAAGCTCTACCGGATCGTAACCTGGTTTGCGGTGAATATCTACAGTTCTGGCGAAATCAGGCGCTTTCGCATCATCCAACCAGTAGTAATAGGTAAACCAAGCATCCGATCGCGCGATCGCCACTAACTCCCCAGATCGGGGATGATTAAGATGATAGGCTTGTTTTCCCTCTTCATCCAATACTTGCGCTACCCCTTCAGTTTTCTCCAGCAAATCGCGCACTTTCGGAATATACACCGGATCGTTAACATATACATGGGCTATTTGATGATCCGCAACTGCAAATGCAATACTCGCACCAGCATCGAGTAATTCTCGTCCTAACTCTTCCCTCACAGTTATTAAACCATTATTTCTGAGTATGCGGTTCAAATCTACTGCTTGAGAAACTGGGGTAATCCCATATTCTGAAAGAATAATTACTTGCGTATTTCTTGCTTGATAATAATTAATTAAATCGCCACATACAGCATCAATTTCTTGTACATCTTTTTGGATTTGCTGTTTATCTTGCCCATATTTTTGTAAACAGTAATCTAAATGCGGTAAATAAATTAATGTTAAAGTAGGTTTGTACCGTTCCTCAATCCATTTTGCAGAATTGGCAATCCATTCGCTAGAAACAATTGAGGTATTTGGCCCCCAAAAATTAAATAAAGGAAATTGACCTAAATCTGATTGAATTGAATCGCGAATATTGGCAGGATATGTATAAATATCCGGTAGCTTTCTGCCATCTGCGGGATACATTGGGCGCGGTGTAATGGCATAGTCTACAGAAGAGTACATATTGTACCACCAAAACAGGTTAGCACAAGTAAAATCAGGGTCAATAGATTTAGCAATTTCCCATATTTTTGGAGATTGTACTAATTTATTTGACTGTCGCCAAAATTTAATTTCACAATCATCGCGGAAATACCAGCCATTAGCCACAATTCCATGTTCATTTGGCAGTTTACCTGTTAAATAAGTAGCCTGTACAGAACAAGTTACCGCAGGTAATATGGGTTTAATTGGTAATATTTGACCTTTAGCAGCCCAAGCAGATAAAAATGGTGTATTTTCTCCGATTAAATTGGGTGATAAGCCGACGACATTGATAACAACTGTTTTTTGCATTTATTTAATATTCTGTTAAATATTATTAATAGTGTTTCTCGATATCTATGAGGGCATGGCATTGCCATGCCCCTACGGTTTTAATTAGAGAAATTGGTTAGTACCCACTCATATTCACGCTCAATAGAAGTTAGGATATCTATTTTCATTTCTGGTGGTAATACATCCCAAGTATAAGTTTCAATTTCTAGATGTTGGCAAGCATGATTTTGTTGGAGTAAATGTAAAATCGTCACAATATCATCTTGGGTGGATTGCAAAATTTGATAATCGCGGATGAAAATGGGGACATGAAAGTGAGTCCGCCATTCTTCAGCTTGAGATTGTATTAATTGCGGTAATGCTTTAATTAAATCAGGATAATGATACAGCGTTCCATCATGGCGACGTTCTATTACTTGATGGAGATAAGTAGATTCAGCAAAAGGTTGTAAGCGTTCAACTATTACACTGCGTTGTTGAATATCCGATGGTATTTTTACCTGAATTGCGGCACTAATTTGAATTTTACCAATTTTAATACCTGCTGCGTTTAAGCTTGTAAATACAGATTCTGGCTGCTCATATTCTACAGAAAAATGGCAAGTGTCATAACAAATTCGTACATGGTCAAGCAATTTATTTTCGGCTAAACTATGTGAAATATTTAATTTTTCTGCTAAATAATTACCAGCAATGGGTAATAACCAATTTTGATAAAAGTCTATGACTTCTGAGGTATTCTCTATTAAACCGTCAGGTTCAGGTTCTAAATCAATATGCAATAATTTACCTGTGGCTTGTTGAATACTTATCATTTCCGCAACAACGGCGGCGATATTTAAACAGCTAGTCTTAAAAACTATATCTTGCTTTTCTTCTGCTTCTAACCACCAAGGTTTATATGATAAAGGTAATGTCGAAATTCCCCCATCTAAACCTTCAGGTAATAATGCTGCTAAAATTTTAGTTAAGTTTAAAGTATATTCTAGCCGTTCTTGATTTGACCAATCTGGTGCATAAACTTGGTCTTTGACTACTTGTCGATGAAATCCCCCATAAGGAAAGCCATTTAAGGTGAAAACATATAAATCTTGTTGATGTAGCCAAGTTTGAAATTGAGCTAAATTATTACCTTCTAAAAGTTCCTTAGCGGCTGTATCTGCTAGTCTTAAACCAATTCCAAATGGTGCTTGAGGTGATAGCCGTTGTTTGAGTTCTAGAATATATTTTTGCAGATTTGTGAATACTTCTGACCAACTTTCACCAGGATGAATATTTGTGCAATATGTGAGATGAAAGTTATGATTTGCAATTTTCATGTGATTTGATAATTTATGTTGTAGGGTGTGTTATGCCGTAGGCTAACGCACCGTTAATTTTTGATTTTTCGGTGCGTTGCGCTGCGCGACAACACACCCTACAGATTTAGGTAACAGCAAATATTTTGGCGAATGATAGGGAAATGGGTAGCAAAATTAGGACTAATAAACCGTAGGGTAAACCTGCAAAACCAGCCGCCATTGTTGCATCTAAAATAATCAGAGATAACACGCCAACTTTGACAGCATTTCTAATTTTTTCGGGTACTGGTTCGCGGGCGGCTTGGATAAAATTAGGTAATACTCGTACTGCTAATAAAGCCGCGAATGGTAATGCAGAAATTACTGTATATTCTGTGAATAATCCTAAACTTAAAACGGCTGTTAATACTATGGCAATTAAAATGACTGCTATGACTCCAGTAATCTTTTTACCACCGTGAACTTCTCCTTGGCTAATTGCGGTGATAGCAGCTATATAAAGTATAGGAATTATTGCTAAATACCAACGTTCTAAAATCATTGCAGGTACAGCACTGACACCTAATAATAAATTGCTTCCACGACATAAACCCATATTTAAAGGGCCGAAAAAAGGATGATGTTTGGCGAGGGAATCGTATAATAATGCTGCACAGGTGATGAAAATAGCGATCGCTAAACTCAACCCAGATACTTGAGACGCTGCAAAAAGTGCGATCGCAAATAATATCATCCCCAATACAGCTGCATTCTCACGAGATACCCTACCGCTAGGAATCGCCCTCGATGGGCGTTCTTGTTTATCTAATTCCGCATCAAATACATCGTTAAAAACGATACCACCACCATATAAACCAGTGGTAGCCAATAATAACCAGCCTAGAGTTACTAAATTAGTGGTATTTGCTGAATTATTAATTAATTCCGCAGAAATCAAGCCTAAGCCAGAAGCCGCAAAACCAACTAAAATATCAGCCCAAGCTGTAACAATATTTGCTGGGCGCATCAACTCTAAATACCCGCGCCAACTTTGAAAATTTAAACTTGTGATGTTTGTCATTTGTCAGAGACGCGATTAATCGCGTCTGTACAATTGTTATTTGTCATTTGTCTCTTCTTACTCAATCAGTACATAGTCTGCTACTGACTTAATACCTGGTTCTTGTCCGCGCAGTACTGAGTTGCCGTTGAACATTTGAGTCTGGTCTGCTGATGGAGAATTGAGCCAATCTGATGCTTGCATTTGTCCTGTTTGGCTATAGGCTGTAAGGGCGTTTTCGTAGCAGACTGCTTGTACGTGTTCTTCCGGTATGCCCATGTCTAACATTAAACGTGCGGTTTTCGGGACTGCTAAAGGATCGCTGACACCCCAGTCGGCGCTACTATCGACAATGATGCGGTTACTTCCGTACTGACGGACAATTTCTACCATCCGGGCGTTACCCATCTTGGTTTTGGGGTAAATTGTAAAAGCAGCCCAAAAGCCACGGTTTAATACTTCTGCAACGGTTTCTTCGTTGTTGTGATCGATAATTACTTGCGCAGGATCTAGTCCATATTCAAGACAACGATCCATACTGCGGCTAGCACCTTCTTTTTTATTACGATGGGGAGTATGAATTAATACCAGCATATCCAGTTCTTTAGCGAGGGCTAATTGCTGACAGAAGTATTTATCCTCGGCTTCTGTCATGTCGTCATAGCCTATTTCCCCAATGGCGACAACGCCCTCTTTACAAGCATACAGTGGTATCAATTCCATCACCTCTGCGGCTAAGGCTTCGTTATTCGCTTCTTTGGGGTTGAGTCCAATGGTGCAATAATGTTGAATGCCGAATTGACTAGCGCGAAAGCGTTCCCAGCCTACCAAGCTGCTAAAGTAATCTTTGAATGAACCTGCTGTTGTGCGTGGTTGTCCTAACCAAAAAGATGGTTCAATAACTGCGACAATTCCATATTCCCGCATGATTAGGTAATCATAAGTGGTACGGGAACACATGTGAATGTGAGGATCGATAAACATCATAAATAATTCAAAATTCAAAATTCAAAATTCAAAATGAAGACTGCAAGATCAATAACTTTGTTGAATGATAAAGCTTGGTAGTTATTTGCAAACTGGGAGGCGATCGCGGTTAAAATTACTCCAAGTTAATTCGCCTTTTGCAATCGCTGACTGTAATTGTGGATAGAGAGACACTAACTCTTGCGCTGCTGGTAAAGAGGATTCAGCACAAGCTAATGCTGCTGCTTGTTTTTCTATCATGTCGCCATCTGCAAAAACTTTGGCTAAATCTGCAATAATTTCACTATCAGCAAATTTTCCCACTGGTCGCCATAATTCCGGCGATACTGGGCGTTTTGCAGCCCAACGTTCATGGGCATAGTTTACCAACATCTTTGCTAATTCGGGATTGGCGCGGCGATCTAAACCATATATTAAATGCAAAGGACTACCGACGAATAAAGCCTTTAGCACCATTTGATTCCAAGCAATGTTATCTAGATAATCTGCTGGATAGGGGTTGTGTAAAGCGATCGCATTAAACACATTAACCATGTTACTGCGAATACCTTCCGCCGCCCGTTGGCTGTGTAATTCTGGATGGGGTAATAAAGGTAAACTTTGATACAAAGCTACCAATTCCCTCATATCCGCACTACTAAAAACTTTATCAAGCGATCGCACATAATTCTCAGGGCGATCGTGGGGTAAAGTTAGTAGCAAAAATGTCCGTCCAGCTTGATCTACAGTCCAATCGCCAGGAAACCAGCCAGGAACTAAATCTGCGGCTTTGCTTAAATCTTGGGATGTTAACTGTAAATTATCTTTACCTAAATAACGGGGTACTGCACTAAAGGCGGTAAAAAATATTCTCTCAGGTGCGCCTTCCGCAATCTCTGTCTGCTTTTGTTCCAGCCAAGCCAGTGCTGTTGAAGAAACAGACTGTGATAGCCAATCATATATCAATTTTTTTACATTACTCATGAATTAATACAAATAATTACTTAAATTTTTGATGTAACAAACTCTGTGTAGCAAACTCAAGGTAAAGGTTTGCTCAAGCAATGGTTAAATTTAGGTTAAAAATCAGAAAAATATTAACTCTTTAAAAAAGATGCTTAGTGTATGAAATTTTCTTGTTGAAAACTTTACTGAATCTCCAATAATTTCGGAAATTTCAATAAGATAATATGAAGATGTAGTAATTAACCGGGCAATTATCGATTGACTTTATATAGAATACGGTTACCCCTAAATTAAATATTGGTATTTACCACCAAATCAAAACTAAATTTAGAACCGCAATTAAAGTAATAAGCAATATGATTTTGACTGCATCTACTAGCACGATGGGGCTAACTTTGTGCATTGAAAATCTGTGTTATTAACGTGTTTTGGCGGTTATATTGATTAACAATTCATCTGATCGCGAATTTGCAATTATTTATAAACATAAAAATTAATTGCACAAAATAATTTCTCCAGAGAGCAAACAATAAATATGTTAATTACAGATAATAGCCTAGTTAGCCTGAAGCCAATTCAGCAATCTGTTCAAGTTACCTTTAATTATGATGTTCATTTTACTCATGGGTTGTTTGAATTAGACAATCCTTTACTCGCAGAAGTGATTGCTGGAAATGGTGAGATAACGCCTAAGAAAGTTCTCGCGGTAGTAGATGCAGGTTTGTTAAAAGACCATCAGGGTTTAGTCAAAAAAATCTCTAATTATGCCCGCTTTTACGAAGATATTATTAATTTAATAGAGCAACCTCTTATTATTCCTGGTGGCGAATTAGTTAAAAACAATCCAAAATTTGTTGAACAAATTCATCAGTTAATTGATGCTGGTGGAATCTGTCGTCACTCTTACGTGTTAGCTATTGGTGGCGGCGCATTTTTAGACATGGTAGGATATGCCGCAGCTACCGCCCATAGAGGAATTCGGCTGCTAAGAGTACCGACTACAGTATTAGCACAAAATGATTCTGGTGTAGGAGTAAAAAACGGGATTAACGCCTTTGGTAAGAAGAATTTTATCGGTACTTTTGCCCCTCCTTACGCAGTCTTGAATGACTTAAATTTCCTTACCAGCCTTGACGATCGCGATTGGCGATCGGGGATTGCGGAGGCGGTGAAAGTAGCATTAATTAAAGATGCTGATTTCTTTCATTTCATGAGAATTTATGCTGAAGAATTAGCGGCTCGTGACATGAAATTGATGGAGAAAGTTATCTATCGTTGTGCCCAATTACATTTAGAACATATTGCTAACAGTGGCGATCCTTTTGAAAAAGGTTCATCTCGTCCCCTAGATTTTGGACATTGGGCGGCGCATAAATTAGAACAAATTACAGATTACAAATTACGTCACGGTGAAGCGGTAGCAATTGGTATTGCATTAGATAGTACCTATGCTTATTTAATTGGGTTACTGTCACAATCGGAATGGCAAAATATTCTCGTGACGCTCAAACAATTAGGATTTACTTTGTACCTACCTGCGCTTACAGAGAAATTAGAGCAACCAAATCATCCCCATAATTTATTTACGGGTTTGACAGAGTTCCGCGAACATTTAGGTGGAAAGTTAACTATTACTTTGTTGCAAGGAATCGGACAAGGAATAGAAGTGAATCAGGTAGATTTATCTATTTACAAACAAGCTGTTTATATGTTGAGGGATTGGCTATAGAATCCCTGAATGTTGACTGTTGACTGTTGACTGTTGACTGTTGACTGTTGACTGTTGACTGTTGACAGTTAACCGTCAACAACTAAATTTACTATTTACTTACAACTACCATCAACACAAAATGAAGATTGATAGGTACTAGAACGCTTGCCAAAGATAGTATAGCGATTGTCGCGGATTTGTGCGTAAAAGCGATCGCCTACCCATTTCACCCCAGGTAAAGCGCGATAAGCATCAACAAATATACTTCCCAACGGTAATAACCTACCAATTTCTTCTGCGGCGTCACTACCCTGCCAACGCTTGTCTGGTGTATCCGCATCAATTAAAATCATCCCTTGTTCGCATTCTTGGGGCGTAATCCCAAATTTAGCGAGTGTTGGCTCATCTTGCATCGGACTGTAGCGAAATAGCTGACCTCGATCTAAACTTTCTAACAATTGCACTAGTGTAACGCAGAGATTGCAGTTACCATCGTAAATCACGTAGTAATTCATCAGCTTAAATTCTACCCTCAGACGTAGACATGGTTTTCTTTCAAAGCTGGGTGCTTGGGGATTTACTTTAGCTTAACGTTTTTCACGGTTGGGGAATTGCGATCGCTTCAACATTCGTTCGGTAATAATCGCCACTTTCCCATCTAAATAACTTCTCACAGTCACTCTCTTGGCTAGATAAATCGCGGCTATTATCCCATTTTCCAGACAGAATACTGAGTAATCAAGAGATATCGGGGAGAGAAATAACTCAAAATTCCGCTCCTAAGTCAATACAGGAACCCCCAAAAACCAGTTACAATTGAAATTCTGTAAAATTTCCAGACATCAGTTATTCCAAGATTCTGGGAAGTTAACTTAGTATGTTCAGGGGACTAAAACTGTCAGGAACCTCAGCCTAAAGGCATGAGGCTTGTAAGAGAAATCTAGCAAGCTATCCTGACCAGACCACCCTTCACAATAGTTGGGTAAACGTTATTTGAGTCACGACACCTTGGGATGCGTAGCTAGTCCCCCGCTCTGTCGCTTGTGACTAAACAGTTCTAAGGTCACTGGAACAGTGTTGCAAGCCTAAAAAGCTCTTGTAACAGGTCGAAGCTAACATTACCCCGCAAGGGAGGCGCAAAAAAGCGCAAAACGCTATGTGTACAGGGTTGTCAAACTTGAGACGGTAACTGTCCTGTCGAAAGTGCATTACAAAAGTACACCAAGTCGAGCAACCCTAAGGCAGTAGCGCTAAAACTGTAAAGCCGTCCTAAAAAGACGGGGTTTCTACCCATTTTTCTGATGATTAAGCTCGGCTCACTAGTAAAGTCCTCAAATAATTCTTTGGGGATTGGAAAGGTTATTGACAATAGCCATAGCGAAATTTTGGTTGAGTATTTCTGCTCACCGGGACAACGCTTGCAAAAGGCTTTACCTTTAAATTCGCTGTCATACGCTAAACTACAACAGCAAACTCGCTGCTATATCAAATTAAAAAACCAAGAAAAATGGATAATTGGCAGAATTTTTGCTTGGGATGAAGACAGCGAAAAATATCAAATTGATTTGCCAGATAAAAAAACTGTGATTATTAATGAACAAGATATTTATGTTCGTTGTAATCTCGCAGTTAAAGATTCTATTGAAACTTTAGCAATTAAAGGTCAAGAAACGCCTTATTTGTATGACAGAAGATTTGCTTTACTCAAATCTTTAGTTCAGCAGCGTGCTGTGAGTCGTGGAATGACAGGATTGATTTCTGCCAATATTAATCTTTATCCCCATCAAGTTGAAGTTGTTCGCCGCGTCTTAGAAGATGCTAACCAACGCTATTTATTAGCAGATGAAGGCGGATTAGGAAAAACTATAGAAGCTGGTATAATTCTCCGTCAATATCTCTTGGATGAACCTAAAAAAGGTGCAGTAGTTGTTGTTCCTCCACATTTACTACCACAATGGCGGCAGGAATTAGAACAGAAATTTTACATTTCGCATTTTCCTAAACGAGTTGCTGTACTGTCTTTTGATGATGTTCATAAAATTAACCCAAAAGCCAGTGTAGGCTTGCTGATTATCGATGAAGCACAGCAAGTTGCAGCAATGGCTACTTCTTTAGAAACAGCAGTACGCCAGCGTTTTGAAGCTTACAAAAATTTAGCTCATAGAAGCGAACGGTTAATTTTATTGTCTACCAATCCAGATATCAGCAATGAAAAGGAATTGCCGATTCTGCTGTATTTACTAGAGCCAGAAACCTATAAACTTAATGATTTAGCTGGGTTTAGGGAAAAAATCAAAAAACATCAAATCCTGGGTAAAATTATCTTCTCTCTCAAAAAAGAAGCTGATGCTTTAAACGTGAAAACAAATTTAGAGCAACTGCAAAATTTATTACCTGAAGATAAATATTTACTAAGTTTGATTAAGGATTGGCAAAAATCTCAGCAAGAGACAATTATTCCAGCAATTTGTCAGCATGTTAGCGATACCTATAGTCTGAGTCGCCAAATTCTCTGTAACCGTCGTGCTAATGTTCCAGATGCCATTTTTAATCGCCAGATTACACCCAAAGAAGAATATGATTTAGATGAGCGTTCCTATGATATTCATGAAATCATCGAAAAATGGCGGACTGCCGCACCGCATCAACCAGAATATCAACGTATTTTTCTGTTATTGTTTTTAGGGGCTGGTACTTGGTTAGGTATTTTAGAACAGGTAATTGCAGCGCGTTTAAGTGGAATTCGCAATCCGGAGCTAATTAAAGAATTTGGCAATGATGATGGCAATATTTTGACGCAAACTGCTAAATTTCCGGGAGAAAACGAGCTTTTGATGTCATTGCGCCAAATTATCAGCCAACCTTCAGAAGATGGCGATCGCATTGAACTACTTAAGATTATCATCCTCTATCGCCTATCGGAAATTTTGGGTTTGCAATCATACCGCAGCAATATCAAGCAACTTGGCGAAAGAGTTAAACAGCGAATTCAAAGACCGATTCCTGGGGATTATTTACCCAAAATAGTCATATTTACTGGCTTTAAACAAAGCTGTACCGAAATTGTCCGGACTTTATCACAAATTTTTGGTACAGCTAGCGTGACTAGTCAACAATCAGAACAAAACCCCGCACAAGCTGAGAAAAATTTAGCCCAGTTTCAAACTAATTCTAGTTGTTTTATCTTAGTTTGTGATACTGCGGCTGAGATAGGCCATAATTTCCAATTTATTGATTGGATGATTAATTTTGATCTTCCCTGGTTACCCAAGCAACTAGAACAAAGAATTAGCAGAATTGATAGAATTGGGCGTTCTTCGGAGATTAATTTTACTGTTTTAGTTGGGGTTGATTTAGAAGAGAGTTTGCATAGCGCTTGGTATAATTTCCTCAAAAATGGACTGGCAATTTTTAATCAATCAATTACCAGTTTCCAACCTTATATTACTCAGAAGTTACCAGAGCTAGAAACTACTCTATTTCATGGCGGTGCTAGTGGTTTATTACAAACTACAGAAACAATTCAACAAGAAATCTCGCAAGTTGAAATAAATATCAGCGCCGAAAATGCTTTAGCGGAAATTAACCTATCAGAAACCGAAAATAGCTATTTTGCAGCCTTAGACGATTATGACAGTCAACATCTGGAAATTAAACGCGCCCTTGAAGGTTGGATTGACCAAGCATTACACTTTAAATCAATCTATAATCCAGAATTACCAGATGTAAAATCCTATCAACCCATCAAGCAAACTCTAGTCAGTGCTGATGAATTTCAAAATTACTTTGCTAACAGTAATATTGATAAATTTGGCACTTATAACCGCCGGATAGCTAACCAAAACTCTCAACTGAAGTTGTTTAGAGTTGGTGAAGGATTAGTCGATGCAATTTGTAACTATCTCAAATGGGATGATAGAGGACATGCTTTTGCAATTTGGCGTCAAGACACATCATGGAATGCTAGTCAACAAAAGGAATGGTTTGGTTTCCGTTGTAATTATTTAGTTGAAGCTAATCTCAAAGCAGTCAAGCAGATTTTAGCCGAACATCAACAAGATAGTTCTCAATTCAATTCCTGGAAGCGCTGGATTGAGGGTTTCTTTCCTCCCCTCATTGAAAGTATCTTTATTGATGCTGGTTCGGAATTATTATCTACTGTTACAGATGAATCACTCTTAGCTATTCTTCAACGTCCCTATAGTAAAGATAAAACCAATAAGTTAGGGCAAGATTATAATTTGGCTAAGGAACGTATTGAGGTATTGGATAATTTTATTCCGGCTGATAATTGGCAGAATATTTGCTATCAAGTCCGCGAGACTGCGAGACAATTACTCAGCGAACGTGGAGATTTTCAGGAATTATGCACAAGTGCTGCTCAAGTTGCTGAAGAAAAATTAGCCCAAAGAGTAGAACAATTACGTTTACTGTTGAATCAACAATCAAACAATTCTACTTTAGCTGACGAATTGAAGATAGTAACTGCTGTCAGTAAAGCCATTATTGATGGAATTCGCCAGCCAGAAATGCAGCTTGATTCGGCTGGTTTCATTGTTGTTTCTGGACAAGCTTTCTCAGGTTAATCAGGATTTCTCGGCATACAGCATATTTTAGGTCAATGACGCGCTTCGGGGCATGGCAGTGCCAGTGCCCCTACTGAACTGACAGGAATAAAATGATGAAAAAAATCGTAGGTTGGGTTGAGGCTTTGCGAAACCCAACACCTCAATAAATGTTGGGTTTCTACACCTAATGTTAAATATCAATTGGTAAAGGTGTAGGTTGGGTTGAGGCTTTGCGAAACCCAACATTATAATGCGCGAATATTGAATTGTTAAATATCAATTGGTAAGGAAAAATCGCGAGACCATTCATTCCAAGAGCCAAAATAATTTCTGGCTTTAATTCCGGCTAATTCTAAAGCAATTAAAGTATTCGCCGCCCTTGAACCTTTAAAACAATAAATGTAAACTGTAGAATGGCTAGTAATCCCTACAGATTGACAAATTTCTAAGATTTCTGCTTTTGAGCGAAACGTGGCGATATCAGCAGATGAACTCATTAACCGATGCCATTCTAACCAGACAGCGTTGGGAATTCTACCTTTACGGGGACAAAAATCAGCACCATAGGGAGAAGAACTTAACCCCAACCATTCATCGCGATCGCGTACATCTAATTTAATAATTCCTGGATTGTCAATTGCTGCTAACATCTCTGTAGTAGTCACCATCATTTCCGCCTTGGGAGACAATTGAAATCTACTGCTTTGGCGTAATGGTACTGCATTGGTAGTGGGTAATCCTGCTTGCAACCAAGCTTTATATCCCCCGTGTAAGATAGAGACATCAGCGCAACCTAAATATTTTAATAAAAAAGCTGCGCGACAAGATTGACCGTAACCTCGGTTAAAACTGTCTTCATAGACAATTAACGACTCTACACCAGAAATTCCTAACCCACTGAGAAGTTCTGTAAAATGCGCTTGCAATTTTTGTAATCCTGTAGGGGAAGAATTTTCTAATAAATAGGTGAAAAAATCGCGAATATTCAGCGCTTGGGGAATATGAGAAATTGCATAATCTTCTGGGCTGCGCGTATCGATAATGACAGTTTGTAATGGCTTTGCTGCTAATACAGACGTGAGTTCTTGAGGCGAAATGAGGAGTTTTGTATTCACGCTTTTGTGCTTCTATTGCCTTACCATGAAGCATTATCGCGTTCCTACTCTTCTACATTGAGGAATGCAAATTACAAAACGATGAATTTCAAATGTTATCAGTCAACAGTCATTTGTTAGAGACGCGATGAATCGCGTCTGTACAAGAGATGCGATTCATCGCGTCTGTACAATAGTCAACCTACCAAGGATTTCCCACCATTGTAAATCCTGCCCAATAATAAGGATGGGATAGTAATTCATTAGCGCGATCGCTTGTTTCTCCAGGTAAAGGTAAACTTTGTACGGGTTCTAAACCGAAAATTTGACCATTCTTAATATAAACTTTCCCTGTTGCCATCGCTACTTGGGCTTTTCTTAAAGCTTCTGCACGAATTGGCGAAGTTTTCAAGTCTTCGTAAAATTTCGTCATCAATGCAGCTGTACCGACATCATTCACCGCCCAAAGGCTAGCGACACTAGTTTTTACCCCAGCTAATACGGCTAATCCGGCAAAGCCGATTTCTGCTTCTTCGTTTCCTAAAGCGGTTCGGCAAGCACTAAGGACGATCATTTCTACTTGGGGTTCATTTAAGCGTAACTCCCGGATTTGGTTTAAACGTAACTTGTCTTCCCACAACTGAATATAAGAGTTACTTAAGGCACCAGCACTAAAATCAGCATGGGTTGCCATGTGAATAATCCCAAATGGCTGTTGGCGGCGGATGGCTTTGAGATTTTCTAAAGTCGCTTGTTTGTCTAACAGTAATTTTCCTTGCCAAAGTTTTGACACTAATGTGCTTAATTCTACGGGAACTGCTGGTAATGGTTCTTGTCCTTGGGTACTTTGTGATACTCCCAAGGCTAAAACTTGAGATTTCTTAATATCTGTATACAGAGTATTAGTTAAACTCAGGCTAGGCATTAAACCGATACTATATTTTTCTACCAGAAACCCTTTACCATCGTGTAGCGCCGCCATTGGGGTAGAACGTAAGCCAATATCGGGTAAAAATACCAAATTATTGATGTTTTGCGCCTGTAATTCTGCGTCTAGGGGAGCAATTAGCCAGCGATAAAGCTGCTGCGCTGAAGCTAGATAAGTGCTGCGACGACGATTTTGCGGACTTGTAATTTGTTCGCGAAATTCCTTTGCTGCTGCTAAAACTTTAGTTTTTGTCGCATCAGAAATGCGCCGACGGATTGGTTCGCCTTTTCCTGTGACTATTACTAATTCTAGTTGTTGATTATCTTGTTCGGCTGATGTATCTAGCTGTTTTGTCGATTTAGCTGTTCCTGACAACCCATCAGGCGTAATTTCTACAGGAACAAAACTAATATAGATAAACGCAGGTTTGACACCAGTGGCTTTTTCAATTTTGACTGCAATTTCCCTTACTTCATCTGGAGATTTCAGCCGGGGACTAGATACGCCTAGATAATTCGCTATTCTAGCTGTAAATTCACCCTCTGGGATGGGATTTTTATCAAGAACAGGAATCTCGCTTTTTGGCGGATTGGGAATCGGGTTAGGTGGGGTGTTTTCATTACATTGGAAAGTGCAAGGAGGAACATCCGGTTTAGGTTCTGGTGTTGGGGTTGGGGTTGGGGTTGGGGTTGGGGTTGGGGTTGGTGTTGGGGTTGGTGTTGGCGGTGGTGTTGGTGCGGTAACGTTGATTTGGATCTGTGTTGGTGTGGAATTGGAAACGCGATCGCTCGCACTAATGGTAAAAGCATTGAGGGAACCATTAGTATCTGTAGGGGGTGTATACTCTAAAGTATCGCCAGTTTTAATTTCAGTCACTCCCGAAACCTGAGTACCATTCACCTTTAAACTGCCTGTATTGACAACATTAATTTGAATCGTCGTGTTGTCATTGTTAGCATCTGATGCTTGTGGTGCTAAATCTGCAAAGGTAAATGTAACAGGCTTATTAGTTTGGGTATCAGGTAATGTTGTATTAGCTGTAATTGTTGGCGGACTATTTACAGAATTAATTGTAATTCCGGTGGGTGTTGTTGTATCCAGTCCGCCATTGGGTAACACAGGCGAACTCAAGCTACCCGCAGAAATTCTCGTAGTTCCCCCGATATTTAGCGCGCCTGTTGTACCGTTAACAGTTGAATTCCCTACGATAAAGTCTACATTATCGGGGCCGCCATCATGGCGAATTGCGATCGTACCCCCCTCACTAGTACTTCCACCTTCTCCAAAATCGATAATTTCAGCTGTGAATATGGTATCGCCTGTACTATCTTCCGATAATGTTCCCGTACCTTGAATGATGCCATTAGTCAGCACTTGCACGTTACCACCTTGAAGATTATTATCATTGGCTGATGTAATGACTTGTGAAGAGATGGTACTAAATGCGATCGCACTGCCAAAAGGATTGGTAGTCTCTAAGGTGACATTACCTGCTTGCAAAGTTGCATTACCATCAACATTAAAACCTCTAGCTGAGGTATTAATATTATTAGTAGTAATATTAACTGCGGCATTTAAGTTAACTGTGCCGGATGTTCCTGTAAAATCGCCACTACCTTGAGTTTTGAATATAGATGAATCGATATTTTCTGTAGTAATACTGCCTGTATCTGTCTTAATTTCGATATCGCCACCGATAGCTGAGTTATAACTCTGGCTCACAAAGGAATCAATGTTACCTGTAATAATATTACCGAGAGAACTTAAATTAATCGTTCCTGCTTGAGCCGTACTGACATCTGAGAAAGTACTTGCAATTGTACTGCTGTTGAGATTTCCTAAGTTCAGCGCACCATTACTGCTGGTAACGGCGATATTCCCAGCTGTCAAATTTTCAATTCCCTCAGAAAATTCCTCGCTAGTACTAAAACTGGCTGTGGTATTAATGTCGTTGGTGGTGATATTATTTGCAGCGTTTAAAGTCACCGCACCACCTATACCAGTAAAACTGCTACTATTATCTATAGTGACTGAAGAGTCAATTGCACCTGTAGTAATACTACCTTCGGGAGCATCTAACGTTATTGAACCACCACCGACAGGAGTGCGAGAAATACTGTTGCTAATTCTGCTGGTGTTAATATCCCCCGATGTAATTGAACCAGTGAAACTAGTAATAGTCACACCTATATCTTGCAGTTCTAGCCCAGCTTCACCTATCTGTATTTGACTGTTGCCAGTAGCAATAATATCACCTGTAGTAATGTCATCAACGGCGGATAATTTAATCTCGCCTCTAGGACTAGTACTATTATTACTGGTGTTGAGAGTTCCTAAGGCGATCGCGCCACCTCTGTTAGTAACCTCTATATTACCACTCCCATAACCACCGCCAGAGGCAATAATATCACCGCCAATAATATTATTACCCGTTGCTAATAAAGTGACATTACCGCTTTGCTCGAAATTAGCAGATGTATTGATATTACCTAGAGTTAAACCAGCTCCTGTAATCGAGATGTTTCTGCCATTAGTATTAATGGTTTGGGTGCTATCCATTATGAAAGAACCCGCACCATTATTATCTGCATCAGCTGTAAAGGTAATGTCTGTACCACTGCTAATAAAATCTAGCGATACCCCATCAGCAACGGTAATGTTATTAGTAGCTTCTAAGGTAACCGCCGCAGTTTGATTTTCTAAGGCTGATTTAGAAATTGTAAATGTCGCTGGGGTAGCATCTTGCAGAATTGTTGGTAAAGAACGATCCTCCGGTTGCGGTGCAGACTCGACAATATTAATATCTGTGGGATCTAATAGTAAATTACCAAGGCTACCTTTCACCGCACTCAAATCAACATTACCTTGGAAAAGGAGGTTATTTTTACCGGATACTTCCACAAAACCGCCGTTACCAAAATTTACACCACCAGTAGCTGTAATTTTCCCAAAGAATTGGGTGGTATCATTACCCCAGACAATTACTCGTCCGCCATTACCATTTAAATTACTATTAGCTGCAATTTGCGATCGCGCATCAACATAAGTTTGATTAGCATTGGGAACTGTTCCTTCTCCTTGATAATCGCCGCCAATCAGCACCGTACCAGCGCCATTATTCCCAGAGGCGTTAATATCAGCACCAACTAACCCGACTTTTGTGCCGAAAATATTAACTGTACCGCCTGTAGTTCCAGATACATCTACTTTGCCACTGACAATAGTTGTGCCTGGATTGGTGGGGACATTGACGTTAGTACCAGGAAGTTTTACGGAACCATCAGCGTTAGCAATTATCCCTGTGTTCCCAACAGTGAGTAATTCCGGTAAAGCAGCGATGGGGATATTCCAGTTGGTTGGTTGATTGCTATTTCCCGCTAGACTTTCAACTTCTAAACTTAATAAATTACCTGGTTGGCTCAGACGTATCCAACTTTGTCCGGGTACAGAGGTAACAGAAATTTTCCCTGATTGGGCTGATAGTTCCCCATTATTAATTACTGTACCACCTAACAGATTTAAACTTTGTCCCGTACCTACTGCCAAATTCCCCGCATTGAAAATTGCGCCTGGCTGGTTCATGGTAAAAGCAAAGCCTGTAGGATTACCCACTAAAACTGAGTAATTATTAGTTCCTGTGGCGTTAAACCAGTTGTTACCAAAGCTAATACCATTGGCGGTTGTCGCGGTGAAAGCACCGGGAACATTTAAGCTAGCGTTAGCACCAAAGACAAAACCGGCGGGATTCATCAAAAACAGGTTAGGGTTACCACCAGTTACTTGAATTAAACCATTAATAATCGAAGGATTACCGCCAGTTATCCGACCGAGAATATTTTGCAGATTGGGATTGGCTTGAAAGTTAGCAATTTGTTCTGGTGTCAAGCCAAATTGTTGAAAACTGTGGAACAGATTCGCGCCATCACTAGATGTTGTTCCCCCATGAATATCTAATATATTCCCGTTGGGTGTAACCATTGTACCCGTACCATCAACGGCGGGGACAATTTGCCCTTGCGCTAACCCTGCATTCATAGCTAGCGCTAGGGGAAATATCGCTTTAATTATAGAATTGCCGACTTTACTGATAAAATTCCGGAAGGAAGGTTTGTGCCGTAAAACGAAACGACCTGCAAGTAGATCCAAATCTATTTGATATTTCTTGGCTATTCTCCGACGTTTTAGAGCTCGATTAATAGCTTCTTGAGAACAGAGAAGAACTTCTAACCTGTGTATTTGCGAGATATTACCGGAATGTTTGCGGTAATAATATAATGGCTTCTCGATCCGCCCTACTTGCGCTACCTCTGACAGCCGCAAACATAAGTCGTAATCTTCAGCATAATCTGGCGAACCGTGAAATCCCTGGACTAAATCGTATGTTTGCCGGCGAATTAAGCGAAATTGAAAACTCATGAAATCTACGAGCATTCGCTCTTTAGAATAGGGAATGCGACAGCGATCGCCATATCCCATAACTTGAGAATTTTCATCAATATCGAGATAATCAGTATAGACAAATCCCATCTTTGGGTGACGGTGGAGCAAAGTAACCGTTTCGGCTAAAGCTGTGGGTGCGAGTATATCATCGCTATCTACCCAACCAAAGTATTTTCCCTGAGTTTGCGCGATCGCACTTTGGCGCGCTAACACCATTCCCTGATGCGCTGCTTCCACTACCCGCACTCGTCTATCTTGTTGTGCATATTGTAGAGCGATGGCTACCGAATTATCTGTAGAACCATCATCCCAAACTATTAATTCAAAATCTTGCCATGTCTGCTGCAAAACGCTATTTATCGCGTCTTGTAGATAACGCTCCCGATTGTAACTAGTAATGACAATAGAAATCGGCGCTGACATGGAAAGGCTCCAGATATTGTTAACCTGTTACCAGGATATAATGCTAGGGTTATTACGGAGAATTCTTTGCCCAAAATTGTACTTAAATATATCAATTCTTTGTAATCCGGTCGCGAAAATATGATATTCAAATAATACTGGGGCGTTATGGCATAATCCGGAGTCCAAACAGGCCAGTTAGTTACATCAAACATCCCTAGATACGGACATGAGAAAAGGTAGAAAAACTGGTCTTACGCCTAAAATCCGCATTCAACAAAGATTAATTAGTTTATTTCCCCGTCTGAGTTGGCATTCCAGCTTGCTGATTCTGCATTTACTATCAACGATGGGGATTACTGGGTTAAAAGCAAAAGCTAGTGAAATTTCTAGGCAACAGTCAATAGTCAATAGTCAAAACTCAATAGCCACTAATCCCAACTCAATAGCCACTAATCCCAACTCAATAGCCACTAATCCCAACTCAATAGCCACTAATCCCAACTCAATAGCCACTAATCCCAACTCAATAGCCACTATTCCCAACTCAATAGCCACTATTCCCAACTCAATAGCCACTATTCCCAACTCAATAGCCACTATTCCCAACTCAATAGCCACTATTCCCAACTCAATAGCCACTATTCCCAACTCAATAGCCACTATTCCCAACTCAATAGCCACTATTCCCAACTCAATAGCCACTATTCCCAACTCAATAGCCACTAGTCAACAGTCAACAGTCAACAGTCAACAGTCAACAGTCAACAGTCAACAGTCAACAGTCAACAGTCAACATTCAACATTCAACAGTCAACATTCAACATTCAACATTCAACAGTATTCTCAAACCAATCCAACAGCACCAGTTATTCCTGAGCGAATTAATGCACGCACAATTAAAGTTATAGGTAGCACAGTATTTACAGAACAACAGTTAAATCAAGTTGTCCAACCATTTGCAGGGCGAGAATTAACAATCGAAGAGTTACGCCAAGCTGCTGATGCGATTACCCAGCTTTACCTAAATAATAACTATATTAATTCCAGAGCTATCCCCGAAACCATCCAGCCAGGAAATACAGATGGTGTAGTTGTGATTCGCGTCATCGAAGGACGAGTTGCAGACATAGATATCCAAGGAAACAAGCGGTTAAATTCTGGTTATATTCGCGATCGCATTCGCTTAGGTGCAGGCATTCCCTTAAATACCATTAAACTCGAAGAACAACTGCGCCTACTGCGACTCGACCCGCTTTTTAATAATGTCGAAGCCAGTTTGCGCCCTACAGGTAAAGTCGGTGAAAGTATTCTCATTGTCAGAGTTGAAGAAGCAAATCCCATCATTAGTAACCTCAGCATCGATAACTATTCACCACCTAGCATTGGTTCAGAAAGATTTGGCATTGAACTAGGACATCGCAATCTCACAGGTAATGGTGACGAATTAGCCGGAACGTGGTATCATAATCTCACAGGTGGTTCTGACATTTTTGACTTTAGATACCAAATTCCCGTCAACGCCATGAACGGGAAAATTAGTTTGCGATATGCCACCAATAGCAACGAAATTACCCAGCCACCCTTCGATAACCTGGGAATTAAAGCTGATTTGGATGTGTATGAAATCAATTTCCGTCAGCCGATAATGCGATCGCCTAGAGAAGAATTTGCTCTATCCTTCGGCTTTACCCATCAAAGTGGGCAAACCTTCCTTTTCGACAGACTACCCACCCCCTTTGGTATCGGCCCCGATGTTAATGGCGTCAGCCGTACCAGCGTATTTAAATTTAGCCAAGATTATGTTAGACGCGATCCTCAAGGAGCTTGGTATTTACAATCGCAATTTAATTTAGGCACAGGTTTACTCGATGCAACAATCAACGCCAATCCCACACCAGACGCAAGGTTTTTCAGTTGGCTGGGTTTAGTACAGCGCGTACAGCAACTGAATCAAGATCATTTATTAGTCATTCAAGGAGAAATACAACTCACACCAGATAGTCTCTTACCTTCTCAGCAATTCATCATTGGCGGTGGACGTTCTGTACGCGGATATCGGCAAAATGCTCGCTCTGGGGATAATGGCTTTCGCTTCGCAATTGAAGATAGAATTACAGTAGAACGCAATCAAGCCGGTTTATCTACTATTGAGTTAGCTCCATTTCTCGACTTAGGCGCAGTCTGGAATCAAGCAGATAACCCCAATAAATTACCCAATCAAACCTTCCTCGCTAGCGCAGGTTTAGGACTGTTGTGGAATCAAGCCTTGGGGATAGATAAACTGACAATGCGCTTAGATTATGGCATACCCTTCGTCAACTTGAGCGATCGCGGTAATAACGCACAAGACGATGGTTTTTACTTTAGCATTCGCTATCAACCTTAACATTATTCCATCTTGTCCATTGTGGACAATTCTTATTAGTTACAATCGCCAAAATTCTGGGTACGCTAAAACCATGTAGAGCCAGAAAATTATTAATAAATATTTGTTTTTTAGTAAAATGGACAACAATGTGTCAAACCTCAGCCAGTCTCAAGTAAATCCGCCATTCCCGGTAGAAGTATCTGCTAAAGCTAAAGAAATCAGTTTATATATTAAACAAGCCTACAGCCATTTTGCTGCCGGAGATATCGAAAGTGCGATCGCAGATTTTAACACAGCCATCTGCATCCATCCCCACAGCGCCGAATTATATACAGCACGCGCCAATTTTCGCAAAAAGAAATTAGGCGATCGTCAAGGCGCATTAGAAGATTATACTCAAGCCATATATATTAATCCTGAAAACGCTTTCTTTTATTTTTGGCGCAGTCAAATACACCAAGAATTAGGTAATCAACAAAAAGCAGTTGAAGATTACAACATCGCCATGAGCCTTGCACCAGAAGGCACAATGTATCATTTAATTTAACACCAAATTCCCAAAATAAACCCGTAGGGGTGGGGTTTCCCCACCCTTTGTCATGAGTCATTTGTCAGAGACGCAATTAATCACGGGGAGCATCCCAATTTTGACGCAATACCCTAGAAGGGTATTGCTATACCAACAAAGCCTGCCTTCGCAGGCTATCAAACTTTTAGCCTGCCTTCGCAGGCTTCGTATTTCTAGCCCCACCCTTATAGGGTGAGGGCGTTTTTGCACATTTGGGATGCTCCCTAATCACGTATGTACAGTTGTTATTAGTTATTAGTCATTTATCAGGGTTGCAGGTGTCTTTAAGTTTCTTAATATAATTTCGTTGATTCTAAAAATCTCTCTTCCCTACGGCGTGTTTTCAAACTCTCAATTAGACTTAATTGTAGGTTGGGTTGAGGAACGAAACCCAACATTTACGTCACTTCGTTGGGTTGCGCTTGGCTTAACCCAACCTACTTTTGTAGTTTGAAAACAGTACCTAGCCCCTAGCCTCTAACCCCTATTCTCCATTTCTCGGCGTGCAGCTTTATTGACAGTATAATTACCTCCTCTAAAACACAACTTATGAGTTATAGGTTGTATATTTTCTTCATCTAAATTTACAGGAGAATTCGCACGATAGGAAGCACCACGATAAATCAACTGATGACAATCTTCCTCAGAAGTAAGTACTTCTGGTTGTGGAGATTCCGTTTCCAAACTGACAACTTTGCTATTGTAATATTCGTAGCTGGTACTAATTAAAACAGCAATTAATAGTAAAAGTAATACCTGCCAAGGAGCAAAAATTAACCCCAAAATTAAACTAATAGCCGCAAACACAGCTAATAGATGTGATACCTCATTATTACTTTTTTTAAAAAGAAAATAGCTAGTGATTAAACAAGCACACAGGAGAATGAAAAAACACAAAGCCATTTGTCCTCACTTCTAAAATCAAAGCAAAGGTTAGAGCACGTAGATTTTTATAATTGTTGTTTATTTTACATCCGATCAACTTTTTGGGTCACCGTGCTAAGTCAGTAAAACAATATCTTAGAAAATACCCACAACTTACGTAGAAACCAACCCCCAGCCGAGAAAACCTGAATCTACTTCCTCTCTACGCTCTCAGTGTCTAGGCGGTACAAAATAATTTATTTAACCACAGAGACGCAGAGGACACAGAGATAATTAAAAGTTTGTAGTGTACCCCTTCGGGGAAGCAAGCTAGCAAGAGCATCTCGTTCTATTCTCAAGTAGGGTGTGTTGTCGCGCAGCGCAACGCACCATCGAATATATTTTTGTTACATCTTCATCAATTAATCAACTAGCTCTATACCTACAATTACGAATTACAAATTATTACCTAACATTTTCCGAATATCCTTCAACAGTAAAAATAAATGTAAAGGATCGGTAGGACTCGGTTCAAAATTAAAATGTTCATACCATCTCAACGCTTCATCATCTTGAGCATGAACTAGCACAGCCCGAATACCTAAGATATCTGCTGCTGCATTGACACGTTTAAGGCAATCTTTTAATAAACCGCTTCCTATTCTCCGCCCTTGAAAATCTTTACTCACCGCCAACCGAGCTAACAGTGCTACAGGTATGGGATATTTTGGCAATCCCTTGGTAATTCGAGGTGGCGCATCTTGATGAACAACAGAAGCTACAGTTAAAGTATAGTAACCAATAACAGTATTATCCAAACAGGCTACATAAGTTTTTGAACTATCAGACTGTTGATTTTGCAATGCATAATTAATTAAAAAATTATTTAAAGCTGGCTTTCCACAATCAAAGTCTTGAACATTATGGGAAGCTGATAATTTATCAATATATAAGTTGTTTAATGATGAGAAATTACTCAAATACGCTTGGCTCCGTTAATAAAAGACGTAAACGTGGTTTTTCTGGAGATTGAGAGTCAAGAGCAGTTTGAAAAGCTTCCCACTGCGCATCATCCAAAACAAAAAGCTTACGATTTGTTAAAGCTTCTTGAGCAGCAATTAAACCGTGTTCTAACAAAAACTCGCTTACATTTTTATGATTTGCAGCAGCAGCTTGCTGCAACAATTTTTTGACACTAGCACTAGTACGGATATCAATCCGTTCAGTTCTAGGCTCAAATAAGTTACTCATAATTTATTTAACTTTAGACCTTACTTTTAACTCTTAGGTTAACATACACACATTGTCCTGACAAGAAGACAAATATAGGAATCCGGTTTGAATTTTGAATAAAATTAGGTACTTGTAGGGTACGTTATGACTTCAGGCTAACGCACCAAACCCGTGAAAAACGGTGCGTTACGCTTCGCGGTAACACACCCTACGTGTTTTTCAGAAATCAAATATGATTCCTATATTTGTGCAATATAAACATTAAAAAAGCGCCCCCCCAATCGGGAGAGCGCTTTTCAATTCACAGAGAAGCTATATTTTTAGCTCAGACAATTAGCCATTGATAGCAGGAGCAGTTAAAGCAACAGGAGCAACTTCACCAGCAGCCAAGTCTAAGGGGAAGTTGTGAGCGTTACGCTCGTGCATGACTTCCATACCCAAGTTAGCGCGGTTGATGATGTCAGCCCAGGTGTTAACTACACGACCTTGAGAATCAAT